>CAYLXL010000007.1:4406-11260 GCA_964387745.1 uncultured Gammaproteobacteria bacterium | reverse complement strand
ATGGCGGCGTAACGGTGATAACAGGGACCACAACAGTCTCTGATGATGCGTGCAATAAATCTGAATCTCTCATAACTGATTGATATATGACTATGTAATCAACTTACACTAGATTCTACGCAATCACGAAGTAATTTGCAACCATTCTAACTAACAGCATATATTTTGAAGTTATGAAATATGCTAAAAACGGCTAATTATGTGTTATCATGGGTTAAAAATTTTTAAGACCCTATATATGCCTAATGTAAGCTTTTCAGAAATATTGTTTATTCTTATTCTTGGTTTTATTCTACTAGGTCCAAAAGAACTAATCAAAGCCGCACAAATCGCAGGATTAGCATTAAAAAAAGCCCGGGCGCAGTATAATAAACTGCAAGCTGAGCTCAATAAAAATTTTGATGATTTAACTAAAAATTAGAAATTATTATTTATGTTGTCTAATGACACTCTTGATTATTTAACCGAGCTACGCAAAAGATTACTGTACTGCGTTTATACTTATCTTATTTTATTTGCTTTGTTTTTTTATACAGCACAAAATATTTTTGAATTTTTATCAAGCCCGCTATTACAATTTTTACCTGCTGGCAGTAGTTTTGTTGCGACACAAATAACTACACCCGTCGTGATGCCAATTAAACTAGCATTAAACTTTGCACTATTCTCGACATTACCAATGATCTTTTTCCAGCTATGGTTATTTATTACACCCGCATTATATAAACACGAGAAAACCTATGTTTTACCATTCTTTTTTTTGACATTACTATTATTTTTAATAGGCGTTGCTTTTGCGTATTATTTTATCTTACCGATGATGTTTAGTTTTTTTGTACAATGGCTGCCAAATAATGTAGCCATTATGGCCGATATAAATAATTATTTAGATTTTGTTTTTAATATGTTTCTTATCTTTGGATTTGTATTTGAGATACCATTAGCTATTATTTTATTAGTAAAACTAAACTTTATAAGTGCTGAGCAATTAGTTAATAAAAGGTCTTATTTTATTTTGATTGCTTTTATAGTATCTATGTTTTTAACACCGCCGGATGTTTTATCAATGGTTCTGTTGGCTGTGCCAATTTGTTTGTTATATGAGATTGGAATTTTAATTGCGAAGCGAATTAAGTAATTTGATTTATGTAGAGCGAATGTCTCTTCGCTCTACATTATAATAATACTATTTTATCTTGCCATAGAACTGATAATTGCCTCGGACTCTAGCTATTGCAGAACATGAATTAATATCATTCATACTTTTTAAAATACATTTTTTATCTGTATGTGAGTAACTAAAACCTTTACATCCGGGTGCACGCTGACATGTACCAGCACAAACCGTTAAATCTTCTGCGGCTAATGCATCCTTACTTAAGTCTGATTCTAAACAATCACCGTCAGCCACTCTTTCATATCCATACTTGAAAATCTCTACCTCTAGATCCACGTTGTCACTATATTTGGCATTTCTGGTGTAGTAAGTATAACCTAGCTCATCATCGCCTTGCTTCATGCAAAAAGAGTTAACTTTTAAGCGACAACCTTTGTTAATTGGGTTGTAACTAAAACCATGACAATCATTTGACTGATCACACTTAGCAGCACATGCAGTAGCATTATTTTGAACCGTGCCTTCGCCTAAATTAAATCCGGAGCACCCAGCACTATTTTGAAATACTTTAGTGTAACCCGTATCCTTTGATAGATTATTTTGTGCCCATAAGCTACTACAAGAAATCATTAATAATATTGTTAACAGTAATTTAATTTTTTTATAATACATTTCTAGTCCCTTTATAAGATCTTATTATTAGTTTTATTTAATAGTATAGATAAAGAAACCCATATTGATTGATACTATATATATATGCGTACACAAATACTGAAGAAAATCTCAACTAAATATATAAGATTTTCTGATATGAATTAGGTGGGTAAACTAAGTGTGGCAGTTACTGCAACGTAACCAATTTTTTGATCAGGAATTAAATTAATTTCTTCAACTACGACTCCATACTGATTATGCAAATCATGTAGCCACTGCAAAAACGCATCAAAACCTACTGTTTGATATTTCACTGAAACTTTTTTGCCAGCACCAAGATCTTGAAGAACTATCGCATCTTCATTCAAAACTTCTACTTTCGGTGGATGCTGGTTAATATATTTAAATAAATCATCACCTGGGATATTAGTATATTTAGGTGCTTGTTTTTTTAACTGATTAAGCTTTACAATTTTTGGAATCAACTGGTCAAATTTTTTAGCATCTGCTTCTACTTGACTACCTAGGCTTGGTGAAAATAAATTTGGAACATATATTTTTATTATATATAAAGAAAAAATAATAATTAAAATTGCAGCCACATGAATCAACTTTTTTTCGCGGTCTGAAAGATTGTTATATTTACTATACATTGTTACACACTCATTATCCAAGTTGCGTTATAAATATTATCCTGCTCTTTTATACTCTCTGTTAATGTAATCTTTTGCTCAGCAAGTGAGCTTTTTGTTTCTTCTAAGAAACTAGAATTATTTTTATTAACTGTAAAATTAATCTCTAACTTATGGTTTTTAAATATTATATAGTTGAGCTTAAATGCTGGATTAAAAGTCGTACTAAATGCTGCTAATAAAATTTTAAACTCATCATTCAATCTCTCTTTCTGCACCTCTTCTGCTAATTTATTACTTTCACGATCAATTAACTGCTCGGCTTTTTGTAAATCTATTATATTATTAGTACTAATATTATTATTATTTAACGTAGTTTTAATAATTGAATCTAATTCAACACGTCGTTCTGAGTATACTTTGCTATCAATATATTTATAACCAACTAATCCTATAAACAGTACTATCCAAAGAACTGCAGTATATCTCCAAAGAGGACTGAAGTTTAAATCTAACTTGCTTTGTTTAAGCACAGTACTCGCTAAATTCATTCTACTTTGTGGTTTTTGCACAAACCAATTCGAGACCAAAAAAGGCAACCAATCAGTTATCTGTTGTTCCGATGTTATAGAAACTTTATCAACTTCTACATATTTATTTAGATTGTCGATACCCTGCTTATATATGTCTACATTTAATCTTGAATCAGAGTTTTTAACAATTTGGCCAAAAACAAGATTCAAATTTTTAAGATAGGTTATAGCAATAGTTTTACTGACTATCAACGCTAAGTTATTATTGTAATCAATATAAAGTGAATAATTGTCATTTTGTGTTTTATATAAACACAACGCATCTGTGACAACCATAGTCGGAAACAGTTGAAAAATATCTTTAAACTCACCTAGAATATTATTTAATTTATCAGTATCAACAGCAGCCACTAAATATTGATGCGTCTCTATTTCAGGACCAACAATAAATGTTGTATTATCGATATCAGAAATTATTTTGTCTTCGAGAATAAACTTAACTGCTTGATGACGCTTTGCCTTATCTTTAATAGGGATTTCAGCTATATTGTAACTTACCAATCCATCAGGAATTATTAAGACTATTTTTCTAAACTCTAAATCTCGGCTTTGTAGATCACGTAAAAGCTCAGGTTTACCCGTGAATTCAATAATCTTGCCATTATTATCTGACAATAACCAATCTACTGGCGTCTGCATCAAATCATGCGTGGCTGTCAATCTGACAAATAAATAATCGTGCATATCATATTACTCTCTTACGCCAGATAACTCTTATATCATTATTATTAGCTAATACTAGTGACTGTAGCCCCATCCGGCTTTCACTTTTACTAGCCTTACCTTCTATCACATAGAATTTTTCACGTTCTTCATTGTTAGAAAGTATATTTCTTAGCTCAGGTATTTCTTCTGTTAAACTGTATTTACTAGCATTTGTGGCTATATTGATTATTGAATTTAGTTTTTCTGCGTCACTCTGGGTTTTTAAGTTTTCTAAAGCTTGTTTAGCAGTTACGACATCAGTAAATGTTATCGCTGCATATAACTCAGGCGAAAGAGCATTCAAATCAAAATTAACTGAATTAATATTACGCACGGGTAAAGCTGTAATTTTATCTTTGATCTTAAAATACATGCTATCTGTGACCCCTGGCACTAAACGTAACTCAGATACATCCATGAACATTTGACCAGATTTCTGATATTGCCATTTACTGTCTGTAATTGGTAAAAATTGAGCATCGTTAGATGAACGAGCACATTGCCATTCATATATATTATTGATAATTTTTGCTAGCTGTTCACTCGATACAGGCTCTGTAGTTTGAGTCAGCAAAACCAAATTTGTAAATATTTTAGCCAAAATTTTCTGGCGCAAACTAGATTCTATATTACGACAAAAGTTTGTATTATTTAAATAATTAATATTATAGAACCCATTTTGATTAATAATTTTTCCAGTTAAACTAACAGTATCTTTTTTTCTAGTAACACTAAGAGAATCTAAACCTTTACTTTCAGTAGTTTTGATTTTATATAGTCCCCAGGCTTCGAGTGATAACAAGTTATTATATAATTCATCGCCATCGACTATCATTTGAGTACGATTTATTTCTACACGTAGATAACCCTGCATAGTTATTGCCGCGATACTAACAATGGCAACAATTAACATTACTGTTATTAAGGCCGTGCCATAATTTTTTTGCAATGATTTCAACTTAACCATAATATATTAAGCTCTATTTAAAACTTCAGGTAAAACAAATACCCAGTCAATACTACCATAATCTTTAATAGCAAAACTCATTTGTATTCCTCGCGGTAAAGCCATCGTAGGCTGATTAGGATTCAAATTATATTTTGCTGGTACAGCTCGCCAAGTCTGTGAAGCTTTACCATAAGCATCAACATAACTTATTTCTAATTTTTCAATATTGGATAATAAACGTCGTTTATCGACATATGTAGCTGCAGTTGCATCTACTTGCCGCCAGGCATGACGCACCAGCTCACCTCTGTCTTGATAATAAGCGACGCGTAATAATTGGCTTACTTTGTGATTTAAAATGGCATTATCATCATCACCCGTTCTGGTGAACTCTAATCGATTGTACCCGAATTCTTCCTTTAAACCAGACTTAGTTCCTTCGCTCGTTAAATTATCTATTGGCGTCATAAATGCCAATCTGGAATCACCATCTCCTCTTAAGATATTACGATTGATGATTTGCTCAATATCTCTTTGTATAATGATATAAGACATTTCAATTTCTGCTAGCTGTGCAAGCGCTTTTTGCGATCTCGTCTTTGCTTCCATCGTAGTATTAAGACCACGTAATGTTAAAATAGTCAGAATAGCAAAAATAGCTAAAGCTACTAGTACTTCTATTAGAGTAAAGCCTGAGTTATTAGATATCCGCTTATATTTTATCATCGATAATATTGGTATTATTGGTATCATTTGTGTGATTATATTTTACTCACTGGAATTAACCGGTTGACACTATCTAGAATATTTTTATCATTATTTGCTTCAGTTACTTTAACCTCTAACTGTAATAATGGCGCCCCTTCAAAATCTATTTTTACTGTATTAAGCACCCAAGTGAACTCTTGGTTTCTCATAGTAATCTTGCCATGATTATCGCGTGTTACATCAGTATTTCGAGCGGACATATTCAATTGATAATTGTTTAATATATTCATACCCACAAAATGAGCAAGCAATTTTTTCTCCAGATGCATAGTTTTTTCAAGCACATTATCTGTAGTTACGATAGCAGCTACCATAGTGATACTGAGAATAGCTAAAGCAACTAAAACTTCAAATAATGTGAATCCTCTTTGTTTATTATTGTATTGTTGCTTACTATTATTCATTATTAAACTTATATTATTAAATTTATCTACATTAAGTGTCCGCGTGTTCAATGGTTTCCAAAGTTAATTCGCCACTAAATTGGCTGATAATCACATAGTAGTTATGCTCATTAGGATGGCTGATAAACAGTTTAAAAGGCGTAACGCGACCATTAGCAGTAAAAATTATATCTGGCGTATTATTGACTGTATTGACATCCAAATCACCTGCTTTTGAAAGCTTGTCAGCAAATAAATTTTTTTCAGTGATTTCATACTTAACAGTAATATTCGATGGAATACTAATAGTTTTTTTAAAGCGCCAGGCCACGCGATCACCATCGAACTCTAAAACCTCTATCTTATTACTGTAAAAACTAAGTCCAACTTCAGTTTGCTTTAAAATAGCCTGCGGCTCAAAATTTGTTAACTTTTGATATAAGTTATCAACAAACGGTTGTAATTCATTGCGAGCCTGCAGGCTATTGGTAGAAATAGCAATAATCCCAACTGTTAAAGCAATCACTACTAAAACTACCATCACCTCAAGTAGTGTGAATGCTGATAGTTTTAATTTTTTGATCATTTAAGTTCCCAATTGCCTATAAAGCCACTTTCATCTTGTGCATTTTTACCATTAGGGCCAAAACTATAGATATCAATATTGTTACCATGTGTTCCTGGATTTCTATACTGATAAGGCTCGCCCCATGGATCATTAGGTAATCTTTTTTGATAAGGGCCTTTCCAACTCATTGGGATCGGTGGTGATGTTGGTTTAACTTGTAAAGCTTGCAAACCTTGTTCTGTGGTAGGGTATATTCCATTATCAATTCGATAAAAATCTATAGCAGTTTCAATGGTAGCAACATCAACTCTTGCTTTAGTAATACGTGAATCATCTACACGGCCTATAATATTTGGTACTATTAAGATAGCCAAAATACCTATGATAATCACGACAACCATTACTTCAATTAAAGTAAAACCTATTTGTTTGGTTATATTTTTATGGCGCATCTTGTTTTCCTACTCTTTAATTATTTTCTATAC
>CAYLXL010000007.1:0-4396 GCA_964387745.1 uncultured Gammaproteobacteria bacterium | reverse complement strand
GTAATAATATTGCCAATACTATTAACAACACCACAAAACCCATAACCAAAATCATAATTGGTTCAAACAGGCTGATAAAAGTAGCAATCAAATTTTCAATATCTTTTTCTTGATAACTAGCTGCTCGAGCTAACATCATCTCTAGCTTACCACTAGTTTCACCACTTGCAATTAAATGAATACTCATTGCTGGGAAATAATTGGTTTCTTTCAGAGCTCGGCTTATATTAACCCCTTCTTTAACTTTGTGCATAGCCTGCTCTAATGCATCCTGAATTATTAAGTTGGAAACTACTTGCTTAGAGGTATTCATTGCATCCAATACAGATACACCAGCTTGTGTTAAAATACCAAATGTACGCGCATAACGTGCTGTGTTGCTAACTTTGATAATTTTACTTATCATTGGTAACCGCAATAAAAATTTATGCAATTTGTAACGATTAGCTTTTTGCTGCATCGCTCGCCTGAATAATACTGCTGCGGTTATTAATATTAATAATATATAAATTCCAAAGGTTTGTAAAAAATTACTTACGCTCAAGAGTATAACAGTCAGAATCGGTAGCTGTTGACCCGCATCTTTAAAAACGTCAACCATTTGCGGGACAACGTAGATTAACAAAAAAATAACTATTGAAGTAGACACTGTAATCATCAAGCTTGGGTAAATGGACGCTTGTTTTATTTTTTGTTTAAAATAATATTGCTGTTCAGTGTACTCGGCAAGATTCTCGAGTACCATATCTAAATAACCTGAATGCTCACCTGCTTGGATAGTTGAACGATATAATTCTGGGAATGCTTCTTTATATTCAGCCATAGCAGCTGACAATGAATGTCCTTCGAGAACTTTACTGCGCACCGTACTTATAATTCGTCTAATTCTTTCATTATCCGATTGCTGGGAAATAGCAATCAATGATTCATCAACCGGTAGCCCAGATGAGAGTAACGTTGCTAATTGTCTAGTTACTAAGGCTAGTTCTGAAACGGAAAAACTATTTTTTTTTGATTGGAATAAATTTTTACTTATTTTACTAGTCGCATCACCAGATACAATTTTAATATCAATAGGAATCAAATCCTGATCACGTAATTTATTACGAACAGAATAAGTACTTTCAGCCTCAATGACGCCGCTAAACTCTTTACCTACTTTATTTACTGCTTGATAGTCAAATATTGGCATCGTTATTTCTCAATATTAATAACTCGCAATACTTCTTCTATGCTTGTTAAGCCCGCAAGAACTTTTTTGATTCCATCGCTACTCATACTTGGGGATGTTTTACGTACTTCTTTTTCTAATTCATGCTCACTCGCACCATCATGAATAAGCGAACGTACTTTTTCATCAATTACAACTAAATCATAAATACCTTCTCTACCAGAAAATCCTGTGCTACCACAATATTCACAAGAGTACTTAACAGCATCAGATAAATTGTGATTGCCTGGATAATTTATTATTGGCGGTGTTTGCGGATCAACACCTAATAGCTCACAGGTAGCAGCGTCAGCTTGCAGGGAGATCATGCAATGACGACATAATAATCTCACTAATCTTTGTGCCAATACTCCTAACACGCTTGATGCTAGTAAAAAAGGCTCAACACCCATATCACGTAATCGAGTAATTGCACCAATAGCTGTATTAGTATGCAGTGTTGATAAAACCAAATGACCAGTTAAACTAGCTTGGATACTTACTTCGACAGTTTCTAAATCTCGTATCTCACCGACCATGACTATGTCTGGATCTTGTCGTAATATAGCACGTAGACCTTTGGCAAAAGTCATATCAACTTTGGTATTAACTTGTGTTTGACCAATTCCTGGCAGATTATATTCAACAGGATCTTCAACAGTAAGAATGTTTCTAGTATTTTTATTCAGTACTGTAAGCATTGAATATAAAGTCGTAGTTTTACCGGACCCTGTCGGCCCTGTAACTAAAATAATTCCATAAGGGTTTTCAAGTAATTTATAAATTTTTATTAATGTCTTTTTACTCATCCCCAATTGCGCAAGATCAAGCTTACTGGTTTGCTTATCTAAAATACGCATAACAATTCGCTCACCATAAGTAGTAGGCATCGTTGATACACGCAAATCAACTTCTCGACCAGCGATACGTAAACCAATTCTACCGTCCTGTGGCAATCTCTTTTCAGCAATATCAAGCTTGGCCATAACTTTAATACGTGAAATAACCAAAGGAGCTAAAGCACGCTGCGGCTCTAAAACAACTCGTAAGATACCATCGATTCGAAATCTTATAACAATCTTTTCTTCATAAGTTTCAACATGAATATCAGAAGCATCTTGTTTAATAGCTTGAGTTAATAAAATATTTATTAATTTAATAACCGGTGCGTTATCATCACTGGCTAATAAATCTTGTGTTGAGGGTAATAAATCAATAAAAGCACTGAGATCGAGATCATCTTCTATGTTAGCCATCATTGCATGCGCATCAGAAGTATGACTGTAAATTTTATTTAATAAATGATTAAAATCATCTTTAGAAACTATCTGAAATTCTAATGGTTTTTCAAGATTACGTTGCAGTTCAGAAACAATCTCAGGTGAACATAATTCTTCGCGACAAACTAATTCGACTTGCTGCGCATTAATATTATTAATAAGAACACCATGTCTGCTAGCAAAGTTGTAGTTTAATTTAAAATTGGTTTTATCACTTGTTTGCTCTGACATTTATTAAATAGGGATCTCATCAGTTTACAAAGTTAAGCCAGCAATGGTTAAATCATTATCAAAAGGATCTGGTAAAACTAATTTCTGTTTAGCCTTATCTTTCAGATCAGCATCTGGAAGCTCCATAATTAGCTCTTTAGCAATTTTCGCATATGGATCTAATTTATAAAGTAGTTGCCCATCTCTGGTATAATCATATTTACTTAAAGATACATTATTGCTTTCTTCATTATTTCTCATAACAACAGGTCGAATGAAAACCATAAGATTTTTCTTATTTAATGTCGTTGCAGTCCGTTTAAATAAATTACCAACCAATGGTATATCACCTAAAATTGGAATCTTAGATTCACCAGCATCTTGTTGCCCCTGAATTAACCCACCAAGCACTAGAATGTCTTTATTATTAACTAACACAGCTGTTTTAATACTTCTCTCAGAGGTCGTTGGTGTATCACCCCCACCTTTTACGCTTCCTGTCTTTTGTTCAATAGTTAATTTTACTGCGTCACCTTTAGTTATCATTGGTGTTATTTTCAAAGTTAACCCTACTGGCCTATATTCAAAGCTACTGCTTATAGGAGAGTTATTAGCAATAGTAGATTGAGACGTCGCTGTCTTATATGGAATAGTGTCGGCAACAACTATTTCTGCTGTTTCATTATCCATTGCTACTAGTGAAGGTGTTGAGACTATATTAGTATTCGTATCCTTCTGTAATGTAGATGCAATTGCTCTAATATCACTGCCCCGTAGAAAACCAACGGTCATACCAGCGACCGGCAATGTTTGCAATAATGTAGATGTTGTAGTATTTGCAACAGTTTGATTAGCAAGATTGATTAAACCATTAGCCGTCGTGCTACTTGCCGTAGGAAAGTTTGTGCCACCTTTAAAAGAGCCATCTAGACGCCATTCAACACCTAAATCTTGCGTATGATCCATAGTCACTTCGACAATTAAGGCTTCAACCAACACTTGAAATCTTCGCACATCAAGCTCAGCAATCACGGCTTTAATATTTTTCATTAATTCTGGTGGTGCTGTTACTACTAAAGCATTAGTATTTGGTTCCGAACGGACACCGGGCGCACTTAAACCACCTTCACGTCTTGCATCTGGCAATTGCAAGGTGCTTGCCATGCTATTCTGGTTATTATTGCTAATTAAATTATTAGCGTTTGTTGGTTGCGATTGCCGATAAGCACCTGCCATCGACGGATCATTAGATCGCATATTACGCGAGTTATTATCTGCGCTGCCTTGAGAACTTCTACTGTAATAAGATTCAACAATGCTTGCTATAACTGGCACGAGTGCATCTGCGGTTTGATAATTCAAGCGTATAACTTCTGTATCACCTGTTCTTGGTGTTGGTACATCCATCTGTGCAATCAATGCCCGAACCTTTACTCTTTTTGATTTATCGCCGCTTAACAAAATGCTGTTAGTCCTTAAGTCAGCGGCCATTTTAATCTGCTGACCTGATAAATCACCTAGTTGTTGTGCATTTTCTTTTAATTCACCTAATTTGTAAGTTAGCTCCTTAGGTCTTTTACTTTCTAAGTTGGCTACCCATTCAATAAGTTCTTTTGTATATCGTCAAGAATTTCTTTGACTCTCTTTAATAGATTCAGGCCAATCAAGTCCTTCTAAATCAGAGAGCAATCGTTCT
>CAYLXL010000006.1:61448-64941 GCA_964387745.1 uncultured Gammaproteobacteria bacterium | reverse complement strand
TTTATATCAAAAAACTTGCAATCAATTAGCGGGTCCATATATGACTCGGAAGGTGTTTCGGAAGGTGTTCGCTTCGAAGCCACGGAGGCAGGGTTAATTCACAGATACTACCACGTGTAGGATCCGCTCCCTCTCCTAGCTCGTAAATAGTAAATTTTTCTGAGCCTGTTCTAGTGTGGGTTGGGGTGAGGTGAAATCTTTGGTCTCAAGGCTTAATGCGTCGTATATGCAGCTCTCTTCGAGCTTAATATGATTGAATTCAAGCAAACAACAAAATCAAATCATTCAAAAACCTGCGTCCTAACTCAGTTACGTTTAGAACATTATTTTCAAATGTAATCCACTGCTTATCTAGGGCAGATCTAATAGGTTGTGCTAGCTGGGAATCTTCAAATTTTAAATAACTGTAATTAGATAACTCTTGCGATGTAATCGGTTCTAATAGTCGCAAACGATTCATCATGTACTCTAAGACTAATTCGTGTTGATTAATATGTGATTGTCCGCTGAGTTTAGGCGTGTCTTGATCTAGATATCTAACGGGGCTTTTTTGCTTCCATTGACGACAGACATTAAGATTATTCTGGTTATCTATAATATTAAATTTACCATGTGCACCAGCGCCAATGCCGATGTAATCACCAAAACGCCAATAATTAATATTATGTTGTGATTTCTTGATGGTTTTTTTATTATTTACAAAAGCAGAAATCTCGTATTGTTCAAAATTGTTTTGTTTTAATAAATCCATGCCTGTATAAAAAATATCATCTAAGATATTTTCTTCGGGTAAGATAGGCGTCTTTTTAGCGAAAGCAGTATTAGGCTCAATAGTTAATTGATACCAAGATAAATGATCTGGCTCGAAACTTATGGCTGTTTGTAAATCTATCAAAGCGTTATCTGTTGATTGATTAGGCAGGCTGTGCATCAAATCTATATTGAGGTTTAAGTTAAGTTCTTTTGCTTTGGTTATTGCAGCTTTCGCTTGACTGCTATCGTGAATACGGCCTAATGATTTCAGGCTGTTATTATCAAAAGATTGGACGCCTATAGATAGTCTGTTTATCCCTACGCTTTTAAAGTCTTCAAATTTTTGGCTTTCGAAAGTCCCAGGATTTGCTTCTAGAGTGATTTCGCAGTTTTTCGGAATGCTAATTAAATTGTTAACACGAGTTAAAATGTTATTAATGCTTGTTGCTGAAAACAAGCTGGGTGTACCGCCGCCAATGAAAATACTATGAATTATTTTTTTGTTACGAGCAAAATAGTTTTGTTTATTCAAGAAGTCGATGTTTTCCCATAAATCTAATACTAAAGCATCTACGTATTTGTCTTCTAAATCTTGCGTCATCGACTCTTTGTGCTGATGAGAATTGAAATCACAGTAAG
This sequence comes from uncultured Gammaproteobacteria bacterium, assembly GCA_964387745.1. Lineage (GTDB taxonomy): Bacteria > Pseudomonadota > Gammaproteobacteria > JAGOUU01 > JAGOUU01 > JAGOUU01. The sequence goes on along the minus strand of CAYLXL010000006.1, from coordinate 63,549 downwards.
GGCATTTTTTGATGCACCATGGGACGTGAATATAAAGACTTAATGGTACATAATTATGCATAGTTAATCTTTGTTGGGATATAAAACTTCTTTACCGTAATGAATGATCTCACGAGTCTCGTTTTTAATGGCGCGTTTAATGATTTCAGGATAATTAGACGGCAAGATTTCTACGGGTGTAGTAAGTTTTAAATTGGGGATGTTTTTGTTTGGATGTAGATTATATTCCAGTTCAACAAAAGATGCCTTCCAGCCAGATTCGGGTTTGTTTATATTAACGGTATAGACATATTGATTGTATTTTTTACGTTTATATCGATTGAATTTGTCTATGGATACAGGTGTCTTCTTGTATTTTATTCCCATAGCTAAACGAAAGTCACGCTTATCACGATTGTAAGCAGTATATAAATTAATGACTTTTGGTTTAGTATTGGTTGTAATAATCAGATCGTATTTATTTTTACTGGTAATATTTTTTTTGATCTTGCTTGCTTGTGTTGGTATCGTTATGTGTTCATTATTAGGGTTATTGATAATATATAGATAGCTTAAAATGATATTGCTAAGAATTTTGTTATTAACGTAATGATAAGAGTTCGGGATAAAGGTTAGATACTTTTGTCCCGGTATATCATGGAAATAAAACTTCAATGAGTCTGGTACAAAGAAATCATCGCCGCTAGATAAAATAATATATTTATCTATATTTGCTCGTTGTTTATAAGTATCTTTTAGTGAGTCACTACAGCCATGGCATGTGATGTATTGATAAGGATCAATAATGTGCATTAAATCTTTAGCGTTAGAATTATTTAAGTTTTGTAACATGTTCTGTTCGCTGTAATCATGTAATGCTTGCGGCCATGATTGATAGCTATTGAATATATGCGTAATTATTTGCTCTGTGTTTAAAATGTCGATAGCTACTGGAATAATCGCTTTGATACGATCATCTTGCAAGGCTGTAAGCCAGGTAGTGAGGCCTCGTTTCGATAAGCCAGAAAGAATAAAGTCTTTAATAACTATATTATTATTTTTGTTGATTGTTGTCTGATTGAAATTAATTTTTTGCGTATTATCCAAAGCTTTTATAACAGCTTTAACCATAGGCAAGTAAGCCGAGTAATATTTGTATTTAATAGGGTCTTGAATGAACTTAGTTGCGGTATACGCAGTCAACGCATCTTCAACAAGTTCTTTGTTATCAAGAGTAAAGTATTGATTAGGTATGTCTTGTAAATCAACGACGACTGTATGGGTTTGTTTAGCAATAGTGGAGAAGTCTAAATTGTAATTTACGTACGGTGATGGTTTACCGTCTTTCTTAGGAATATTAGTACCACCATTGATCCAGACTAGAGCGGATTGGTTGTTTATATTTTCAGGGACATAAATGTTAACCACATGCTGCCATGCTTTTTGATCGGAATCTACTTTTGGCCAAACTTGTGAAGTAAAGGTATATTCTAATAGGGTAACTTGTGATGCTTGATCAACAGACTTTTTAACTAGTTTAAAACTTGTATCTACAGGCTCAATAAGATTGATATATTCAGTCAGAGTCTCGTGGTAATTGTCTTTACTGTGAGCATTATTGAGAAAGAGGCTAAGAAATAAAGCCAAAACTAAATAGTTTAGGTGTCGCAAAACGGTAGCTGGATAATTATAATTCATTGGAGTGACATTTAGTTATAAAACAAATACGAATGTTATAATAATATACCCTTAGTCATCAAGGTATAGTTTGAAGATTATAAACGATTCTGGTTTAAGAAAGAACAGCTAAGAATGATTGTGAGCATAAATAGTTTTAGATAAACTGTTGAAAATATATTGTCGCTTTGATAGTATAACACACGCCCTAAATATATATCCTAAGTGTATATCACAGTTATTGATAGGATTAGCAACAATTCGTGCCCATATAGCTCAGGCGGCAGAGCACTTCCTTGGTAAGGAAGAGGTCACCGGTTCGACTCCGGTTATGGGCTCCAGGTAGGTAAGAATATATAGAGTTATTAGAGAGGTCATAAGTTTATGTCTAAAGAAAAGTTTGAACGCACAAAACCCCATGTAAACGTGGGTACAATTGGGCACG
>CAYLXL010000006.1:0-61348 GCA_964387745.1 uncultured Gammaproteobacteria bacterium | reverse complement strand
TTCGTGAAGGCGGCAGAACAGTAGGCGCTGGTGTTGTAACTAAAATTATTGAATAGTTGCTGTCAATAATATATTATGTGCCATTAGGTTGAAAAGTTTGTTAAGTTAGGCAGTTATTGATAGGCCAGTAGCTCAATTGGCAGAGTGGCGGTCTCCAAAACCGCAGGTTGTGGGTTCGAGACCCTCCTGGCCTGCCATCAATAACTTACTACTTACTTAATAAATAAATCAATAACTTGGTATCGAATCATTAAGTTAAGTTACTTATTATACTAAAGTGTTTAAAACAAAGTTAAGGTTGTCCCATGAACGATTATATTAAGTGGACCGTAGCCGGTGCCATTCTAATATTGGGTATTGCCTCCGGATATGCAGAACAAATACCTTATTTCGTAAGAATAGTTACTGTTGTGCTATCTTTTATGCTTGCTACTTTTGTGGCTAGTACGACTGTTTATGGTAAACAAGCTTGGGCATTTGTTATAGGCGCGAAAAATGAAGCCAGAAAGGTTATTTGGCCAACAAGGCAAGAGACCGTGCAGGCGACAATAGTAGTGATGATAATGGTTTTAATAATGTCGATAGTTTTTTGGGGTATCGATACGTTGTTATTTAAAATAATGGCGTGGATAACTGGGCAAGAGGTATAACACATGCCAATGCAATGGTATATATTACAAGTTTATTCAGGTCAAGAGCTTGCAGTAAAGAAGCTGCTTGAAGAAAGGATCGCTGTTAAAAAGCTTGAAGAGCGTTTTGGTGAAATCTTAGTTCCTACCGAAGAGGTTATGGAAATGAAGGCTGGTCAAAAGCGTAAAAGTGAGCGCAAATTCTTTCCTGGCTACGTGCTATTAGAAGTCGATCTAGATGATGACTTATGGCATTTAATTTGTGAAGTCCCGAAAGTTATTGGTTTTATTGGTGGCAAAGCCGATAAACCGGCTCCGATTAGTGAAAAAGAATTAAACAAAATATTAAAACGTGTGCAAGAGGGAGTTGATTCCCCAAGACCAAAAGTATTGTTTGAGGCTGGAGAGGTCATTCGTGTGAATGATGGACCATTTGCTGATTTCAATGGCGTGGTGGAAGACGTTAATTACGAGAAAAACAGATTACGTGTGGCAGTTTCAATCTTCGGGCGTTCAACGCCAGTTGAATTGGAGTTTGGTCAAGTAGAAAAGATTATTTAATTACTTGTTTTGTCATTCCGAGCTTTGCGAGGAATCTCAGAATAAATAACAAATAATGATTTAATGTTAATAACAAGGGAAGCTAAAAGATTTTGTGTGAGATTCCAAGCAAAAACTCGGAATAACGAGACCTGCGTGGAGTTGTAAAATCAATAGCGTTAAACCCATAGAAGTGAGTACATAACAATGGCTAAAAAAATTGATGCTTATATTAAGCTACAGGTAGCAGCTGGTGCTGCAAACCCGAGTCCACCAATCGGTCCAGCATTAGGTCAGCATGGTGTTAACATCATGGAGTTTTGTAAAGCGTTTAACGCACAAACTCAAAATCTTGAAAAAGGCATGCCGATTCCTGTAATTATTACAGTCTACAGTGATCGCAGTTTTACATTTATCCTAAAAACACCACCTGCATCACATTTGCTTAAGAAAGCTTCTGGCGTGCAGAAAGGTAGTGGTAAACCTAATACTGATAAAGTGGGCAAAGTAACTCGCGCTCAACTTGAAGAGATCGCAAAACTTAAACAAGAAGACTTAACTGCAGCTAGTTTAGACGCAGCGGTTAGAACAATTGCTGGTAGTGCTCGTAGTATGGGTATAACTGTTGAGGGCGTTGAATAATGAGTACATCAAATAAAAATCAAAAAGTTGCTTCTAACTTAAGTAAGCGCAGAAAAATGTTTGCTGAACATGTTGAAGCGGGTAAAACATACGCTCTTGATAAGACTATTGAGATTATAAAAAAAGTTGCTAATGATTCAAAAACTAAATTTAATGAATCATTCGATGTGGCTATTAAATTAGGTATTGATTCTCGCAAATCTGATCAAGTAGTTCGTGGCGCTTTAGTATTACCTAATGGTACCGGTAAAACTGTTAAAGTAGCGGTGTTTGCTCAAGGTCCTAACGCAGATAAAGCAAAAGCTGCAGGTGCTGACATAGTGGGCTTTGAAGATCTAGCTGAAGATATAAAAGCTGGTAACATGAACTTTGACATAGTGATTGCTACTCCTGATGCTATGCGTATTGTGGGTCAACTAGGTCAGGTTTTAGGTCCAAGAGGACTTATGCCGAACCCAAAAGTCGGTACAGTTACTATGGACGTTGAAACTGCGGTTAAGAACGCTAAAGGCGGACAAGTACAATACAGAACTGATAAGGCAGGTATAGTACATTCTACGATTGGTAAAGTAAGTTTTGAAGCAAATGCTTTAAAAGAAAATCTAGGTGCTTTAATAGAAGCATTGAAGAAAGCTAAGCCAAGTAATGCAAAAGGTGTTTATTTTAAAAAGATTACCCTTTCATCTACTATGGGCCCAGGTGTGACTGTCGATCAATCTAGCCTGTCGTTATAATATTATTAAAATAATACATTACCATAGATTTAATAAGCAATTTGCTATACAATCTATAGTTTTTGTGTGCTGCTCGTGTCCTACATGGGGCAGCACTGTTAAGAATTTGGAGTTGCCTAATATTTAGGCATCGTCAAAGACCGTGGGCATATAGAAATATATTTAAATGTTTATCTTATAATGGTTAAACGGCCGACGCAGATGGTGTGAAACTAAATACTAACTGCTTGTATATTATAAAAAATATACTAAAAAGCAAATAGAATATAGTGGCGCCCGTATAAACTGTGGACTTAGAACCATAAACTATAAGCCTACGAGACTATCATAAATGGCAATTATGTTTATGTAGTTTTGTAAAATAATTACAATTGGAGGTGTTTAGTGGTCTTAAGACTAAATGATAAAAAAGAGATAGTTGCTAAAGTTGCTCAGTATGCTAATGATTCCGTATCTGCTGTAGGTGTGGATTATAATGGTCTTGCTGGTAATCAAGTAACCGATCTTAGAAAAAAAGCACGTGCTGAGGGTGTTGAACTCATGGTCGTGCGCAACACGTTAGCTAGACGCGCAGTAGCCGGAACGAAATTTGAGTGCATGACAGATGCGCTTAGAGGACCAATGCTATTGGGCTTTTGTAAAGATGATCCTGGTGCTCCAGCCAGATTGATGAAAGCATTTGCTAAAGACAACAGCCGTCTTGAAGTAAAGGTTTTATCAGTTGGTGGACAAATGTATGGCGGCGATGCTTTAGATAGAATTGCTTCCTTACCTACTAAACAACAGGCTTTAGGTCAGTTGGCATCAGTGACACAAGCACCTGTAAGTAAATTAGTACGTACATTTGCTGAAACGTATGCGAAAGTTGTTCGCGTAATCAATGCTGTAGCAGAACAAAAGAAAGCTCAGTAAGATTAAACAAATTAGCTTTAGTGATTAAAAATTGTTAGGAGTAAAATCATGGCCTTAAGTAAAGACGATATATTAAATGCAATCGCATCAATGAGCGTAATGGAAGTTGTTGAACTAGTTGAAGCAATGGAAGTTAAATTCAACGTATCTGCGGCAGCACCTGTTGCTGTGGCTGCGGCTACTGGTGGCGTTGCTGTAGCTGCTGAAGAGAAAACCGAGTTTGACGTACATATGACAAGCTTTGGTGCTAATAAAGTAGCTGTTATTAAAGTAGTAAGAGAAATCACTGGTCTAGGCTTAAAAGAAGCTAAAGATCTTGTTGAAAGCTCTCCTGCTGTTATCAAAGAAGGTGTTAATAAAGACGAAGCTGCTAAAATCAAGAAACTACTTGAAGAATCAGGCGCTGCTGCTGAAGTTAAGTAATCTTAACACACCGATAACGTCATCAGGAGTCACTCTAAGAGTGAAATACTTCTGATGACGTTATTTTATATTCGATGTTTTATATTCGATGATTGTATAACAATTACTTTTGAGGAAAGTGCATGACATCTACTAGTAAAATTGCTCAATCTGCTAACCCTGCGCGTTTTATTAAAAAACGTTTTCGCAAGGATTTTAGTAAATTACCTTCAGTTTTTGATGTACCACCATTATTGAATGTTCAAACTGAGTCATATCAAAACTTTCTTTATAGTAAAAATGGTGCTGATTCAGGTTTAGAAGCAGCATTTAAATCTTTATTTCCTATTAAAAGCTATTCAGGGCTCGCAATCTTAGAATATGTTGGCTACAAATTAGGTACCCCTACATTCGATGTTAATGAATGTCGTATTCGTGGTACTACTTATGCAGCTCCTCTTCGTGTCAAAATTAGATTAGTATTATTAGAAGAAGGTTCTGTAGAAGATAAACAAATTGTTAAAGACATCCGTGAACAAGAAGTTTACATGGGTGAATTACCATTAATGACCGATACAGGTTCGTTTGTTATTAACGGTATTGAAAGAGTTATTGTATCCCAGTTACACAGATCTCCTGGTGTGTTCTTTGAACATGACAAAGGCAAAACCCATACTTCAGGTAAAAAGCTTTATTCTGCGCGTATTATCCCATACAGGGGGTCTTGGTTAGATTTCGAATTTGACCCTAAAGAAAATATTTATGTAAGAATCGATAGACGTCGCAAGTTACCTGTAAGTGTTATCTTACGTGCTTTAGGTTTGTCACAAGAAGAGATCTTAGATATCTTCTTTGCTAGCAATGTAATTAACATTCAAGGCAGTCAGTTTGTATTAGATGTAATTCCTGAAAGATTACGTGGTGAAACTGCTTATTCAGATATTAAAGATAAAGACGGTAATGTCATTATTGAAGCTGGTAGACACATAACATTTGCTCACATCAGAAAAATTAAAAATGCTGGTATAACTAGTTTAGTTGTACCAAGCGAGTATTTATTAGAACAGACATTATCAACAGACATCATTCACCCACAAACAGGTGAGCTTTTGGCAGAATCTAATGCAAAAATTACGATGGATTTGTTGAGTCTTATTGTTGGCTCAGGTATCACTCAAATTAAAGTTCTTTACACTAATGATTTAGATAAAGGTGCTTACATATCTGAAACATTGCGTGTAGATAGCACAAGAACGCAATTAGACGCATTGGTTGAAATTTATCGTATGATGCGTCCAGGTGAACCACCAACTAAAGACGCTGCAGAAGCTTTATTTGAATCATTATTCTTTAGCGAAGAAAGATATGATTTATCTGCTGTTGGTAGAATGAAATACAATCGTCGTGTAGGTCGAGAAGAGATTACTGGCCCTGGGGTTTTATCTAAACAAGATATTATTGACGTTATTAAAGTATTAATAGCTATCAGAGATGGTAATGGTCAAGTTGATGATATCGATCACTTAGGTAATAGACGTGTAAGAAGCGTTGGTGAGATGACTGAAAACCAATTTAGAATTGGTTTAGTTAGAGTAGAGCGCGCAGTACGTGAAAGATTAAGCGTTGCTGACTCTGAAAATCTAATGCCACAAGATCTAATCAATGCTAAGCCTGTCTCAGCAGCGATTAAAGAGTTCTTTGGCTCAAGTCAATTATCTCAGTTCATGGACCAAAATAATCCATTGTCTGAAATTACACACAAAAGACGTGTATCAGCTCTAGGGCCCGGTGGTTTGACAAGAGAACGTGCTGGTTTTGAGGTTCGCGACGTACATAATACTCACTATGGTCGTGTTTGCCCGATTGAAACACCAGAGGGACCGAATATTGGTTTGATCAACTCTTTAGCTATTTATGCGAGAATTAATGAATATGGGTTTATTGAAACGCCAGTTCGTCGCGTAGTTAATAATAGAGTAACTGATGAAGTCGTGTATTTGTCAGCTATTGAAGAAGGCAATCATCATATTGCACAGGCTAATATTAATCTAAATGAAAATTTAGAATTTACAGATGACTTGGTACCATGCCGCCATTTAAATGAATTTACCTTAACGACGCCAGATAAGATTGACTTTATGGATGTGTCGCCGAGACAGATTGTATCTGTGGCTGCTTCGTTAATACCATTCTTAGAGCATGATGATGCTAACCGTGCGTTAATGGGTTCAAACATGCAACGTCAGGCAGTACCATTGATGTGTGCTGAAAAGCCACTAGTAGGTACAGGAATGGAACGTACTGTTGCTCGTGATTCAGGTGTCGCTATCGTCGCTAAGCGTGGTGGTATTGTTGATTCAGTAGATGCATCAAGAATCGTTGTCAAAGTTAATGATGAAGAAACAACAGCTGGTGAAGCTGGTGTTGACATCTATAACCTTATTAAGTACACCAGATCTAATCATAATACTTGTATTAATCAAAAACCTTTAGTAGAAGCTGGTACTGTAATCCATAAGGGAACAATTATTGCAGACGGTCCATCGACAGATATGGGCGAATTAGCTTTAGGCCAAAACCTGCTTGTGGCTTTCATGCCATGGAATGGTTATAACTTTGAGGATTCGATTTTAATTTCTGAGCGTGTAGCACAACAGGATCGCTTTACATCTATTCATATAGAAGAATTGACCTGTATCTCTCGTGACACTAAATTAGGCGTAGAAGAAATTACTGCAGATATTCCTAACGTAAGCGAATCTAGCTTATCTAAGCTTGATGATGCAGGTATTGTTTATATTGGTGCTGAAGTACAAGCTGGTGATATCTTAGTCGGTAAAGTTACCCCTAAAGGTGAAACTCAGCTAACCCCTGAAGAGAAATTATTAAGAGCAATCTTTGGTGAAAAAGCATCGGACGTAAAAGATACTTCTTTACGTGTGCCAACAGGTATGAGCGGTACAGTAATTAATGTACAAATATTTACTCGTGACGCTGTTGAGAAAGATGAACGCGCTTTGCAAATAGAGAAATACGAATTAGAAAAAATCAAAAAAGATTTAAATGACGAGTATAGAATCTTGGAACGCGATTTATTTGCACGTGTTGCAAAAATGTTAATCGGCAAAACTGCGAATAGTGGTCCAGCAGGCTTAAAGTCTGGTAACGTCGTGAATGAAGAATATCTAAACGGCATGCCAAAAGATCGTTGGTTCGAAGTTGTGGTCAAAGATGATGAAATCAATGATCAGCTTGAAGCTACCCAACGTCAATTGATGCAGCAACGTGTTAGATATGACGAATTACTTGAAGAAAAGCGTAGAAAACTAGTAAGCGGCGATGATTTATCTCCAGGTATCTTAAAGATAGTAAAAGTTTTCATGGCAGTTAAGCGCAGAATTCAACCGGGTGATAAGATGGCAGGTCGCCATGGTAACAAGGGTGTGATTTCAACTATTATACCTATCGAAGATATGCCGTATATGGCAGATGGTACGCCAGTGGATATAGTTTTAAACCCATTAGGTGTTCCATCACGTATGAACGTTGGTCAGGTCTTAGAAACTCACTTAGGCTGGGCAGCAAAAGCTCTGGGTTTAAACTTAGAAAAGATGTTAATTAACAACGCTAGTGTAAAAGATTTAAAAACGGCGCTTAATGATATTTATAATGATGGCTCTGGTCAAAAAGTGGAAATTGACAGCCTATCAGATGAGGAAATTGTTGATTTAACAACGAATTTATCTGCAGGCGTTCCAATGGCTACTTCAGTATTTGATGGTGCGAGTGAAGAAGAAATCAAAAAAATGCTGGCTAAATCAGGTTTACCAACAAGTGGCCAAACTGTTCTGTTTGACGGCCGTACAGGTGATGCTTTTGATCGACCAGTAACGGTTGGTTATATGTACATGTTAAAATTAAATCACTTAGTTGATGACAAGATGCATGCGCGTTCAACCGGATCTTACAGCTTGGTTACGCAACAACCGTTAGGTGGTAAAGCACAATTTGGTGGTCAGCGTTTTGGTGAGATGGAGGTTTGGGCTCTACAAGCGTATGGAGCATCTTATACATTACAGGAAATGTTAACCGTTAAGTCTGATGACGTTAATGGCAGAACAAAAATGTATAAGAACATAGTCGATGGCAACCACAAGATGGATGCTAATATTCCTGAGTCATTCAACGTATTGATTAAAGAAATACGTTCATTGGCGATAGATATCGATACTCAAAGTAATTAAAGTTTATTAGATAATATTTAGGAGAATGATCTTGGCGAACTCGAACTTGACAGATCTACTTAAAGTACTCAAACCACAAGGGCAGGAATTAGAGATCAACTCTATTGGCATTAGTTTGACCTCCCCAGAAACAATCCGTTCATGGTCTTATGGCGAAGTAAAAAAAGCCGAGACTATAAACTATCGCACCTATAAACCAGAGAGAGATGGTTTATTTTGTGCAAAAATCTTTGGACCGGTCAAAGATTATGAGTGTTTATGTGGTAAATATAGAAGATTAAAACACCGTGGCATTATCTGTGAAAAATGCGGTGTTGAGGTTACCAAATCTAATGTTCGACGTGATCGCATGGGGCATATCGAATTAGCCTCTCCAGTTGCGCATATATGGTTTTTAAAATCTTTGCCGTCAAGAATAGGTCTATTACTTGATATGACATTAAGAGATATAGAGCGAGTTCTATATTTTGAAGCCTTTGTTGTTATTGATCCAGGCATGACACCTTTAGAAAAAGGGCAGTTGATGTCTGATGAAGCGTATTTAGATGCTGTAGAACAATATGGTGATGAGTTTACAGCGCGTATGGGTGCTGAAGCAGTCAGAGATTTATTAAATCAAATCAATGTTCCAGATGAAATAACTAAGATTAGAGAAGAGTTGCCAACTACTAATTCAGAAACCAGAATCAAAAAGTTAAGTAAGCGTCTTAAACTACTTGAGAACTTCGTGCAGTCTAATAATAAGCCTGAATGGATGATCTTGGATGTATTACCAGTACTACCACCAGATTTACGTCCTTTAGTGCCATTAGATGGCGGTAGGTTTGCTACGTCTGATCTTAATGATTTATACCGTCGTGTTATTAACCGTAATAATCGTTTAAAAAGATTGTTAGATCTTAATGCTCCAGACATTATCGTTCGTAATGAAAAGAGAATGTTACAAGAATCAGTCGATGCATTATTAGATAACGGTCGCCGTGGTCGTGCAATTACTGGTTCTAATAAACGCCCGCTTAAATCTTTGGCTGATATGATTAAAGGCAAACAAGGTAGATTTAGACAAAATCTTCTTGGTAAGCGCGTTGATTATTCTGGTCGTTCAGTAATCGTAGTAGGCCCTACATTGAAGTTACACCAATGCGGTCTACCAAAGAAAATGGCGCTAGAATTATTTAAGCCATTTATATTTAGTAAATTAGAATTACGTGGCATTGCTACGACTATTAAAGCTGCTAAGAAAATGGTTGAGCGCGAAGAGTCGGAAGTTTGGGATATCTTGGAAGAAGTTATTCGTGAACATCCGGTTTTATTAAACCGTGCACCTACATTACACAGGCTTGGTATTCAGGCATTTGAACCGGTATTAATTGAAGGTAAAGCTATTCAGTTACATCCTCTAGTATGCGCAGCATTTAACGCTGACTTTGACGGTGACCAGATGGCTGTCCATATTCCACTTACTACGGAAGCACAATTAGAAGCTAGAACATTAATGATGTCTAGTAATAATATATTATCACCAGCCAATGGTGAGCCTATTATTGTTCCATCGCAAGACGTGGTTTTAGGGTTGTATTACATGACTCGCGAGAAAATTAATGTGCTTGGTGAAGGCATGGTGTTTTCTGATACGGCTGAAGTAAAGCGTGCTTATTATAATAAAAACGCTTCTTTACATGCGAAGGTTAAAGTAAGAATTATTGAAAATGGCGTATCATCTATAGTCGACAGTACTGTAGGACGCGCTATTTTATTTGATATTTTACCGAAAGGCTTGCCGTTTGCTCTTGTTAATAAAACAATGAACAAAAAACAGATATCGAGTTTAATCAATATTTGTTACAGAAAAGTAGGTTTGAAAGAAACTGTAGTTTTTGCTGATCAGTTAATGTATACAGGTTTTGAATTTGCAAAACGTTCTGGTACATCAATTGGTGTTGATGATTTAGTTATTCCAGATGAAAAAGCTGACATCATCGCAGCTGCAGAAGCAGAAGTAAAAGAAATTGAAACACAATATGCTTCAGGTCTAGTTACTAACGGCGAACGCTACAATAAAGTAGTCGATATCTGGACGGTTGCAGGTGACCAAGTCGCCAAAGCGATGATGGAAAAACTTGCGACTGATGAAGTTAAAGATTCTAAAGGCAATATGGTCAAACAAGAGTCTTTCAACTCTGTTTACATGATGGCTGACTCTGGTGCGAGGGGTTCTGCTGCGCAGATTAAACAGTTATCGGGTATGCGTGGTTTGATGTCAAAACCAGACGGCTCTATTATGGAAACACCTATTACGGTGAACTTTAGAGAAGGTCTAAACGTATTACAATACTTTATTTCTACGCACGGTGCGCGTAAAGGTCTATCTGATACAGCTTTAAAAACAGCTAACTCAGGTTACTTAACTCGCCGTTTAGTAGACGTTGCCCAAGACGTAGTAGTTATGGGTGATGATTGTGGTACAAATAATGGTATTTGGGTTGCGCCATTAATTCAAGGTGGTGACGTAGTTGAGCCATTGCGTGAGCGTGTGTTGGGTCGTGTGCTAGCGCAAGATCTTTTAGATCCTGAAAGCAACGAAGTGTTCTTGCCGGTCAATACATTACTAGATGAGAATAATGTTGAGTTCATCGAGAAAGCTGGTCTGTATAAAATTAAAGTGCGTTCGCCAATTTCTTGTGATTACAGTTTTGGTATTTGTGCAAACTGTTATGGTCGCGATTTAGCTCGTGGACATATGGTGAACTACGGAGAGGCTGTTGGTGTTATCGCAGCTCAATCTATCGGTGAACCAGGTACACAGTTAACTATGCGTACGTTCCATATTGGTGGTGCTGCTTCACGTGCAACGGCTGTTAATAACATTCAAGTTAAAGCCGATGGCCAAATTAAACTGCATAATATGAAAACTGTGCAGAATAAAGTTGGTAAAAACGTAGTAGTTTCACGTTCTGGTGAAGTTGCAATTATCGATGATTACGGCCGTGAGCGCGAACGTTATCGTGTCCCTTATGGTACTATCATTGACAAAAAAGAAGGTGAAAAAGTTAGAGCTGGTGAAGTGGTCGCGAATTGGGAACCACATACTCACCCAATTATTACTGAAGTAGCGGGTAAAATTGTTCTAACTGATATGATCGATGGCGTAAACATGCGTCGTCAAACAGACGAGATTACTGGTTTATCAAGCATTATTATCATTGATACCAAACAGCGTGGTGTAGGTGGTAAAGAGCTGCGTCCAATGATTAAGTTGGTTGATGAAAACGGCGATGATTTGAATTTACCTGGTTTAACATTGCCAGCGCAGTATTTCTTACCGGTTGATGCTATCTTATCGTTAGAAGATGGTTCAAGAGTAGAAGTCGGTGACACCGTTGCTCGTATACCACAAGAAACATCAAAAACTGGCGATATCACAGGTGGTTTACCACGAGTAGCTGATTTATTTGAAGCCAGAAAGCCAAAAGAATCTGCTATCTTAGCTGAAATTTCTGGTATTGTTAGCTTTGGTAAAGAAACTAAAGGTAAGAGAAGATTGGTGATCAGTCCTAAAGATGGTAGCGATCCTTATGAGCTATTGATTCCAAAGTGGCGCCAAGTGGCTGTATTTGAAGGGGAAATAGTTGAAAAAGGTGAGGTTATTTCTGAAGGTGCTGCAAATCCACATGACATCTTAAGATTGGCGGGTACTAATGAACTAGCTAATTATATTATTAACGAAGTTCAGGATGTTTACAGGTTACAAGGTGTGAAGATCAATGATAAACATATTGAAGTTATCATTCGTCAGATGATTAGAAAAGCTGAAGTTACATCTTCTGGAGACAGTGGATATATTGCAGGTGAATTAGTAGATATCTCTGCATTACTAGAAAGTAATGCTAAGTTACAGGATCAAGGTAAAGTCCCTGCTATTTATGAACAATTACTAATGGGTATTACTAAAGCCTCATTAAATACAGATTCATTTATATCAGCCGCTTCTTTCCAAGAAACTACGAGAGTATTAACTGAAGCAGCAGTTACTGGTAAGCGAGATGAGTTAAGGGGACTTAAAGAAAATGTTATGGTAGGGCGTTTAATTCCAGCAGGTACAGGCGCTGCTTACCATCAAGAAAAGCGACTCAGAGCAAAGCAATTAAAAGCCAAAAACTACAAAAGTAGTCATGATAGGCCTAAAAATGTTGAAGAAGTAAATAAAGTTACAGCTAGTGAGATTGAGAGTGCACTAAGCGACGCATTAAATTCTTCTGGAACTAGTTGATTATACTTGACTAATGATTGAATGCTGGGTAGAATCCGCATCACGCGGTTGATTTCTTTAAAATTGAAATAGAAATTAAAGTTAAAAGCTATAGAGAATAGCACAGGAGAGTAAATAAATGAGAATTGGGCAATTGGTTCGTAAGCCACGTAAAGAAAACGTAAGAAAGAGTGCAGTACCAGCGTTACAGCGCTGTCCTCAAAGACGTGGTGTATGTACGCGCGTTTATACAACGACACCTAAGAAACCAAATTCGGCATTGCGTAAAGTAGCCAGAGTTAGATTAACTAACGGTCAAGAAGTGACAGCTTATATACCAGGTGAAGGCCATAACTTGCAGGAACACTCTGTAATTGTTATTCGTGGTGGAAGGGTAAAAGATTTACCAGGTGTGAGATATCACATTGTACGTGGTAGCTTAGATACTGCTGGCGTTAATGGTCGTAATCAAAGTCGTTCTAAGTATGGTACTAAGAAAGCTAAAGGCGGCAAAGATGCAGCAGCTACAAAGGGCGCAGTAAAAGGTAAGAAGAAATAGTAGCCACATTAATTAATTAGAAACAGATAGGTGAAATCAAATGTCTAGAAGACGTCAAGCAGAGAAAAGAAGTATATTACCAGATCCAGTTCATGGGAGTGAGTTACTAGCACAGTTTATGAACTTGATCATGAAGTCAGGTAAGAAATCAGTTGCTGAAAGAACAGTCTATAAAGTACTAGAGAACATCAGAGAAGGTCAAAATAATGCTTTAACTAAATTTGAAGAAATTCTAGATAAAGTAGGTCCGTTAGTTGAGGTTAAATCTAGACGTGTTGGTGGTGCTACTTATCAAGTTCCTATCGAAGTAAGACCAATTCGAAAAACCAGAATCGCGATGAGTTGGATTATTAAAGCTGCTCGTAAGCGTCATGAAAAAGGTTTCATCGCTAAATTGACTGCTGAATTTAAAGATATTATTGCAGGTCGTGGTGCGTCATTAAAAATGCGTGAAGACATGCATAAAATGGCAGAAGCGAACAAAGCATTTGCACATTATAAATGGTAGTTAGCTGCTTATTTTAGTAAAAATACAATTGATAAATATTTGAGAAGGATTATTAATGGCTCGTACAACACCAATCGATAGATACCGTAATATAGGTATCATGGCACATATTGATGCTGGTAAAACAACAACTACTGAACGTGTATTGTTTTATACCGGTGTTTCACACAAGATTGGTGAGGTTCATGATGGCGCAGCTGTGATGGACTGGATGGAGCAAGAGCAAGAGCGTGGTATTACTATTACTTCAGCTGCTACAACTTGTTTTTGGAGCGGAATGGGTAAGAATTTTCCTGAGCATAGAATCAATATTATTGATACACCGGGTCACGTTGATTTTACTATTGAAGTAGAGCGTTCTTTACGCGTATTAGACGGTGCATGTGCTGTGTTTTGTGCTGTAGGTGGTGTAGAGCCGCAGTCAGAAACAGTTTGGCGTCAAGCGAATAAGTATGGTGTACCAAGATTAGCTTTTGTTAACAAAATGGATCGTCAAGGTGCAGATTTCTTGCGTGTTGTTAAGCAAATAAAAACACGTTTAGGTGCTAATGCAGTGCCATTACAAATGAATATTGGTCAAGAAGAAAACTACCAAGGCGTAGTGGATTTAATCAAGATGAAAGCCATTATTTGGGATGAGGAATCTAAGGGCGTCAAATTTGAATATGGCGACATTCCTGCCAGCTTGGTTGATAAATGCAATGAGCTACGCGAATCTATTCTTGAAGCTGCAGCTGAGTCTAGTGAAGAATTAATGGAAAAGTATCTGGAAACAGGTGATTTAACAGAAGTAGAAATAAAAGCTGGAATTAGAGCGAGAACACTTAAGAATGAAGTGGTGCCGGTTTTATGTGGTTCAGCGTTTAAAAACAAAGGTGTACAAGCGATGCTTGATGCCGTTATTGAATATTTGCCATCACCTACCGACAAACCCCCAGTAACAGGCGAAGATGAAGCTGGTGCGGAAATTACAAGAAAGGCTACGGATGAAGAAAAATTCTCAGCATACGCTTTTAAGATTGCTAGTGATAAGTATGTGGGTAACTTGACGTTCTTTAGAGTCTATTCGGGTGTTGTAAAGTCGGGTGACAGCTTGATTAACTCTGTAAAAGGTAAGCCAGAGCGTCTTGGCCGTTTGCTACAGATGCATGCTAACTCACGTGAAGAAATAAAAGAAGTTAGAGCTGGAGATATAGCAGCAGCGGTTGGCTTAAAGCTAACTACAACTGGTGATACTTTATCAGATCCAAATAATATTATTGTCCTAGAAAAAATGGTTTTCCCGGAGCCAGTAATATCGGTTGCGGTTGAGCCAAAAACTAAGCAGGATCAAGAAAAAATGGGTATGGCTTTAAGCAAATTAGCTCAAGAAGACCCTTCTTTCCGTGTTCATACAGACGAGGAGTCTGGTCAAACCATTATTTCTGGTATGGGTGAATTACACTTAGAAATCATTGTAGACCGTATGAAACGTGAGTTTTCAGTCGAAGCTAACGTAGGTAAGCCACAAGTAGCATACCGTGAGACTATTAGGACCACTGTAGAGCAAGAAGGTAAGTTCGTTCGTCAGTCAGGTGGTCGCGGTCAGTATGGTCACGTATGGCTTAAGCTAGAACCTAGAGAGCCAGGTGCTGGTTATGAGTTCGAAAATAAGATTGTCGGTGGTACAGTACCAAAAGAATACATTCCAGCTGTAGATAAAGGTATACAAGAGCAGATGGAAAATGGTATCCTAGCAGGCTATCCGGTTGTCGATGTTAAAGTTACATTATTTGATGGTTCTTACCATGATGTTGACTCTAATGAGATGGCATTTAAGATAGCAGGCTCTATGGGCTTCAAAGAGGGCGGCAAAAAGGCTAAGCCCGTGTTATTAGAGCCGATTATGGATGTAGAAGCAGTTACTCCTGAAGAATATATGGGTGACGTGATGGGCGATATCAGTCGACGTCGTGGTATCTTGCTTGGTATGGAAGATGGTCCTACTGGCAATAAGCACATCAAAGCTGAGGTCCCATTATCAGAGATGTTTGGATATGCTACTGATTTGCGCTCTATGTCGCAGGGTCGTGCAACTTATACAATGGAGTTTAAAAAATATAGCGAAACGCCATCGAATGTGGCTGACGCAATTATAAAAGAACGCAGTGCCTAAATAAGACGCTGCTCGAAAAATTAAATAAAAATATACTTTCTAGTGAGGTAAACTTAAATGTCAAAAGAAAAGTTTGAACGCACAAAACCCCATGTAAACGTGGGTACAATTGGGCACGTTGATCATGGTAAAACCACTTTAACAGCGGCGATTACGACAGTAATGGCTAAGAAGAATGGTGGACAAGCTAGAGCTTTTGACCAAATCGATAACGCACCAGAAGAAAGAGAGCGTGGTATCACGATTGCAACTTCACACGTTGAATACAATTCAGCAAACCGCCACTATGCACACGTAGACTGTCCAGGTCACGCGGATTATGTAAAAAACATGATCACAGGTGCTGCACAGATGGACGGAGCAATCTTGGTAGTATCAGCTGCAGATGGCCCAATGCCACAAACAAGAGAGCATATCTTATTATCAAAGCAGGTAGGCGTACCATACATATTAGTATTCTTGAACAAAGCGGACATGGTAGATGATGCAGAGTTATTAGAGCTAGTAGAAATGGAAGTACGTGATTTATTAAGCTCTTATGATTTCCCTGGCGATACAACGCCAATTATAATTGGTTCAGCTTTAAAAGCCTTACAAGGTGATGCAAGTGATATAGGCGAAGGCGCAATCGTAAAATTAGTAGAAGCAATGGATACTTATATACCAGAGCCAAAGCGTGAAATCGATAAATCATTCTTAATGCCGATTGAAGACGTATTCTCTATCTCTGGTCGTGGAACAGTAGTAACTGGCCGTATAGAAAGAGGTATAGTTCACGTAGGTGACGAATTAGAAATTATTGGTATCAAAGATACACAAGTAACTACATGTACTGGTGTGGAAATGTTCCGTAAGTTACTAGACGAAGGTCGCGCTGGAGACAACGTAGGTGTGTTATTGCGTGGTTTAAAGAGAGATGACGTAGAGCGTGGACAAGTATTGGCTAAAAAAGGTACAATTACGCCGCATACGCATTTTGAAGCAGAAATTTACGTATTATCTAAAGAAGAAGGTGGTAGACATACTCCGTTCTTCAAGGGATACAGACCACAGTTCTACTTCAGAACGACAGACGTAACTGGTTCAGTAGAGTTGCCTGAAGGTGTTGAAATGGTAATGCCTGGCGACAACATTAAGATGACTGTTACCCTAATCGTACCGATTGCGATGGAAGAGGGTGTTCGTTTCGCGATTCGTGAAGGCGGCAGAACAGTAGGCGCTGGTGTTGTAACTAAAATTATTGAATAAAATTATCTAAATTTATCTAAATAAAGAATTTATTATGAGTTTACCGCAAAAACAAAAAATTAGAATTTCACTTAAAGCTTTAGATCATAAGTTAATTGATTTATCTACTAGTGAGATTGTTGAAACGGCTAAGAGAACTGGTGCGCGTGTTCGTGGCCCAATTCCATTACCAACAAAAATTGAAAAGTTTTGTATATTAGTTTCTCCGCATAAAGATAAAGATGCAAGAGATCAGTATGAGATAAGAAAATATAAACGAGTAATAGATATCGTTGATCATAACGATAAAACTATTGATGCCTTAATGAAACTTGATTTACCTTCAGGTGTTGAAATTGAGTTAAGACTAGGTGATAAGCAAGGCTAAAAGATAGCTGTTATATTAGCGTTATATTTTGAAAATTATTGAGAGTAAGTAAGAGGTTAAGATGTCAGTTGGAATTATCGGGCGCAAATGTGGAATGACGAGAGTCTTCACGCCAGAGGGCTTGGCTGTACCAGTAACAGTTATCCAGGTTGAACCTAATACGGTCGTACAAGTTAAAACAAAAAGCAATGATCAGTATGATGCCATCCAGGTAGGCGTTGGGCGCAAACCTGCGAACCGCGTGACAAAGCAATTACGCGGTCATTATGCAAAAGCAAATGTTGAGCCAGCAAGATTATTGCAAGAATTTAGACTTTCTGCAGATAAAGCTACAAGTTACAATGTTGGTGACGTAATCGATATTAATTTATTCACCGAAGGCCAAAAAGTTAATGTAACTGGTACCACTAAAGGTAAAGGTTATGCAGGTGCTGTAAAACGTCATCATTTTAGAACGCAAGATATGACTCACGGTAACTCATTATCACATCGTGCACCAGGTTCTATTGGTCAAAATCAAAGCCCTGGTAAAGTATTCAAAGGCAAAAAGATGTCTGGTCACATGGGTAATGTACAAAGAACTATTGAAAACCTTGAAGTAGTAAGAGTAAGTGCTGATAAAAACCTTATATTAATTAAAGGCGCAGTACCAGGATTTGCCGGCGGAGATGTTATTATTTTCCCTGCTAATTAATAAAGTTTAATAGAGAAATATAGAGTATTACGAAATGAAAGTTAATTTGATGAGTTCAGAATTAAAAGATTCAAATAACGCAATCGATATAGCCGAAGGGTTTATTGATGCTGCTTATAATGAATCATTAATTCACCAGGTAGTTACTGGTGCTTTAACAAATGCAAGATCTGGTACCAAGGCACAAAAAACACGCGCACAAGTAAGCGGCGGTGGTGCAAAACCATGGAAACAAAAAGGTACAGGCCGTGCTCGTGCAGGTTCAAGCCGAAGCCCAATCTGGCGTAAAGGTGGTAAAGTGTTTGCTGCGGTACCCAAAGACTATGATGTTAAAATTAATAAGAAAATGTATGCTGGTGCAATGCGTTCAATCATATCGGAACTATACCGAACTGGCCGCCTAATTGTAGTAGAAGAATTTAATATTAATCAGCCGAAAACTAAAGATTTGTTAAAGATTCTTAAGCCTTATTTAGACCAAAGAATCATGTTGATAACTCAAACATTCGATATGGATTTATTTCTATCAAGCCGTAATTTGAAAAATGTTTATATGGTTGATGTTGGTTTAGTAGATCCAGTAAGCCTGGTTGACTCTGATAAAGTTTTCATCACTAAAGATGCACTTAAAGATTTAGAGGAAAGTTTCGTATGAGCAATAAAATAAAGGAAATAGAAGTCATTAAAGCAGTTGTCGGTCCTCACATGACTGAGAAAGCTTACAGGGTGGCAGATAAACAAAACCAATATGTCTTTAAAGTGAATAGAACTACTAATAAAACAGAAATTAAAACTGCTGTTGAAAAAATCTATAATGTAAAAGTAGAGTCTGTAAAAGTACTAAATGTGCTGGGTAAGACAAAATCATTCAAACAAAGAGTCGGGAAGCGTCAAGATTGGAAAAAAGCTTATATAAAGCTTCAAGAAGGCTTTAAACTTGACTTTATCGGCGCTGCGGAATAGGGGTAAGAATAATGGCAGTTTTAAAACGAAAACCAACATCACCAGGCAGAAGATTCGTAGTCAGCGTAGTTGATAAAGAACTTCATAAAGGTAAACCACATAGAGCTTTAGTGACTAAAAAAACTAAGAATGGTGGTCGTAACAATATTGGTCATATCACTGTTAGACATAAAGGCGGCGGACACAAAAG
Source organism: uncultured Gammaproteobacteria bacterium (assembly GCA_964387745.1). Taxonomy (GTDB): domain Bacteria; phylum Pseudomonadota; class Gammaproteobacteria; order JAGOUU01; family JAGOUU01; genus JAGOUU01. Next base: position 42,312 of record CAYLXL010000006.1, on the reverse strand, counting down.
AAATTTCCGTGTAATTGATTTTAATCGTCGTGATAAAGAAGGTATACCTGCTACAGTAGAAAGATTAGAGTATGATCCTAATCGTACAGCTAATTTAGCATTATTAGTTTATGCAGATGGTGAGCGTCGTTATATGCTTGCTCCGCGTAACCTTAAAGTTGGAGATGTAGTAAAATCTGGTAGTACTTCTGAAATCAAAACAGGTAATGCACTACCTATACGTAATATCCCTGTGGGTACAGTTGTACACGCAGTAGAACTTAGACCAGGTAAAGGCGCGCAATTAGCTAGGAGTGCAGGCGCATCTATACAAGTAGTATCAGTTGAAGGTCAATACGCTACGATTCGTTTGAATTCGAAAGAAATGCGTAAAGTCTTAGCTGATTGTTATGCAACTGTAGGTGAGGTTGGAAACAACGCTCATAACTTGCGTAAAATTGGTAAAGCTGGTGCTAAAAGATGGCTTGGCATTCGTCCGACTGTAAGAGGTGTGGCGATGAACCCAGTAGATCACCCTCATGGTGGTGGTGAAGGTAGAACTTCTGGTGGTAGACACCCGGTTTCTCCTTGGGGTACTCCAACTAAAGGTTATAAAACCAGAAAAGCTAGAAAATCTAATAAGTTTATTGTTAGAGCGCGTAATAAAAAATAGTAAAATATAATGAGGTAGAATTGTGCCACGTTCACTGAAAAAAGGCCCTTTTGTCGATGGTCATTTATTAGAAAAAGTAGAAAAAGCTCAAGCAGAAGGCGGAAAAAAGCCTATAAAAACCTGGTCTAGAAGATCAATGATTCTTGACAACATGGTTGGGCTTACAATTGCCGTTCATAATGGTAAAAATCATGTGCCAGTATTTATTTCTGAAAACATGGTTGGCCATAAATTAGGAGAGTTTTCTTTAACAAGAACATTCAAAGGCCATTCTGGTGATAAAAAAAGTAAGCCAGCAGCAAAGTCTGCAGGTAAGTAAGAGGTAGTTTATGCAGGTGCAAGCACATTTAAAGTACGCAAGTATTTCATCACAAAAAGCAAGATTAGTTGCAGATATGATCAGGGGTAAATCAATAGATAAAGCGCTTGATGTATTAGCTTATACGCCAAAGAAAGCAGCAACTATGATTCAAAAGCTTTTATTATCTGCGATTGCTAATGCAGAAAATAATTTTGGCTTAGATATTGATGACTTATTTGTTGCAATGATACAAGTAAATGAAGGCCCAACTCTTAAAAGAATGCATGCTAGAGCAAAAGGTCGTGGCAATCGCATTGAAAAGAAAATGAGTCATATTTCCGTAGAACTAGCAGAAAAAGAGAGTAAATGATGGGACAGAAAGTACATCCAAACGGCATAAGATTGGGAATCAATAAAGAATCTGATTCTATATGGTTCGAAAACAATAAAAAAATATTTTCAAAATATGTACTTGAAGATAAAAAAATACGTGATTGGTTGCAAAAAGAACTTAACCCAGCAGGTGTTGGTAAGATCATGATTAAACGCCAAAGAAACCAAGTTGGTGTTGTAATACATGCAGCAAGACCAGGTATCATTATTGGTAAAAAAGGCGAAGATGTAGAACGTCTAAAAAATGCCGTGTCTAAAATTGCTGGTGTGCCTGCACAGATAAGTATCCAGGAAATTAAAAAACCTGAGCTTAATGCTAAATTAGTGGCTGAAACCATAGCACAACAGCTTGAAAAGCGTGTTATGTTCAGACGTGCCATGAAAAGAGCGGTTTCTAGTACATTAAGACTTGGTGCAAAAGGTATTAAAGTGTGTGTGGCTGGTAGATTAGGCGGTGCTGAAATTGCTAGAACTGAGTGGTATCGTGAAGGACGCGTGCCATTACATACGTTCAGAGCTGACATTGATTATAATACAGCGGAAGCTTTAACTACCTACGGTATCATTGGTGTTAAGGTTTGGATATATAAAGGTGACATTTTAGATAAGTTAAAAACTTTGAAAAAAGAAGAAGACGCACCTGCCGAACAAAAAACTGAAAAAGCATAAGAGTTGAACAAAGAGGTACGTAATGCTTAGGCAACCTAAGAAAACAAAATTTAAAAAATGTCAAAAAGGACGTAATCGCGGTATAGCGACGACTGGTAACAAAGTTAGCTTTGGCGAGTATGGCTTAAAATCAACTACTAGAGGACGTTTAACAGCTAGACAACTTGAAGCTGCCAGACGTGCCATGACTAGATTTATTAAGCGCGGTGGTAGTATTTGGGTCAGAGTTTTTCCTGATAAACCTATCAGTAAAAAGCCACTTGAAGTACGTCAAGGTAAAGGTAAAGGTAGCGTAGAATACTGGGTGTGTGAAATCAAACCAGGTCACGTTTTATATGAGATGGACGGTGTAACTGAAGAAGTAGCACGTGAAGCTTTTGCTTTGGCTTCTGCTAAGCTGCCATTCAAGACAACTTTTGAAACTAGAACCCCAATGTAATAAAGATATCGGATTGAGAAATGGCTAAGAACACAAAAGAAAGTACCGAAAATTTTAAAAATAAATCAGTAGATGATTTATATCAATTACTTGAAGATCTGACTAAAGAACAGGTGAACTTGAAGTTGCAAAAGTCAATGGGTCAATTATCTTCTCCTCATATGCTACGCATAGTGAGAAGAAACATTGCAAGGACCAAGACACAACTACATTCATTGAATTTATTGAAAGGTAATTAGTATGATAGAAAAAGCAAATAATGAAAAACAGCCTAAATTCATTGAAGGTGTGGTTGTAAGCAATGGGATGAACAAGACCGCTGTAGTTACTGTAGAGGTAAAGACTGCTCACCCTGTTTACGGTAAGTTTGTTAAGAAAACAACTAAATATTACGTTCATGATGAAGAAAACGTACTAAAAGTTGGTGATACTGTAAGAATTAAGCATTCACGTCCATTATCAAAACTAAAAAGATGGGTATTAGATGAGGTCGTTAATAGTCAGATGGCTTAGTTGCGAATAATTAATGATATTTTTTAATTGTTTACAATAAGTGACCATGTGATATAATTTTCGCCTACGATGCGTGGTAATAATAAGATAAGTAATCCTGGAGAAGCTTTATGATTCAGACGCAAACTGAATTAGCCGTAGCTGATAATAGCGGTGCAAAAATTGTTGAGTGTATTAAAGTACTTGGCGGTTCGCATAAAAGATATGCAAAGATTGGTGACATTATAAGAGTAACCGTTAAACAAGCTATCCCTAAGGGTAAAGTAAAGCAAGGTGATCTTTTGCGCGCAGTTGTAGTTAGAACTAAAAAAGGTGTACGTAGAACGGACGGTTCACTTATAAGGTTTGATTCTAATGCTGTGGTTTTATTAAACGCGCAAGATCAACCAGTTGGCACGCGTATTTTTGGACCAGTAACTAGAGAATTACGTAATGAAAAATTCATGCGTATCGTCTCATTGGCAGCCGAGGTGTTATAAAATGGCAAAATTAAAAAGAAATGACAAAGTAGTAGTTATTGCTGGTAAAGATAAAGGTCAAAAAGGCACTATTATAAAAATGCTATCTAACGATCGCGTTCTTGTTGAAGGTGTCAATATGATCAAAAAACATCAGAAAGGGAATCCGCAAAAAGGTATACAGCCAGGAATCGTGCAAAAAGAAACAGGAATCCATATATCTAATGTGGCAATATTTAACGATGTGACCAATAAAGCAGATCGTGTAAAAATGCTAACTGATGAAAACGGTAACAAATTCAGAGCGTTTGTATCCAATAGTCAAAAAATTGATATATAAGTAGTAAATAAAAGGTTTAAAGGTAAAGGGTAGCATAATGGCTAGATTGCAAACCGCATATAAAGAAAAAATTGTTAAAGACTTGCACAAAATGTTTGGTTTTGAGACCGTCATGCAGGTTCCAAAACTACAAAAAATAACGATCAATATGGGTGTAGGTGAAGCTGCTTCTGATAAGAAACAGTTGCAGAATGCGATCGATGACATGACAAAAATTACTGGTAGAAAACCACTTACTACTATGTCTAAAAAGTCAATTGCTGGTTTTAAGATCAGAGATGGTTGGCCAATAGGTTGTAAAGTAACACTAAGATCTAAAGAAATGTATGAGTTTCTAGATAGACTAATAACTATATACTTACCACGCGTACGCGACTTTAGAGGTTTAAGTAAGAAATCTTTTGATGGTAGAGGCAACTACAGTCTAGGTATAAAAGAACAGATCGTATGTCCTGAAATTCAATACGATAAAGTAGATGCAATCAGAGGCTTTGACATAACTCTTACAACAACAGCAGCAAACGATAAAGAATGCCTTGCATTGTTAAAGGCTTTTGGCTTACCAATTCGTGATTAATAACATTATAGATAAATTAAAATAGTAATTATAAGTAACAATATAGGTTAATTATGGCAAGAACTTCAATAATAGTACGTGAAGCAAGAAGGTTTAAAACAGTTGCAAAATTTGCTGCTAAAAAAGAAATGCTAAAGAAAATTATTAAAACAGGTACGCCTGAAGAAGCATGGCAAGCAAGATTGAAACTAAGTGCCTTACCTAGAAATGCACATGCTGTTAGAACAAGATCTAGATGCCAGATTACTGGTAGACCACGTGGTGTTTATAAAAAGTTTGGTATTTGCCGTAACAAACTAAGAGAAATGTTCAACCAGGGCCTAATTCCTGGTATGACCAAATCAAGTTGGTAACATAATAATCTTAGTTTAAATTTAGGAGATAAAAATATGAGTATGCAAGATCCTATTTCAGACATGCTTACAAGAATAAGAAATGCGCACAAAGCAAAGTCTTTGACGGTAACTATGCCAGGATCAAATATGAAAGCTTCTATAGCTAAAGTGATGAAAGAACAAGGCTATATTGAAAATTTCAAAATGGAAACTGTTGATAAAAAATTAGTATTAAAAGTTGAGCTGAAATACTATCAAGGTTTACCGGTGATTTCTAACGTAAAGAGATGTAGCAGACCAGGTCTTAGAGTATATAAAGGCTACGATCAATTCCCTGTGGTTAAAGCAGGCTTAGGTATTAGCATTGTCAGTACTTCTAAAGGAGTAATGACAGGTCACCAGGCTAAACAACAATCACTTGGTGGTGAAGTTATCTGCATACTTTCATAAGAAGACATGCTGTACATCTTAATATAGATTAATTTAACGAGAATATATAATGAGCCTAAGAACTGCAAAAAAGCCTATAAGTGTTCCAGATAAAGTAGATGTAAGCTTTGCATCAAATAAGCTTACTATTAAGTCCGGCAACAACGAAATGGTGTTAGACGTTGATCAAGCACTTGAAATGACATGTGTAGATAAAAAGATAACTATCACATCTCAAAGTAATGATAAAAGAACAAAGTCTATCATAGGTGCAACCTGCGCAAACATTAACAATATGTTAAAAGGTGTTACTAAAGGCTTCGAAAGAAAGTTATTATTGGTAGGTGTTGGTTATCGTGCCGCATTAAAAGGTAAGGCTCTTAGTTTAAGTTTAGGTTTCTCTCACCCTGTTGAATTTACTCCGCCAGAAGGAGTAACAATAGAGGTACCAGCTCAAACTGAGATTGTTATCAAGGGCAAAGATAAGCAAGCAGTTGGTCAAGTTGCTGCTAAAATCAGAGCGTTTAGACCACCAGAACCATATAAAGGTAAGGGTGTTAAGTACTCTGATGAAGTTATCGAAATTAAAGAAACTAAGAAAAAATAAGTGAATAATTAATTTAAATTACGCAATAACTGGTGAATAGAAATGCAATTTCAAAAAAAGTTAAAACGTCTTAAAAGAGCAAAAAAAACTCGTGCTAAGATTAAACATCAAAACGTATTACGTTTAGTAGTAACTAGAACTAGTAAACATATCTATGCGCAAATTATTAAGCCAGGCGTAAGTGATACCGTAGTTGTTTCAGCTTCAACTGTTGATAAAGAAATCAGAGCTGGAATGGATACTTATTCTGGTAACGTTGAATCTGCCAAAAAGATTGGTCAATTAATCGCACAACGGGCAAAAAATCAAGGTATTGATTCAATCGCCTTTGATCGCTCTGGTAATAAATACCACGGCAGAATAAAAGCACTAGCTGATGCAGCTAGAGAAGCTGGTCTACAGTTTTAGGAGATAATATGTCAGGTTTCGATCAGAATACAAAAAGCGACGGAATTTTCGAAAAGTTAATTACTGTCAACAGAAACGCTAAAGTTGTTAAAGGCGGTAGAATATTTAGTTTTGCTGCAATGGTAGTTGTTGGCGATGGTAAAGGTAAAATTGGTGTTGGACGTGGTAAAGCACGTGAAGTTCCGGCAGCTATTCAAAAAGCTTTAGAAGCAGCCCGTAAAAATATGGTGCGCATAGAGCTTAACGATGGTACATTATACCACCCAATTATTTCTAGACATGGTGCATCTAAAGTTATCATGCAACCTGCAAGCCAAGGTAGTGGTGTAATCGCAGGTGGTGCAATGCGTGCTGTATTTGAAGTATTAGGCGTTACAAATGTACTTGCAAAATGTATAGGTTCGACTAATCCGGTTAACGTTGTACTTGCAACAATAAATGGTCTTAAATCTACTGAAACACCTAATCATGTTGCTAATAAGCGCGGAATTAGCGTGGATCAACTAGTTGCAGCAGGTGAATAGAATGACTAAAAAAGCTAAAGCAGAAAACAAAAAAGTCCGTATTAAATTAGTTAAAAGTTTAATCGGCCGTAAGCAACAACATATTGATACAATTAAAGCATTGGGCTTGCGCAAATTACATAGCACCATAGAACATAACTATACGGCACCAATCGCTGGTATGATTAATGTTATAGATTATCTTGTAGAGGTAAAAGAAGTATAATGAAATTAAATTCAATATCACCAGCTGAAGGTTCAAAAATAGCAAAAACAAGATTAGGACGTGGTATCGGAAGTGGTTTAGGTAAAACTTCTGGTAAAGGTCATAAAGGTCAGAAAGCTCGTAAGAGCGGTAACCCTAGACGAGGTTTCGAAGGTGGTCAAAATCCATTACACCGTCGTTTACCGAAGTTCGGTTTCAAATCTATTAGTGGTTTACTCACTGAACAGTTAAGATCAGGTGATTTAATCAATTTAGATGCTAATGAAATTACATTAGATACTTTGAAAATGTCTAATTTAATTAAGCGTAATACAAAGTTTGTAAAAATATTTGCCAATGGCGAAGTTACCAAGCCTTTAAATGTAATCATTAGCGAAGAAATTAGAGTGTCTGAAGGTGCTAAAACCTTAATAGTTAATGCCGGTGGTAAAGTTGAGTAGTGCCGACTATTAACTGAGCGAAAATAACAATAGACTAAGGGACGTTAAGTTTAATGCAAACTAAAAATCATAGTAGCCAAAATGCTTCTGGCTATAACGAACTGATTAGACGTTTAGTATATGTACTAGCTGCTTTGTTCGTTTACAGAGTAGGTGCGCATATACCTGTCCCTGGTATGGACCCTGTGAAACTCGCTCAATTATTTAATCAGAGCAAAAATACTATTTTTGGTTTGTTTAACATGTTTTCTGGTGGTGCATTACAGCGTTTTACATTGTTCTCATTGGGGATAATGCCGTATATTTCAGCGTCTATAGTTATACAGCTTTTAAGTTCTGTTCATCCTAAACTTATGGAATTAAAAAAAGAAGGTGAGCATGGTAAGCGTTTAATTAAACAATATACCAGATATGGAACGTTGCTTATCGCTTCCTTCCAAGCTTTAGGTATGGCTAGATATTTAGCAGCTGAAAATATTTCACTGTTTACAGGTTATGGCTATTATTTTACTACAGTGGTGACTTTAGTCACGGGTACAATGTTTTTAGTCTGGCTAGGCGAACAGATGACAGAGCGCGGTATAGGAAATGGTATATCACTTATTATCTTTTCAGGAATAGCCGCTAATCTGCCATCGACGGTAATTAGAGTTTTAGATCGTATACGCGATGGAGACATATTGTTTATACAGGCCATTTTAATCTTCTTATTTATGCTGGCGATTATTGCTTTTGTAGTCTTTGTTGAGAGAGCACAAAGACGTATTACGGTAAATTATGCTCGTAGACAGCAAGGTAGAAAAATTATGGGTGGTCAGACTAGCCATTTACCATTAAAGATTAATATGGCAGGGGTTATTCCACCAATATTTGCTTCAAGTATATTATTGTTTCCAGCGACGATAAGCTCCTTTTTTGCCTCTGGAGAGTCAGGCATATTAGCTAATATAAGCCTGTTGTTATCGCCGGGTCAACCACTTTACTTGTTTTTCATGTGTGTGGCCATAATATTCTTCTGTTTTTTTTATACGGCTTTAGTCTTTAATCCAACAGAAACGGCTGAAAACCTTAAAAAGTCAGGGGCAATGTTGCCTGCAATACGTCCAGGTAAACAAACTGCTGAGTACATTGACAAAGTTATGACTAGATTAACAGCAATAGGTGCCGTATATTTAGTAGCCGTGTGCTTGGTTCCTGAGATTATGAATTATGCATGGCAAGTACCGTTTTATTTCGGTGGCACCTCATTGTTGATCGTGGTTGTAGTAATAATGGACTTTTGGGCACAGGTACAGTCTCATTTAATGAGCCAGCAATACGCAAGTTTAATGAAAAAAGCAAACTTACGTGGCTTGCCAGCCAGGTAAAATATTAGAATAAATTATTAATGTAGTAAATCAATAGGTTACGTTTATGAAAGTAAAAGCATCAGTAAAAGTACGTTGTAAAAAATGTAAGATTATCAAAAGACATCGTCATGTTAGAGTGATTTGTAGCGAACAACGTCATAATCAAAAACAAGGGTAATAATCAATTTCGTGAAATGATAAATTAAGTTTGCTATTGATTAAGTCTCAACAACTATATAAAATAGCAACTTAATAAGTATTGCGACTATATATTTACTATTTACATATATTATAGTCTGATACTCATTTTTGTTTTGTTTGAATAATAATAAACACTTAGGAGTCACTTAATGCTTCGTATAGCAGGGGTAAACATACCGCCAAAAAAGCACTTAGAAATAGGGCTAACAGCCGTATATGGTATAGGTAGAAGCAGGGCACTTAAAATATGCCGCGAGCTTGGTATAGATCCCTCAAGAAAAGCAGCTGATTTAACAGAAAAAGAAGAAGATTTAATAAGAGCAGCAGTCACTGGGTTTGAAATCGAAGGCGATCTCAGACGTACTGTTTCAATGAATATTAAACGACTTATGGATATCTCTGCTTACCGCGGTAGAAGACATAGAATGAATCTACCATGTCGTGGTCAAAGAACTAGAACCAATGCTAAAACACGTAAAAAACGTGGTGGCAAAAAATAACTTAATAATCAGATAACGTAATTGTTAGAGAGTAAAACCAAACATGAGTCGACCAGATAAAAATACTGCTACTAAAGTAAAGAAAAAAATTAGAGCAAATGTGCTTGATGCTGTAGTAAATATTAACGCTAGCTTCAACAATACTATAGTAACCGTTACAGATATGCAGGGCAATGTTCTAGCATGGTCTACGGCAGGTGGCTCAGGTTTCCGTGGCTCTCGCAAAAGTACTCCTTACGCAGCTCAAGTGGCAACAAGAAACGCTATGAATACTGCAAGCCAGTATGGAATAAAAAACCTTACTGTGAAAGTAAAAGGACCAGGACCAGGTCGCGAGTCAGCGGTTCGTGCTCTTGGAGAGTTTGGCCGAGTTATTGAATTATTAGACATCACGCCAATCCCACATAATGGGTGCCGTGCTGAAAAAGAACGTCGTAGTTAGTAGTTTTTTGGAGATATTACTGTGAGATATACAGGACCAGTTTGTAGATTGTGCCGCCGCGAAGGTGAAAAGTTGTTTTTAAAAGGCACTAAATGTTATACAAGTAAATGTGCTATTGAGAAGAAAAGTACTCGCCCAGGACAACATGGTACAAAAAGACCAAGAACTGGTGACTATGTAGGTCAGTTAAGAGCTAAGCAGTCTATGCGTACAACCTATGGTCACATTGGTGAAGTACAGTTTAGAAAAATTTATAAAGAAGCTGAACGTCGCCGTGGTGCTACAGGTGAAAACTTGTTACAGCTTCTTGAAGCAAGATTAGATAACGTCGTCTACAGAAGTGGCTTCGGCGTTTCAAAGTCAGAAGCAAGACAATTAGTAAGACATAATGCAATTAGAGTAAATGGCAAACTAGTAAACATTCCAAGCTATGAAGTTAAAGCTGGCGACGAGATTTCACTTTCGGAAGACGCTGCTAATCAGTTAAGAGTAAAAGCTTCTGTGAAGTTTGCTGAAGAGCGTCAATTCCCAGAGTGGATTGATGTAAATGTAAATAAGCTAACTGCTATGTATAAACAAAAACCAGATATTAAAGAATTATCATCAACTTTACAACCACATCTAGTTGTTGAGCTATATTCTAAATAATTATTGAGGGCACTGCTAATGATGTTACCAGCATCGGTAAATGACTTTTTAAAACCAAACGTAAAAGTAGAGAAATTTATTAGTGGTCACCGATCACGTATTGTGCTTGAACCGTTTGAACGTGGTTTTGCTCATACCTTCGGTAATGCATTACGACGTACATTGTTGTCATCTATGCCAGGCGCTGCAGTGACGGAGCTAGAAATCGATGGTGTTTTACATGAGTACAGCACTATAGAAGGTGTTCAAGACGATGTTATTCAAATTATATTGAATATTAAGAAATTGGCATTTATCTTAAAAGGCCGTGATGAAGTTACTGTTACCATCAAAAAAGATACTCCGGGCGTGGTCACAGGTGCTGACATTAAATTAGAAGGTGATGTTGAGTTAGTAAATCCTGAACAAGTTATTACTACCTTAGCAAATAACGGCAAGCTTTCTATGAAGCTTAAAGTTAAGCGTGGTATTGGTTACGTGCCTTCATCTAATGTAATTACCGATCAACTTTCATCTGATACTGTCCAAATCGGTACATTAAAATTGGATGCTACATTTACACCAGTAAATCGTGTTACTTACACTGTTGAAAATGCACGTGTTGAACAAAGGACTAATCTCGATAAACTCATTATCGATATTGAAACTAACGGTACTATTGATCCAGAAGATGCTATCAACTTCGCTGCAGCAATTCTTAAAGATCAGTTATCAGTATTTGTTGATATTAAAACGGTAGCTGAGGAAACGGTTAAAGCTCCTGAAGCGTTAATTGATCCTGCACTATTGCAGACTATTGATGAATTAGATCTTACTGTAAGATCGGCAAACTGCCTAAAAGCTGAAAATATTTATTATTTGGGTGATTTGGTTAAAAGAACTGAAAACGAACTACTGAAAACACCTAATTTAGGTAAAAAATCTTTAAATGAAATTAAAGAATTATTATCATCAAAAAATCTAAGCTTGGGCATGCATATTGACAATTGGCCGCCAGCAGATCGTAAGTAATAAACATAAGATAGATTTAAATATAGGGTACAGACAATGCGTCATAATAAAAGTGGTCGAAAACTAAATAGAAACAGTTCTCACCGTAAAGCAATGTTCAAAAACATGGCGGTTTCATTATTCGAACATGAAACTATAAAAACAACCTTACCAAAAGCTAAAGAATTAAGAAGAGTAGCTGAAAGACTAATCACTCTTGCTAAAGTTGATTCTGTAGCAAACCGTAGATTAGCTTTTGATAGATTACAAAGCAAATCAGCAGTAGGTAAACTATTTTCTGAATTAGGACCTCATTTTAAGACTCGCCCAGGTGGTTATGTAAGAGTATTAAAGTATGGTTTTAGAAAATGCGATGCTGCTCCAATGGCTATCATTCAATTAGTTGATAGACAATCGGATCAGTCTGCAGCTTAATCTTCTAGATCAGCAAGAAATTAATTAAAATCCCGGACATAGTGCCGGGATTTTTCGTTCTGGGAACAAAAAAGCTCTCGCCGCGAAGCGGTGGGGGCCTTTAATTCCCAGGCTTAGATCTGTAGTTACTACAGGGCAACTTCTTACGGGTTTCTAGCTTAAATCCTTGATCAAACTCGATCAAAACACTTAACTTCTGATCGAACTTCTTATAAATCGTAAGAGTATTTACTCACATTATCTTTAGACTAATGTGATTTATTTAACTATAAGACCGGCGTATTCTAGAATGATATAAAACGCTGATTCAATAATTTGTTTGATCTGTTCGCGTTTGCATTAATGATGTGAGCTGTACTTTTTAATATAGATGGCTGTAATGCTGTTAATAATAAATATTAGTACCTATACAATCAGTAATTGGAGACGAAATGGACAAGAATGAAGAGAAGTATTATCGGTTAATTTATAGTACTCAAGATCAATATATGGAGCAATGGTTGGCTGGGTATTATACTAGCGAGCGGGACGATAAACAGGGTAATAAAAATTGTCCTGACTATAAAACATGGCTTGAAGATCATCGTAGCACTACAGATGCCAACAATAAGCTTGATGGTTATAGAAATGACCCTGATTATAAAGCCTGGTTGGATGGTTACCATGGGTACGTAGATAATTACTTTGCAGTTAGGGATGAATATGAGGCAGCTTTAGATAACTCAAGAAAAACAAATAAAGTTGAACCTGACAAATCTAAAAATAAAGGATTGAGAAAGTAGAACCCTGCAAATCTCAAAATCTTAAAGGTCGGCATAAGTTTGTCGACCGTTCTAAAAAATCTAAAAGCAAATTTTGAAACTAACATATTGATTTTTTATCTAGTTGCTTTAGGATGATCGAGTATCAATATTATTAATAATATTTTAATACTGATTTAAATTATACATATTATAAATTCATATAAGGAAGTAATTATGAAAAAGTTCTTATTAACTGCATCGGCGTTCGCGATGTTTTGTTTATCCCCGTTCACTTATGCAGCGACTATGTCAGATCTTACTGAAAGATTTTTTCAGTCTGAAACTTACTCAGTTGCTATTACTAAAGACACTACAGAAGCTCTAAAGTCAAAGTTTAAACAGGTTACCACTGATACAAGTTTTACGAAACTCGACTTAAATCTTGGTGATAATGATGAAAGTGATGAAAACGGCGCTGATGAAGATGATGATGGTGGTAGTCCAGTTTCCGGTAAGTTATATTTATCGTCAGATAAAAACACTATATATTTCTTTATAGATGAAGGTACACCAGGCTTCCCTAATTATGCTAAAGTAGCATTAAATGAATTGGATGGCAGTAAAAATACCAGCTTGAGTCTATATACTAATGTCACTGATGCTGCTTTAAGTTTTAAAGGTTCTAACGATAAAGAATTGCACGTCAGAGTTGCACCACAAGGTCTTATACTTGAATTATTAGGATTGAGCTCTGATGGCGATCAAAAAGTTAAAATTAAAAAGTTCAAAAGCTTGATGAAGTCTTTTACGAAAATTAAGTAAGATTTTGTCATTCTGAGCTTTTGCGAGGAATCTCCGATTAAAAAAAATCTGAGATCCTTCGCTACGCTCTGGATCTGGATGACAATTTACTGACAATCTCTAAAAACTCACACACAACAAACCAAACAATAAAGAAGCAAGTGCCATCTTCTGAAATCTTGATAATGTCTCTTTAAAATACCAAATGCATAATACTGCTACTATTGCATTACGAGATGAGAAAATAGGAACAACTACACTAGCTGGTCCACCTTCTAACGCAATAGCATAAGACTGTAAGCCAAGAAACGAAAATACCCCTGCCAGCAAGCCAATCTTTATAGCTTGATATTTAAACTTAAAAGTCCTAGGGGAATAAAGTTTCGTAAATACTATACTGCTAAAAAATAACACTGTTGCAAAAATATAAGAGTAAAATAAAACAAGGCTATTATCTAATAATAATTCACGGGTGATTTTCAAGCCGCCATTTAGTAAAAACATAAAAAATATAGTTAATAACATAATTAAAAACCACATATTTTTTCTTACATGTTTATTCTCTTGGGGATCAAACGGCAGTAAAAAACAACCTAAAAGCAGTAAAGAAATTCCCAATATTTGCGGTAAGCTTAGTATTTCACCATAATAAAATACCGACATGATAATAACTAAGATAACATTAGTGTTGGCTAGTGGTCCAGTTAGGCTCACTGGCCCAAGTTTGAGTGCATAAGTAAAAAAAGCATTACTTAAAGATGACCCTATACCAATAATAATCCCCCACATAAAAGTCTGTTTATCTATACTGAAACCATTATGTAAAGAAATATAAAAAGCAAACATTACAGCGCCTGAGATATACAAACCTACTAACATTTGCGAAATCGAATAATGTTTTTTGGCACCAATAGTAATAATAAAACTAGCGACAGCAAAAAATATTGCGCTTAATATTGAAGTTAATAACCAGTAATTACTTAGCCAGCCCATTTATGCTCACCATAGTGATTGCCTGAGTTAGCATAAGTAATCAATTCACGTTTATTCAAATCATGACAGTTCATATGAGCTAAATTACGTCCATCAGCTAAATAATTTGCGCCATTTAAAGCAGAAGCCATATCTATTAGACTTTTAGTAACACGAGCTTCATAACCAACTGCTTTACCTAAAGCATACCACGGGACTAATACATACGGCACATCTTGTGAGATATAACGTTCTTTTAAAGATTTAGGACAAAGTGCGAAAGTACCAGAATGGATTTCACTTTCATAAAAAAAGTCATAAATATTATTATATTTAATCCCATAGAACTCTTCTTCAATTACCATACAATGTGGCAAATCAAGGTCATATAATTTACCGATTTGGCGACGTTCTAAATCTAATTGTTCTAATAGATGTCCTACAGATGGCGATATGCCTTCTTTATAGAAATAAAATTCTTCTTTGCCAATACGGCCTGCATTACATAAGGTCACTGCTGGGTGAATAATCCCACTTAAACTGTTTAAGCCAATTTCTAAGACATTATTATAAGCCATCAATTGTGAAGGAAAGACTTTGTTTAGTTCTTCGGCAACATACTTTGTTTTATCTGCAGGAATAGCTGCAATGCCCATTTTTTTCTTGATACCAAGAATAACTACTTCACCAGGTTTAGTGCTACGGCAGGCGTAGGGCAGAGTTGATATATCTGCAAAATTAACCTGCTTTTTAAAGTTTAAGCGCTTTAATAAGTCCATGTAGACTAGGCTTGAGAAATTAGCCTCTAGAGTGACAATCCATTGGTTATCTTGAAGGTGAGGCATACAGGCTAAAATAACTTGTTCTTGAGCAAAACTTGGGACCACTATAAAAATAACTTCTGCATCTTTTAAAGCAATGGCTAAATCAGTGGTGACATTATGGATACTGGTAGTGCCCTCAATCATCCCTGTGCAGGTTATTTGTTTACTTTTTATTAGTTCAGTCGCAAACCCTGGATGGTCTGGTAGGGCTGCTAGAGTCACTTTACAGCCTTTCTTGGTCAAATCGTAGGCTAATACTTGCCCGCCATGTCCACAACCAATAATAGTTACATTCTTCATATCGTTAATACCATACATAATTTACATATAATCTTAAGTATATTAGAGAATACAAATTATGCGAGTAACTAACTTCCTATTAAAATAATTTGTGCAGACTTAAAAAAAACTTATGATAGCTTTTGATTAAGGTCTGGGATTGGTTTGCTGAGTACCTGCTTTGCAATCGCTATTAGCTCTGCTGCGTACAAAATTTGGATAACAGTTTAAACAGTAGCTAGATGAATACCTGCGATGCACTTCATGAGGTGAGCTTATTGAGTAGTCGCCAATTTGTAACGTGGAGCTAGCAGAGCCGAGGTAGGTGACCGGTGGAGTTGATTGTGTTGATAAAGTGTTTACTATTTTATCTGGTTCTTCAGTCAATATCTTGCTAAAGTCCCACAGAGAGTATGTTGCACTGACCATAACTTTTATTCCTAAACAGTCCAAGTATTTATTAAGTAAGAAGAGCTGTATTTTTAAGCTCGCATAATTGTTTTCAGAGAAGAAAAACTCTATAAGATTAAGGTGATGGATGATTTCATTTATAGCGCTAATAAAATAAAGTTGAAAAAACTCAGGTTCATTTTCTAGATAACTTTTTAATTTGATTAATATCTGTGCGAAAATAGGATGAAGATTCATTGAGTCAATGTTGGTTATTGTCTCAGGCAATTTTTCCAAGCGTAGTATTTTATTGATTAGATTTTCAAAGTAATTAGATAAATCAGCAAGTATTTCTTGAAAGCTAATTTTAAAATTATCGCTGGTGTTTGCCGGGGCTTGAGTTACTGGAAACATCGCAGACATGTCAATATAATCAATAATTGTGTTTAAATAAACTCTCAAAATTGTTACATCACCTTTATTTTCTGGTGTTTCGGAGTTTTTAAATGCTTCAATAGCCTCTGCAAAAACACAGATACCTAGTTTTAACTCATCTTTTAGCCGGTCCAGATGAACGTTGATACTGGGTTTGTTGAAGACTTGGTATTCTATAAGCTTGGATTTGATTCTAGCGAAGTTAGGAACAAAAATAGGGTCGTCGTCAAGGCTACTTGTTTTTATAAAACGGCTAGCACTTTTTAAAATTCTAATTAAGTATTCGATGTCCATATCGTACTCATTAAATTTATAGTGTGATAAAAAATATTAACTTATTGAGGATATTAAGTATAGGTATATTTGATAATAAAAAAGCCTTTGTAAGCGGCTGGTAATTTTACTCAGATAAGTATTTTTTTAAATATTCACCAGTTTTAGATTTCTTATTTTTACAAACGTCCTCTGGCGTGCCAGTCGCAATGATTTCACCACCTTTATAACCGCCCTCAGGGCCTAAATCTATAAGCCAATCAGCAGTTTTAATAACATCTAAATTATGCTCAATAATAACTACAGTATTACCTCGGTCTCTTAGTTCATGAATTATTTTTAGTAATAACTCTATATCTTGAAAGTGCAGACCTGTTGTAGGTTCGTCTAATATATAGAGCGTGTTGCCAGTATCGCGTTTAGATAACTCTTTGGCGAGTTTTACACGTTGCGCTTCACCACCTGATAGAGTAGTTGCACTTTGCCCGAGGCCTATATAACCTAAACCCACGTCCATTAAAGTTTTTAATTTTTTTTCTAGTGTCGGTACTGATTTAAAAAACTCATAAGCTTCCTCGACAATCATGTTTAATACTTGATTAATGTTTTTGCCTTTATAAGTGATTTCTAAAGTTTCGCGATTATAACGCTTGCCTTGGCAAACATCACACGTAACATAGATGTCAGGTAAGAAATGCATTTCAACTTTAATTAAGCCATCGCCTTGGCAGCCTTCACAGCGTCCGCCTTTGACATTAAAACTAAAGCGGCCAATCTCATAACCACGTGCGCGTGCATCTTGTGTGCCGGCATATAATTCACGAATGGGTGTGAATAAGCCGGTATAAGTAGCCGGGTTTGAACGCGGCGTGCGACCGATAGGGCTTTGATCAATATCAATCACTTTATCAAAAAACTCAATGCCAGTAATATTGTTTACAGGCGCAATTGTCAAACTAGCATTGTTTAAACGATTGGCTATATAAGGATATAAAGTATCATTAATCAGCGTCGATTTACCTGAGCCCGAGACGCCAGTAACGCAGGTAATTAATCCTACTGGAATATTAACTGAAACGTCTTTTAAATTATTAGCACAGGCTTTGGTTATAGTAATTTGTTTTTTTGGATCATTTTTAACACGAGTCTTAGGTACAGCAATTTTTCTTTTACCGGATAAAAATTGTCCAGTAATGGAATTTTTATTTTTCTTGATTTGATCAGGGGTGCCTTCAGCAACAACTGCCCCTCCGTGTACGCCAGCGCCAGGGCCAATATCTAAAACATAATCTGCATTTAAAATAACTTCTTCATCATGCTCAACAACTATCACTGTATTACCTAAGTTTTTGAGATGTAATAAAGTTTTTATTAATTTATCATTGTCGCGTTGATGCAACCCTATAGTAGGCTCATCCAGAATATACATGACGCCTACAAGACCTGCGCCGATTTGACTGGCAAGTCGAATTCTTTGTGCTTCACCACCTGATAAGCTATCAGCGCTACGATTTAAATTTAAATAATCTAAACCTACATTGTTTAAAAAATGTAGGCGTTCCGAAATTTCTTTAACAATTTTGTCAGCAATTTTTGCTTTGCTACCGCTAAGCTTTAACTTTTGAAAAAACTCTAAAGCGCCTTCAATAGTAAGGCTGGCAATAGTTGATAAATTATTGTTATTAATAAAAACATGTCGTGCTTTTTTGCTTAGTCTTGTGCCTTCACAATCAGGGCAGGGCTGTTTCGATAAATATTTACTGATAGCTTCGCGAATAAGATTAGAGTCTGTTTCATGATAGCGGCGTGTAAAATTATTGACTACGCCTTCAAAGATAAATTTACGTGTACGTTCATTGCCGCGCTGATTAGTAAAGCTAAAAGTAATTTTCGTATCATCACTGCCGTACATTAATATATCTTTATTCTTTTTACTTAGTTTTTCGAACGGCGTATCTAAACTAAAATTATAATGCTTAGCTAATGATTCCAGCATTTGCATATAATAAGTATTTCTACCATCCCAGCCCTTGATAGCGCCGGCAGCTAAGCTTAAACTTGGATCCGGAATAAGCTTTTGCGGATCAAAATACTCTTTGACACCCAGGCCATCACAGCCACTACAAGCACCATGCGGACTATTAAAAGAAAAGATACGAGGCTCTAATTCAGTAAGGCTATAACCGCAGTGTGGGCAAGAGTAGCTGGCAGAAAAAATAATGTCAGGTTTTTGTTCATCGATGTAGCTGATATAAGCCATATCCTGATTAAGATTTAACGCCGTTTGAAATGAATCAGCTAATCTTGTTTTAATATCTGGGTTAACTTTAAATCGATCGACAACCACTTCGATAGTATGTTTTTTATTTTTAGCCAGAGTCGGTAAATTGGTTACATCATCTAGTTCATAAATTTCACCATTGATGCGAGCACGAATAAATCCTTGTTTGTGAAGATCACTGAATAATTTTAAATACTCGCCTTTGCGATCCCGTACGATAGGGGCTAAAAGCATTAATTTAGTATCTTTGGGTAAATCTAAAACCGAATCAACCATTTGGCTAATAGTTTGTGCTGACAAGGCTATTCTATGATCAGGGCATTCAGGTGTGCCTATTCGGGCAAATAATAATCTTAAGTAATCATAAATCTCAGTAATCGTTCCAACAGTCGAGCGCGGGTTATGCGAGGTGGACTTTTGTTCAATAGAAATAGCAGGGGATAGACCCTCAATGTGATCGACATCAGGTTTTTCCATAATAGCAAGAAACTGCCTAGCATAAGCAGAGAGCGATTCCACATAACGTCTTTGCCCTTCAGCATACAGCGTATCAAAAGCTAGCGATGACTTACCTGATCCTGATGGGCCAGTTATTACTACTAATTCATCTCTGGGAATAGTAATATTCAAATTCTTAAGATTATGTGTGCGAGCCCCTTGGATAGTAATATTTTGCATAAACGGTTACAATGACGAAAATTTTAAAAATTAGGAAGTTTGCTAATGTTTAAGCCACAAGAACGCACCGCAGTTTTCAGTCTAGCGTTAATCTTGGCTTTCAGGATGCTGGGACTATTTATTATAATTCCCGTATTCTCTCCATACTTACAAGGTCTTAACAATGCTACGCCTTTATTAATTGGTTTTACGATGGGCATTTACGGTCTAACACAAGCAATTTTTCAAATACCATTAGGCATTCTATCAGATTATATAGGTCGCAAAGAAGTAATAACTCTAGGATTATTAGTTTTTTTGCTTGGTAGCATTGTCGCAGCCATGAGTCAGAATATTTATATAATTATGTTAGGAAGGGCCTTACAAGGTTGTGGTGCTATTTCGGGCACAACTATAGCGTTATTATCAGATTTGACTACAGATTATTCTCGAACGCGTGCAATGGCTATCATCGGCGTCAGTATTGGCGCAGCTTTTATGCTTGCTTTTATCTTGGGGCCATTGTTGAATACATTGATATCAGTCAATAATATGTTTTATCTTATAGGTTTTTTAGTTTTGCCTATTTTATGTATATTATGGGGTATTGTTCCTGCTGTTAATAAAAAAACCGAAAGACAAGATCGATCGCTGATTAAAAAATGGCGCACAGATATAGCTTATAAAAATATTTTTAATCAACTTAAACTCCATAGTTTTGGCGTGTTTTCGCTGCATGGTATATTGACTGCTAATTTTTTAGCGATCCCAATTATTTTCAAAAGTTTAGGTATGTCAGGCTCAACGCAAGGTGGATTATACGTTGCAGTTTTTTTAATGGCCGTTATGTTTATGGGCCCGCTTTTAGCGATAAGTGAGCGCAAGCGTTGTCAAAAAGAAATAATTATGTTTGCTGTCGTATTAATAATTTTAGCGCAAATAATATTCTCGCTTTTAAATGCTAAATTTTGGGGTATAATTATTGGGTTGGTACTTTTTTTTACCGGATTTAATATTCTAGAAGCAAGTTTACCATCATTAATCTCTAAAATTGCTCCAGCGAATAATAAAGGCGCAGTTATGGGAGTTTACTCAACTGCTCAGTTTATTGGCCCTATGTTGGGAGGTGCAATAGCTGGTATACTATTTAAATACTACGGATTGGTGTCTATCTTCGTATTTAGTTTATTTTGGGCAAGCTTGTGGTTATGCAACTTATTATCTGGATACAAGTTTAAACAGATTTAACAATTTATATAAAATTATAATTAAAACAGGGGTCAACAATGGCAAGAGGAATTAATAAAGTTATTCTCGTAGGAAACTTAGGTGCGGATCCAGAAGTAAGATATATGCCAAGTGGTGGTGCAATTGCTAATTTAAGCATAGCAACTAGCGATACTTGGAAAGATAAACAAACAGGTCAAGCGCAAGAGCGTACTGAATGGCACCGTGTTATATTTTTTAATCGCCTTGGTGAGATAGCTGCTGAGTATCTTAAAAAAGGTTCAAAAGTCTACGTAGAAGGCCGCTTGCAAACTCGTAAATGGCAGGATAAAAATGGCGTTGATAGATACACGACTGAGATAGTTGGTAGTGAAATGCAAATGTTAGACAGTCGTGGTGGTGCTGGTGGTTCTACTGGCGGATTCGATCAAAGCATGGATAGTGGACAAAACATGGGCTACAGTCCATCTTACGGTGCTGCTAATAATAACAATAGTAACCAGTCGTTCCCTGAGCCGGCTATGGATACAAATTTTGATGATGATATCCCGTTCTAAAATTTATTGGGTCTATGAAGATTTGAGTCGGGTTTAACCGATCATCCTTACAAGCACTATGCAAGTGTAGGGGCGAGTGGCGCTCGCCCTACATTAGCAATCGCAGTTACACAAAAGTAAGAATCTAAATTTAATACGTTAAAGTGTATAATTTGTTTTATCCACTCAAATCTTAATAGACCCGGTTTTTTGTTTCATATGGTTGAGTTTATATTGGATCAATAGGTTACAGACGTGTAAACTTGATCATACCTATTGTGGGTACTATAATACCCAATATGAGTACATTATATTACAGTCTCTCAAATGCACTTTTTCCCCAGGTACGTCAGCGCGTATTAGGATTATTATATGCTAAACCTGACAGTAGTTTTCATACTAATGAAATTATCAGATTGACTGATTCAGGCAGGGGAGCTGTGCAGCGAGAACTTGAGAATCTAGCCGGTGCAGGGTTAATTACATTTCGTGCTATTGGTAACCAGAAACATTATCAAGCTAATAGCGTCTCACCACTATTTGGAGAATTACGCAGTATTGTATTAAAGACATTTGGATTAGCCGATGTTTTAAGAGAGGCTATGCTACCTATAGCATCACATATTTACCTTGCCTTTATCTATGGTTCCATAGCAAAAAAAGAAGACACAGCTACTAGTGATATTGATTTAATGTTAATATGTGATGACTTAACATATGCTGATGTATTTATACTACTAGAGAAAGCGGAAGTAAAATTAGGGCGCATAATAAATCCAACTTTTTATTCCCCAATAGACTGGTTCAAGAAATATCAAGCAGACAATAATTTTGTAACACAAATTATTAAGCAACCCAAAATTTTTTTGAAAGGGACTGAAGATGAGCTTGCCAAACTTGGACAATTTGGTAAAAACTGGTCTACTGAAAGTTGAGCCGATCAATCAGTTGGAGTTTACGGGACTGATTCACTCCGCTGAGGCGCGTTTACTTGATGCAAAAAATAAATTACTTTCTTCAGAAAGTCGTTTTGACCTAGCTTATAATGCAGCGCATGCATTGTCTTTGGCAGCATTACGCTGGCAAGGCTATCGATCAGGGAATCGCTATATTCTATTTCAAGTATTGCCTTATACTCTTGGAGTGGGGCCAGAAGTTTGGCGTGTATTGTCAAAGTGTCATAATCAACGTAATCTTGTTGAATATGAAGGTTGTTTTGACATAGATCAACAATTGTTAAATGATTTATTAATTGCTACACAAACGCTACTAATTAAAGTTGCATCTTTAAATACTAAAACTAGTAAAGATAGTCCTTGAAGTGATTTTTTTACAAATAACACTTGTCCTTATTAGCCTATAAATTCACAAAATCCTAGTGTATAATAAGGTCTGATATATTTAAATATAAATAGGAGAGGTTTATGATGGTTGATTCAGTATTCTATGTACCAGCTGCAGTAGTTGTACTTTTAGCACTAGTTTTAACTTATATCGTTCTAGCCGTTAAACAGGTTCCGCAAGGTTATGAGTGGACAGTTGAGCGCTTTGGTCGTTATGTCAAAACATTACAACCAGGATTACACTTTATTACGCCTCTAATAGAACGCATAGGCTTTAAAGTCTGTATGAAAGAAGAGGTCTTAGATATCCCTTCGCAAGAAGTGATTAGTAAAGATAATGCTATGGTACAAGTTGATGGCGTGGTGTTTTATCAAATCGTCGATTCAGCACGTGCTGCTTATGAAGTAAATTATTTGGTTCATGCTATTAGAAATTTAATTATGACTAATATAAGAACAGTGCTAGGTTCTTTAGATTTAGATGAGCAATTATCACACCGCGATAAAATTAATACTAAATTATTAGCAGTAGTTGATGAAGCAGTTTCGCCATGGGGATTGAAGATTACCAGAATTGAAATCAAAGATATCAAACCACCTGAAGACTTAGTACAGTCAATGGGTAGACAGATGAAAGCGGAGCGTGAGAAGCGTGCGAATATTTTAGAAGCAGAAGGTTTTAGACAATCTGCGATCTTAAAGGCTGAAGGTGAAAAACAAGCTGTAATCTTAGAAGCAGAAGGTCAAAAAGAAGCAGCTTTTAGAGAATCTGAAGCTCGTGAGCGCCGTGCAGCAGCAGAGGCTATGGCTACAGAATCAGTCTCAAATGCTATTGCAAAAGGTGATCCAAAAGCTATTCAGTACTTCGTTGCTCAAGAATACATCAAAGCGATGAGTGCGATAGGCTCTGCTGAGAATCAAAAAGTTATCTTTATGCCATGGGAAGCTACTAGCGTTATCAGCTCTTTGGGCGGCATAACTGAATTATTAAAAGATGCTAAAATTAAATAATCTTACTTAATACTATTGATTAGGAACTACTTATGCTTAGTCCTTTTTGGTTATGGTTAATTGCAGCCTGTGTCCTATTAATTTTTGAGATGCTGACGGTTTCAACTTATGCATTATGGGTAGCTATTGGTGCGGCCATCACAGCTCTTATTGTGCTGTTTTTGCCCAGCGTTAGTTTAACTACTCAAGTTATTGTATTTGCGATTGCTTCAGTAGCAGGCTTGATGATAGGGGCAAAATATTTCAAAAGTTCTAAAACCCATATTACTAATTCCAGCATGCTAAATCAGCGTGGTAATCAGTATATTGGTCAAGTTTATACACTGGAAGAAAATATTGTTAATGGCAGAGCACATCTGCGAATCTCAGATACAGTATGGCAAATTGAGTCTAAAGATGATTTAGCTATAGGCACCAAAGTAAAAGTTATAGCAGTTGATGGTAATCGGTTAGTTGTTGAAATAGCATAGTAACTGCCCTAGGTTGTGTTCTAGGGCAGAGAAGTAAGCTGCTATCTCATGCCATAGTTGTAGCCTGCAATTAGGACATCAGAGCTGCTTGCTTCTGGCAAGGCTGTGAATGTGAAGGGTGTTTCAGCTGTGGGTGTGTGTGCTGGTATCAGCTCTGGGGGCATGCTTTCAGTATCATCAAGTAAGCTGGTAGGTGATTCTAAACCAACAATTTCTTGCTCTTGTTTAGCTGGCGCTGAACCAACAATTTCTTGCTCTTGTTTAGCTGGCGCTGACGTAAACATATTCCATAGCCAGCCAGTGTACGGTAAACCGCTTGATGTAGGGACAGCTGAGCCAGGTGTGAAGCTGAGTAGAGCTTCATTCGCAACGCTTACAGCACAATTTAATTCTGAGAACTCCGTCTGAACTTTTTCACTGTCTAAAACTAGCTCCTCCAAAGTTTGTAATATAGATGTTTTTTGGTCAATTAATGTTTGTTCATTTTTAGCAAGAAGGTGTCTGGCTGTTTTCAATGAGTCCTCTAGATTTCTTAGTTCTAATGAATTTTCTGCATGCATTTCTAATAAGCTGCTTTGGTTAGCAAGTAAGTCACTGCTCTGAAGTTGCATATCAGTTAATTTGATTTGTAGTTCGGTAATAGAAGGATTTTTTTCAAAACTCATTTCTACTATCTTGAACTCAAGCTGACTTAATATAAAAGTGACTTCTTTCAGTTTAACCAGATTCTCATCACGGGCTGAATTAATTATTTCTAAACGTGATTCAACAAGATTGATTTTTTGCCCAAGAGCAATTATTTCAGTTTTTGCAGTATCTAGATGGTTTAAATCATCATAGACAGATTTTAATTGATCTAAGTATTGCTCGAGGGAGTTAATATACTTAGAGTTAATCTCAGTAGCTAGGTCTATCTTATGAGCCAAATCTTGGCTGACATGTTCGTGCTGAAAACTGGTCAGAGCTTTTAGAATGGAATTACTCTCTGTCAAAGTTTTACTATCTTTAAATTCGGTTATAGCTTCTTTAAACAGTTTAATTGCGGTTTCTAGATTAGTCATCGAGAGATCTTCAAGCAAGCTTTTTAGCAAGGAGTATTCAATAGTCATAATTTCCCTTTTATTTTAAATACGAAACACGATACTAACAAAAGTGTTTATAAATTAAAATATTTTTGCAATTATAATAGGATAGCTAATCTAGCTACTAATCTGGCTATTGATCTGGCTATTGATAGAAGCATTATCCTAAGAATTAAGTTGTTTATATAGTTATTTCTCACAGCAGTGTCTTGTGTCAGCAGCAAACCTGTAATAATATTGATAGATCTATACCTCTGGCTTTGTTCCTATACATTGGAGAATTATGAATTTACAGAATAAACTAAAAGTTATTATCCCTACCGGGCTTGCTTTATTTGCTATGTTTTTTGGCGCCGGGAATATGATTTTCCCTTTAGAATTAGGCAGTATCTCTGGTCAACACACGTGGCTAGCATTATGTGGCTTTCTTATTTACAGTGTGGGGGTGCCGTTTTTAGGCCTGTATGCCGGTGCGCTTTATGAAGGAGATTATTGGGCTTTCTTCCGCCGACTAGGTAATATTCCAGCGTTTATAGTTGTAACGTTTCTTATTTTAATTATAGGGCCTTTGTTCGCTGCACCTAGGACAGAGACAGTAGCCTATAATACGTTATTAGCGAGTTTGCCAGAAAATTTACAAAATCCGTATATATTTGATTTTTTATATTTCTTTGCAGTTTACTTGGTAATTTCCAAAGAGTCTCGAGTGGTTGATATCATTGGTTGCATTTTGTCGCCGGTAAAAATTTTTACATTTACCATGCTAATCGTATTAGGTTTATATTATGCTAATCCGATTACTTTTGTTGATACGCCTGCGAAAGATATATTTAGCAATGCTTTTACTAAAGGCTATAGTACGATGGATCTATTAGCCTCACTATTTTTTTGTACAGTAGCCTATAGAAATATTCAACATAAGTGTGAAACACATGGTTTGAGCTCGCACAAAGAAATTATGCGCATGACTTTATATGCATGTGTTATTGGCGCTATTTTAATTAGTTTGATTTACACGGGTTTTATTTTTGTCGCTGCAACTCATGCTGAAGCATTACAAGGGTATAGCACAGCAGGGCTTTTAGGTAAGATTTCGTATCTGTTATTAGGGCAATATGGGGCATTGTTTGTGGGAGTATGTGTGACTTTGGCTTGTTTGACTACCGCGTCTGCATTGGCGGAAGTAACTACTGAGTTTTTTCACGAAACAGTTTTTGCCAATAAAATCCCAAGAATAGTTTGCGTATTACTGACATTAGTTACTATGTATGTTATGGCTATTTTGGGCTTTGATGAGATCATGTCTATTGCTGAGCCAATACTCAATATATTGTATCCATTACTGATGCTGTTGTGCTTAGTGAATATTGTTTTAAAAATAAGAGAGAGAAAAAGATTAGAGGTAGCTTGATACTCTATATTGATATAGTTATTGTGCTATGCGCCCATCAATAAGATTAATCTGTTGTTGGGCGAGGGTAGCAATAGATTGATCATGGGTAATTAAAATAATCGTTTTGCCAAGTTGATGTAATTCGTCAAAAATAGACATAATATACTCACCGGTTGCACTGTCTAAATTACCTGTAGGTTCATCAGCTAGTATAATTTTAGGATCTGTAACTAGTGCACGTGCAATAGCAACCCGTTGCTGTTGACCTCCTGACAATTCACTTGGTCGATGAGTAAGCCGTTCACCAAGTCCTAGTTTACTAAGAATACTGGCAGCATCCTGCATTCTCGTGTTTTGATCAACGCCACGATAAAATAGAGGCAAGGCGACATTCTCTTGTGCATTGAGTTGCGGCAGTAAATAAAATTGTTGAAAGACAAAGCCTATATAACGATTCCGTAGTACGGCAAGTTCATTTATACTACAGTTTTGAGTATCTTGACCATCTAAATAATAGTCACCACTACTGGCTTTATCTAAGCAACCGATGATGTTCATAAGTGTGGTTTTGCCAGAACCAGAGCGCCCTAAAAGGGCTACAAAAGAATTAGCATTAATTTCTAGATTTATATTATCTAACACATTAGTATTATTTAAATCATAAGTTTTGTATAAATTTTTAATGACGATCATAATAGACTGCAATGAATAATTATTTGAACAATTGTCGCATCATCTTAGTTAATACTACTGAACCTGGCAATATAGGCTCAGCTGCTCGTGCCATGAAAACCATGGGAGTGACCGAATTATATCTGGTTTCTCAAGACAGTAATATAATAAATGAGTATGCTATTGCCCGCGCCTGCGGTGCGGATGATATATTAAACAATATAGTTATTGTTTCTACTCTTAAAGAGGCTATAAATGGCTGTCAGTATTTATTAGGAACGAGCGCACGGTCGCGATCTCTTTCAAGTCCAGTCATTGATCCAAGAAAAGCTGCAAACATCGCTATCAATGATTATGCTGTGAACAATAGCAAAGTTGGGGTTATCTTTGGCCAAGAGCGTATGGGCTTGACCAATGAAGAGTTATCCATATGTCATGCGCAAATCTTAATTCCTACTAATAAAGAATATAGCTCACTTAACATAGCAAGTGCTGTGCAGTTGATCTGTTATGAATTGAATTTAGCAGCACTTGATTGTGTGCAAGAGAGTTTTAAATTAGACTTAAATAATAAACTTAATAATAAATTTAATAATAAAAGAGACAATGTTGTTTTAGCTGATGCTTATGAAATGGAGTTGTTTTATGAGCATCTGGAAAGATTAATGCTAAAAACCAATTTTTTAGATCCAAAACAACCAAAATTATTAATGCGACGTTTACGAAGATTATACAATCGAGCGCAGCCTTGTACTCAAGAATTGAACATCATGCGTGGTATATTAGCTGCCTGTGAACGAGTATGTGATCAAAAAAATCTTAATCACGATTAGTATGTTAGGGAGAACATCTAATGACTGCAATGACTATGGGTAATAATATTAAACCTGTTTATTTAGACTATGCCGCAAGCACACCCATAGATAGCCGAGTACTAGAAAAGATGTTGCCGTATATGTACGGCATCGATAAACATGGAATATTTGGTAACCCAGCTTCAAGCACTCATCTTTATGGTTGGCAGGCTAAAGAAGCAGTCGAAGAGTCACGAGCTCTTATTGCTGATCTGCTTGGGGTAACACGCAAAGAAATTATTTTTACATCGGGTGCAACTGAGTCTGATAATCTAGCAATATTAGGAGTTGCAGGCGGTTATCAAAATAAAGGCAAGCATATTATAACTAGTAGTACAGAACATAAAGCAGTTTTGGATACTTGCCGTTATTTAGAGTCAGTTGGTTATGATGTTGATTATTTAAAACCCGATAATAAAGGGTTGATTAGTATTGAGGCAATAAGGGCAGTTATTAGGCCGGATACTATTTTAATATCATTAATGCATGTTAATAATGAGACAGGTGTTATTCAAGATATAGAAAATATTGGTAAACTTGCAACTGAGTCTAAGATACTATTTCATGTTGATGCAGCACAAAGTGTCGGTAAAATTCCAATGGATTTAAACAAGTTAAATATAGATTTGTTATCAATTTCGGGTCATAAAATGTATGGACCCAAGGGGATAGGAGCGCTATATATTCGCCGTAATCCGAAAGTAAATCTTATGGCGCAAATGCATGGCGGTGGGCATGAATTCGGCTGGCGCTCTGGTACCTTAGCTACCCACCAAATTGTTGGTTTGGCCTATGCACTTAAATATTCTGTTGAAGAGATGGAAGAAGAAGCTTCTCGGCTAAAAAGCTTGGAGCATAAATTAGTTACTAGTCTTAGATCACTGGTTGGAATTAATTTTAATGGCTGTCAGCAGCATAAAAAAGTAGGGCATATCAATTTATGCGTGAGCGACATCCATGGTGAGGCGCTAATCGCCTCACTCGATAGAATTGCGGTTTCTTCTGGTTCTGCCTGTAGCAGCGCAGTCTCTGCGGGCTCTTATGTGTTAAGAGCCATGGGCTTAAGTGAGCGCCAGGCGCAAAGTTCTCTTCGAATCAGTTTGGGTAGATACACGACAGATCAAGATATAGATATAACCATCGCGCATCTTGTTGAAGTTATTAGCAAACTGAGGGGGCTTGATCCCGAAAGCATTTGAATTATAACTTTAAAGCATATATAATTGTAGACTAATTTACTATCAGGTGAACTGTAATAATGTAGTAATTGTAGTCATGCAGCAACAAAACCAAAGCAGTTTTTATCCAGAACCTATCATGAATTATTTACGCGTTTTACCCAATTCAGGGGCTTTGAACGTTGATAATAACTCAGTATTCATGGCCCAAGTAGGTGACATCGAACTAGGGGTAAAAATAAAATTATATATAGAAATAAAGAGTGATATAATTACGCGTGTTAAGTATTTAGTTTATGGTGATGGCTATATCATTGCAGCACTTGGGCTTATGTCTGAAGAGTTGCCGGGGATGAAAATAAGCCGAGCTACTAATTATAGCTTAACTAAAGTAACGACAAGTTTAACAATTCCCGTTGCTAAGAATAACCAAATAAAATTACTTAAAGAAGCCTTAGAAAATATTTTAATCCAGTATAAGCAAATCCATGGCAAACAATAGACCAATTACTTTGACTGATAATGCAGCTTTGCATATTAAAACGGAAGTAAAAAAATTAAATGATAAAAACGATGAAATCAATCGTGTTATTGGCTTACGACTAGGTATTAAAAAAACAGGTTGTTCTGGTTATGCTTATGTAGTCGACTTTGTTAAAGCAGCGGAGCAATTATCAAAAGAAGATCATATTTTTCAAAGTAAAGATATCTCTATCTATGTTGACAATAAAAGTTACGAGTTTGTTGCGGGTACCGAAATCGATTACGTTAAAAAAAATATTGCTAGCGTAATGGTTTTTAATAACCCTAACATGACAGCAGAGTGTGGTTGTGGTGAAAGTTTCACCATCAACACAGATAAAAAGTTTAAATAAAGAGTTCATAGAAAATCTACCCATAGGATTTCAATTTGCAGCTAGGCGCACATGAAGGCGAGCCGCGCAATGTACATTAGTACATGAGCAGCGAGTCGAGTGAGCAACAACGCTGCAGATTGAAAGGCGAAGGGTTAATCATTTAATTAGGAGTACTTTAATCATGACTAATACAGAAAGAACATTATCAATCATTAAACCAGATGCAGTTGGTAAAAATGTTATTGGCAAAATTTACAGCAAATTCGAAGAATCAGGTCTTAAAATTGTAGCTGCTAAAATGATGCATTTAACTAAAGAACAAGCTGGTGCTTTTTATGAAGTACATAAAGCTCGTCCATTCTATGGCGAACTAGTTGATTTCATGACTTCTGGCCCTGTTATGGTTACCTGCCTAGAAGGCGTTGATGCTGTTGCTAAACACAGAGACATTATGGGTGCAACTAATCCTAAAGATGCTGCTGCTGGAACTATCAGAGCATTATTTGCTGACAGTGTTGGTGAAAACGCAGTTCATGGATCAGATGCAGCTGAAACTGCTAAAAATGAAATAGCATTCTTTTTTAAACCTGAAGAAGTTTTATCAAGAACTAGAGGATAAGAATCACTCAGCCGTATCTTCCCCTTTCGGGGAAGTGGCTGTGCGTAGCGAAGTCGAAGGGGTCGATTTCGATTTCGTACGATCTCTTTTATGATTCCAATAATCTCTGAGACTGTTCCAACATTGACATTAATCTATTTTGAGTCGCTTCGTGTTGCGCCTGATGCGATTTAACTTGGTCTTGAAGCATTTGAATCTGATCTTTCAAGCTTTCTATATAATCATTCTTAATTTTCACAGCTTCTACAAATCTATCTTCTGTACGCTCTAACGAGTTTTTTGACATAGTTAAGTCCCTTTATAATTACCCAGTGATTAAACAAATAAACTAACAAACTAAAAACAAATAAGAATGCATTACTTTGCCTATAATTAGTATTATTACCATGATTTTTTTCAAATTTATAGCAGAATCAAAAAAATATCGCTATTATTTCTCATATAGCTAATTTATAGATAGGGTATATAGGCTATATTACTATCAGTAAGTTTATTTAATATTGAATAATGGAGTTCATAATGGATATGAATAAAAAAGACCTAGCCAACCAAGGTTGTAAATATATGAAGGCAGGTTGGGGTTTTTGTGATAAATGGCAACTTACTCGTGCAATCGAGTTAAGTATTTTGGTGTTTTTATGTTTTGCTGCAGGTCGCCTACTTAGTACTTTAATAGGTTGGGGTAATGCGGAGTTTTCTGGCTTTTGGGTTATTATAACTGCTTTAATTGCGCACAAAGAAAACTCAGATGTGAGATTTATCGGATTATTACAATCACGCTTAATCGCAGTAGCTTTAGGCGTAGGTGCAGCGTTTATTGTATTATCTGTTTTCGGCGTAAATTATTTTGGTTTATTGCTAGCGGTATTGTTAGTTGCATGGTTATGCGGGTATTTCCATTGGCAAAAATATCAAGAATTAGCGCTTATATCTTTAGCGGTATTAGTGGTTTCTTATTATCTAAGATTAGATGTAGCTCTATGGGCTGGCGCCATCGGTAGAATTTTAGAAGCTGCAATCGGTATGGGTTTAGCTTATGGTGTGCATGTTGGTTTTTGCTGCGCTAAAGACAGCTGCCATTCTAAATAGGAACCATGCTGATCCGCATAAATACTAAAGTTAATAAAAAAAGGCCGGTTAACCGGCCTTTTTTATTTTAAAATCTCATTTCCTTCAATCTTTTTACCCGTTCTGAAGTCAAAGGGTGGGTAGAAAACAATCCGCGCCAGTTACTCTTTAGCGGGTTTATAATAAACATATGAGCGGTGGCAGGATTATGTTCGGCAACCGGCATTAATACCCGTTGATTTAAACTCTCTAATTTTTCTAAAGCACGAGCTAATGATAATGGATCACCACAAAGTCTAGCACCGCCTTCATCAGCTAAGTATTCTCGTGATCTTGATACAGCCATTTGAATCAAGCTGGCAGCAATTGGAGCTAAGATCATCATTAAGATACTGCCAATAATACTGCCATTATTTTCGCCGTCTTGGTTTCTATGACCACCAAACATCGCAGCGTACTGTGCCATATTAGCCAACATGCCGATAGCACCACCTATAGTAGCAGCAATAGCGCTGATTAAAGTGTCGCGATTGGTCACATGCGTTAACTCGTGAGCCATGACGCCAGTTAATTCGTCTCTAGTTAATAATTGCAGAATACCGGTTGTAGCTGCAACGGCAGCGTGTTCAGGATTTCGGCCTGTCGCAAAAGCATTGGGAGCTTGGTCATTAATAATATAAACTTTCGGCATTGGAATTCTCGCACGCGCAGCTAAGTCTTCTACTATAGAATAGAGCTGGTGATCACGGGGGCCAATTTGCTGGGCATTGTACATGCGCAGTACAATAGAATCTGAGAACCAATAAGCACCAATATTCATGATGGCGGCAAATACAAGAGCCATCACCATGCCGTTGCTGCCGCCCAAAACTTTACCAATAAATAGTAATAATAAAGTCAGACTGGTTAATAATAAAGTTGTTTTAATACTATTCATATTTATATATTCCTCATATAATATTTACTTAATATATAGGGTTATCTTGAACAAATTCAAGTAACCATAAACTGAGAAAATTATATGAAATCAGAGAATTTAGTAGCATCGGTAGTCTTATCCTTAGGATTAATTATCAGCGGTTATTTTATTGGTAACGGGATTATTAAATTTAAATATAATGAGCGCACGGTTGCAGTTAAAGGCCTTGCAGAACGTGATGTTAAATCTGATAAAGCTATTTGGAATCTAAGATACACTAATAATAGTGATAACTTAGCAGATCTGTATGCTTCTATATTAAGCTCGCAAGACAAAATTAAAAAATTTATGTTGAGTAAAGGCTTTACTTTAGATGAGTTAGAGTTGCCGCCTGCTGTAGTTACTGATAATCAAAGTAATGCTTATGCCAGTACGAATGCACAAAGTAAACGTTATATAGCAGACTCAGGGGTTATTGTAACCACGAATAAAATAGATAAAATTAAACAGGCGGCACAACAAACACTTGAACTAATAGAAGTAGGTCTCGTAGTCAGCAGTTCTTATATTACTTATGAATATACCAAGCTTAATGATATTAAGTCTGAAATCTTAGATGAAGCTACAGCTAATGCAAAAAAAACTGCTTTAAGCTTTGCCCAAAATTCTAATAATACTTTAGGGAAAATTAAATCTGCTTCGCAAGGCCAGGTTAGTATTCAGGATGCAGGACCAAGTGGCGAAGCATCAGTTAACAAAACTGTTCGAATAGTAACAAGCGTAACTTATCTGTTGGATTAATGTAGGTTAATATAGTTTTATTAGGTTTTGTTATGCAAAAAGAAATCTCGAAAGAAATCTCGATAGTCTGGTTCAGACAAGATCTAAGAATTTCAGATAACCCAGCAATTACTTCTGCTGCAGAGGCAGGAAAAATATTACCAATTTATATTTTCGATGACTGTGCACCAAAGCTCTATCAAACTGGTAGTGTCAGTAAATTATGGTTATCTCATTCATTAGAAAAACTAAATACAACTTTAGATAAAAAATTAAATCTTTATGTTGGCAATGCGAGTAAGATCATTGCAGAACTTATTAAAAAACATAAAATTAAAAAAATCTTTTGGAATAAATGCTATGAGCCTTGGCATATAGATCAGGAACTTTTAGTCAAAAAAATATGTGATCAAGCTGATATAAAATGGAAAATATTTAACAGTAATTATTTATGGTCTCCTAAAGATATACTTAAAGATGATGGCAGTTATTATAAAGTTTTTACGGCTTATAAAAACAAAGCTAAAACTATCAAAGCCCGAGCATGCTTAGCCAAAACTCCGAAATTGGATTGTGTTAAAGATACTGCTAATAAAACGAAATTAACAGATCTAAATTTAATTCCCGATCACCCATGGCATCAAAAAATTGAAAAGTTATGGGAAGTAGGGGAGGATGCGGCCCATGATAAAGTTGAGTTTTTTATTGAAAATCATTTATCAGGTTATAAGCATGGTCGAGATTATCCGGCTAAAGCACAGACTTCATTATTGTCGCCACATTTACATTTTGGTGAGATTACTCCTGCGCAAATTTTGGATTCAATCAGTAGTTTTGCTGAATTGACAGCTAGTAATATCGATATAGAGCATTTCTTAAGTGAATTGATTTGGCGAGAATTTTCAGTTTATTTATTGCATCATTTCAATACATTGCATAAAGATAATTTTAATCAAAAATTCAATAATTTTGGCTGGACTACTAATAATACGACTTTATTGAAAGCCTGGAAAAAGGGTAAAACTGGCTATCCGTTTATAGATGCTGGCATGCGCCAACTATGGCAAACAGGTTATATGCATAACCGTGTAAGAATGGTTGTTGCCTCTTTTTTGGTAAAAAATTTAGGTATCCATTGGCACAAGGGTGAAGACTGGTTTTGGGATTGTTTAGTTGATGCTGATCTTGCTAATAATAGCGCGAGTTGGCAATGGGTGGCTGGTTGCGGAGTAGACGCTGCTCCTTATTTTAGGATCTTTAATCCTACTACACAGGGTGAGAAATTTGATGCTGACGGTGAGTACACTCGTGAATTTGTTCCTGAGCTTAAAAATTTACCTGATAAGTATTTATTTGAGCCATGGACAGCACCAGAACAGGTTTTGAAAGCTGCCGGTGTAGAGTTAGGTAAAACTTATCCTAGGCCTATAGTTGATCTGGCTGAAACAAGGAATAGGGCGTTGGAGTCTTATAAAGGCTTATAGTACTCAAAAAAATATTCATTCAGTTTTGAAATTAAGACGCAATTTAGATACAGTCGTTCATATTATGCTGAAAATGTGATAGTTTAAACCAATAAGGTTTAATATTAATGTTAAGGTCCTGATGAAAACGATTACTGTCTCTGAATTAAAAAAAAGATTAGATAATAATGATGTTCTGCTTATTGATGTAAGAGAGCCAGCTGAGCATAGGAGCGAGTGTATTGACGGTGCTCATCTTATACCACTTAGTGAAATCAGTTTAGATAGATTACCATCAACTAAAAGCCCCATAGTTATTCACTGCAAGTCTGGTAAAAGAAGTGCTGCGGCTTGTGCTAAACTTTTAGCGTCTGATCCTTCGTTAGATGTATATTCTCTTGAGGGTGGGATAAGTATGTGGAGTGAAGCAGGTTATCGGGTTAAAAAGTCTGGCTCAAATATTTTACCTCTTGATAGACAAACTCAATTTGCTGCAGGATTGTTAGCCTTTACTGGGACTCTATTGGGCACAATGATTAACCCTGTTTTTTATATTCTGCCAGGTTTTATAGGTCTAGGGTTGATGTTCGCAGGCATCACCGGTTGGTGTGGCATGTCAAAGCTGCTCGCAAAAATGCCTTGGAATCAGTAAATATGGAGTTAATGGGTTACAGCGCTTTAGTGGTTATGGGGGTTACTTTGGGGCTTGTCGGTGCTGGCGGTTCCATTTTGACGATTCCTATTTTGGTTTATCTGTTTAGAATGCCTATTCTTGTTGCTACTAGTTATTCTCTTGTTGTAGTTGGAACAACGGCATTTATTGCGGCATTTCGTTATCGTCATCATATCCTTTTTAAAAAGATTATCTTTTTTTTAATTCCGTCGCTGTTAGGAATATTCACAGCTCGTCATTTTATTATTCCTAATTTACCTCAAAAGATAGTATTTATATCAATTGATAAAGCATTAGTTATTTTATTACTTAGTTTCATGACCGCTGCGGGTTATTTCATGATAAAAGATTCTAGGGTTGAGCCTGAGAATCATATAGGTAAGAATCAGATTATAAAAGTTGCTTCTTTAGGTTTAAGCCTTGGGATCGTTATGGGATTGCTTGGTGCTGGCGGAGGGTTTCTTATTATCCCGACACTCGTGCTGCTGATGGGGGTTTCCATGCAAAAAGCTATCCCCACCTCGCTTTTTATTATTACAGTCAATTCATTGATAGGGTTTACTGCAGATAGGCATCATTTTGTTTTCGCTGATTACATTAATCTAGGTAAATATTTGGTTCCAGCCCTATCAGGTATGATTATCGGATTATATGTTTCAAAATTTCTTAAGAGAGACAGCTTAAAAATAGCTTTTGGGTACTTTATATGGATGGTTGGAATGGCAATTTTTATAAAGGAGTTTATTTTATGGTAAGACAGCTGTCAGTATCAAATCTCAAGAAGCTAAAAACATTATAATTACTCAGATATTTGTGATAAATTGGTTCTATGAAGATTTGAATGGGTGGATCATGGGTATTCCACTGAATTCATTCTTGGATTATTTGCTACGTAAATAGTACTTTTAACAAATTGAGTGATTACTAAAGTTATTACCCACTAAAAATATCATAGACCCGATAAATTTCGTCAGTTTTTTCATATACGAAAGCACTCGACATCCTATTGCACTCTTGTTTTGATAAACCAAACTTTGCTGCTGCCTGCCGTCATTGTTTTATAATGATCTTAACCAGGTTATGTGATTCGCAATTTATCGGCATGTTATACTTGACTTATGCGCCGTTTATCTGCATAATAAACAATATAAGATAAACCGATAATGAGCTTATATCATGCCGACAAACTTTAAACCCGTCTACAGCATAACATCTGGTATTGCCAAAAGTCTGATGAGAATTGAGGCTGCAAAGGAAAAGGTTGCGTTACTGCCTGTTAATCCTACAGTTCTCGCCTCCCTGCGTGAGACCGCAAAGCTATATACTACGCATTATTCGACGATGATAGAAGGTAATCAGCTCAAACCTGATGAGATCAAAGAGGTTATTCAGCTTCAAGGTCATTTCCCCGGTAGAGAACGTGATGAGCATGAAGTAAAAGGCTATTATGCTGCACTCGCTCAGCTTGAACAATATGCCTCACAAAACCATCCCGTTACCGAAAAAATCATTCAAACTTTGCATGCTCTGGTGATGAGCGATGGAAGAACGCGCATTAAACCAACACCTTACCGAGATGGACAAAATGTTATCAAAGACAGCGGCACAGGAACAATCGTCTATATGCCTCCAGAAGCCAAAGATGTACCAGGTCTTATGCGCAATTTAGTGTCATGGATCAAAGAAAATGAAGAGATACCATGCCCTATTGTCGCTGGTATTGCTCATTATCAGTTTGCAACAATTCATCCCTATTATGACGGTAATGGACGAACAAGCAGGTTACTGACAACCCTAATTTTGCACCTTGGTGGGTATGATTTAAAAGGCCTGTATTCTCTTGAAGAATATTATGCTAAAAATTTACTTGGCTATTATCGTGCTATTAGCATTGGTCCATCTCACAATTATTATTTTGGAAGGACGGAAAGCGATATAACCCCTTGGGTGGAATATTTTACGGAAGGGATGGCTTTTGCTTTTGAGAAAGTTGTAGCACAAATGATTGCAAGCAATGAGAGCGGCGAAAAAGATCATTCGCAAGTTTTGCGCACCTTAGATCCGAAACAACGCAAAGCCTTGGAATTATTTAAGGGATATGATGTTGTTACAGCCAAGCAAATAGGAGATCTATTTGGCTTCCAGCCTAGAACGAATGCTGCGCTGTGCAAAAAGTGGGTTGAGAGTGGTTTTTTAGAAATAGTAGACGCCTCTAACAAAGCCAGAAAATATAAGCTGGCCGAGCCTTACGATGTTATTGTGAAGGAAATTCTATGATCATTCTGGCATGCCGCCTGAAGTTTGACTTGTCTAACGAAGTGCTTTGCACGAATGATCTTAACCAGTTACGTAAATCTGTAATTCGTAATTCAAAATACATGTATTACTAAATCAGCTATAAAATGACTTAGCATTGATGCTACAAGCCCATATCTATAGTACAACAATCCAAATGCAATTCCAGCAAACCCATTCAAAAGCAAAACCCTCACTACGTCATATGTGTTTGGGTCTACAATTTTATAAAGCATTGGAAGATGCCCAACAGCGAAGAGTAGCGCACACAAAATAATGGATAGTATCGCAATAGATTTCTTGCTTAATTTTGTAAATTTTTGTAACAACAGCGCTACTAGAGATATGCTAAATAATCTGAGAAGCACTTCTTCATTTATAGCGCCATAAAATGAAGCTAAAATCCTATATAACAAATCCACATCAGGAAGATTGTTAAGCAATATATGGGCATGATACTTAAATATGAATTGATCTGGCAGTTTCAGAATCAGCCCTACAACAAGACCAGATATCATAGATGGAACAATGTATTCTTTAGAGGAACTGATTTGGAAATTTGCTTTTTCGGCAAATCTGATGCCAAAAAATGTAACAATTGCATATATTAGGGTGGCTTGAATTAGGGTTCCGAATAGCATAGTTGTTGATAATTCAATACCAGCTATTGCAGTTGCGTATGGTAGAACTGCAATAGCTCCTAAAACTGAAGATAGCCACAGTAAATAAAATTTTTTATCTTTTGTAGCAGCAATCATAAGACCCTCACTGTTTACTGATAATTTTCATATGAATGATCTAAGCTACGTAATCATAGCACATGATATGTCCCATAGGTATCGAAATATGAAACCTAGAGAGCATGATGTGTAGTATCATCGAATCTCAAGAAGCTAAAAATATCATCTTGAGCATTTATTGTTGACTTAATGTTATGCTCAAGATATGATATAGTATATCTTAAGCATGATAGAGGTCGTAATGTCCAACCCAGTATTTATTGGCCGGAAAGCCGAACTAGAACAGTTAAAAGCTCTGTATAAAAAGAAAACATCCAGCCTTGTCGTCGTTAAAGGACGAAGGAGAATTGGAAAAAGCAGGCTTATAGGGGAATTTGCTAAAATCTCTAATGCTCAAACATTTTGGAGTTTTGCAGGACTAGCTCCGGAAGAGAGCATTTCCGCCCAACAACAAAGGGATAATTTTGCGCGGCAACTCGCATTGATGCTCAAAATCCCGCCTATGACTTTTCTAGATTGGAGTGATGCCTTTGAGCATTTAAGTCTTCATATTAAGCTTGGAGATATCATCTTGCTTGATGAGATTTCGTGGATGGGATCAAAAGACCCTAGCTTTATCCCCAAACTTAAAGTTTGGTGGGACAAGCAAATGATGCATGTGTTGCTTGTGTTTTGTGGATCAGTATCAACCTGGATTGAAGAAAATATCCTAAAGAGCACAGCATTCTTTGGGCGCATCAATTTAACTATCAGTTTAGAACCCTTATCGATTCCAGAAAGCGCTGAGTTTTTACGAACGCTTGGCATGCAGCTTTCTCATTACGATATGTACAAGTTGCTCAGCATCGTTGGCGGTGTTCCATGGTACTTAGAGCAATTTAATTCTGGTATGACTGCTGATGATAATATCAAACAGCTCGCCTTTGAGAAAAGCGGATTACTTGTTACCGAATTTGATCGTATTTTTCACGATCTCTTTAATGGTAAGAGTGCTACATATAAAAAAATCCTAGATAGCCTCAAAGATGGTGCCAGAACTCTATCAGAAATTAGGCAGAGCATAGGATTTGCTCATAGCGGTACGCTAAGCCAAATAATGGATCATCTCCTTGTGGCTGGTTTTGTTGTTAAGCAATCATTATGGTCTTTTAAAACGGCTGCCCCCCTAAAGCAAAGCTTATATAGAATCTCAGACCCATATATGAGGTTTTATCTGAAAGTAATTGAACCAAATCTGGGCGCTATTGCTGACGGTGGATTCGATCAAGTGCCCTTATCTACCATGTATGGATTTGAAACACATATGGGATTGCAGCTCGAAGCATTGCTTTTACAAAATCGTTCGTTTTTACATCAAAAACTAGGTATTTCAGCCGTGGATATTGTACGTAGCGGTCCTTATAGACAAACCAAAACCACAACTCAACAAGGTTGCCAAATTGATTATCTAATACAAACCAAAACGAACAGCTTGTTTATTTGTGAATTCAAATTTAAAAGACGTGCAATAAGTGGTGAAATCATCTCTGAAATGCAAGACAAGATATCAAGATTAAAGGCTCCAAAAGGATTTGCAAAAGTAGCGGTGCTGTTTCATTTAAGCGGTGTTGCGTCTTCTGTCGCCACAAATCCTTACTTTTATCTCATCGTTGATATTGTAGATTTTTTGGAAGATAATTCTGGCATGCTGCCCGAAGTTCGACTTGTCTAACGAAGTGCTTTGCACATAGTTAGAAGAATGTAGGGTGGCGGAGGTCAGCACTCTTCTAAATAACCACCTCCAAACATGATGGGGGATGTCAACTTCACCGACTGCGATTCCAGCAGATTTCGATGATAATGCTACCAGTTATTGTCAGTTATTATCAGAAAGGGTGATAAAAATCATCACTATTATCGATTTCTATGATATCTGATAATATCCTGCACCCTTATTCTCATGAATGGTGATAAGAAACGACGCTATTCTCGAATATTGACGTTTTCGAGAATAACGATTATCATATAAGCATAATCAGATAGAGGCCAGTTACATGGATATACAACAGTCCCCCGCAGGACAAATCGTTAAATCACCTAAAGGGTATAATGCCTTTGTGCCCCATAGTTTGCCACCTAAACTGGAGTGGGATAATGCAGTGGTAAATAGCCTCTCCCGCGCCGATTTCTTGCTTGGAAAATTAGCGCGCGAAGGAGTCAAGTTACCCAATCCTCATTTTTTGATGCGCCCATTCATTACCCGAGAAGCTGTGCTGTCCAGCAAGATTGAAGGTACCCAAGCAACCCTAAGGGAAATTTTAGCCGCTAACGCCGGTGCCCATGTAAAGCAAAACCCAGACGATCTACAAGAGGTGCAAAACTACATCAAGGCGCTTGATTATGGACTGGGTAGATTAACAGAGCTTCCGTTATCACTACGTCTTATCAAAGAAATCCATGAGCACTTAATGCAAGGCGTAAGGGGCTCCCATGCAACACCGGGGGAATTTAGGCGTAGTCAAAATTGGATTGGATCTCCCGGCTGTACGTTGAACACGGCTAAGTTTGTGCCGCCACCCCCTGACAATTTAATGGATTGCTTAGGAGAGTTGGAAAACTTTTTACATGATAGATCATTACCGCCATTGATCCATATAGCGCTTTGTCATTATCAATTTGAAGCCATCCACCCCTTTTTAGATGGTAATGGGCGTGTTGGACGACTGTTGATTATGCTATTGCTTGTTGAGCAAAGAATGCTGCCTTCACCTTCGCTCTATTTGTCTGCATTTTTTGAAGCAACACGCGATGAGTACTATAAACAACTTTATAACGTTAGCTCAAAAGGCAGTTGGCACGAGTGGCTTATTTATTTTCTCAATGGCATTGCTGTTCAATCCGAAGATGTTTTATCGCGCGCTGAACGTATTAATGAATTATTAAATAAATGGAAAATTACTGTTGCAAGCAGTGGCTCTCAAGTCCCATTGGAGATAGTGCAGCATTTAGCTGTAAACCCTTATTTCACTACCAATAAAATTGCTGAAGATCTGGGTATTGTTTATAGCACCGCCCAGCGAGGTGTTCAAAAACTTGAAGCCGCAGGTATTATTAAAAAAACGAATGATAATAAGCGAGACAAAGTTTATTGCGCTACCGAAATATTAAACATTTTAGAAGAACCTACGAAAATCAGGGCAGATGTTTATGAATAAGTTGTCACGATTAAAAGCGTGCTCAACTTCAGGCACCGAGAATAGCGTGTCCTAAAAGTAACGAAATATGACACTTTTAAGACATGTTAAACGCATTCATGTCCTTTAGGTTTCATTATTCGTAACCTAAAGGACATATTGATCATAATCGCTAAATTACAGTTAGTTACACATTTTTTTAGAGTTAGCATGTCCGTATAATTACAGTATTTGTAACTTTAGGGGCATAACAACCTTAAAATACCTTAGAAATCCAAGTCGTTCCCTATGACCCAAATTGGCCTCAAATTTTTCTGCTCTAGATATATAGTAA
This sequence comes from uncultured Gammaproteobacteria bacterium, assembly GCA_964387745.1. Classification (GTDB taxonomy): domain Bacteria; phylum Pseudomonadota; class Gammaproteobacteria; order JAGOUU01; family JAGOUU01; genus JAGOUU01. The sequence continues at coordinate 115 of CAYLXL010000006.1, read as the reverse complement.
GCTCTCGGCAAGTGTGTTTGCCATAAATTCCTATAATTAATATGCTATAACCTCCAATATAAGTAAGCATCCGGTTATCCACGGCTATCCAAGCCTAAGCCAATAAAATATATTG
>CAYLXL010000005.1:53511-67070 GCA_964387745.1 uncultured Gammaproteobacteria bacterium | reverse complement strand
TTTGTGGGGATTGGCTAGGGAAGTACCTGAGCGAAGCGAAGGGGATGGGGTAAATGTTGAATACATCTACGGACGTGAAAATATATATCTTCCAGCACCATTAATTAAATAACCTTTCTTGCACGCAACCTTGATTTCACTTGTGCAAACATCTTAAACTTACTCTCAACCTGTGACATTAGTTCTTGTCTAGACTGTTCTTCTTTTTCTTGCCAGATGCGTAAACATGTGCCTTTAGGTTTACTCGCTGCAGCTTTTTTCTCAGCTGGTTCGATGTCCATAATCTGCTGACGTTCTTTCGCTTCCCACACTGTGAGTTGCTTTTGGATATTTTGGTAACCTGCCAAAGATTCTTTATAAGCTAAAAACCATGCCATCAAAGCATTATAAGTTATTTGTTCACTACTTTTAATTTCTTGAGCATCTGATTGTTGCTTCTCAATACAAAGCCTCAAAGGTATGGTTAGTTTTATAGTATTTAATCTTTGACCTATTTTAGCCATTAAATCATAATCTATTATCAAATCTTGTAGCGTGATTGGCTGTCTATTAAATGGGTTTTTACCAACATTATCAATATATTTTTTATAAGCCTCAAAGTCGACACAGGGCTGAGATGGAAACCTACGATCTCGAGTGGGCAAGGACATGATAACTTTTGTAAGATTGCACAGAATAGATTGAGTACTAATATCTAACTGAATATCACAATCCATAAGCTTACTAGGATTAAGACCGTATGCGAAAAGCATAGCAGCGGCAGGATTAGGATCAGGTATAAGATCATCTAGTTCGAAAATGCATAATGTTTGAGGATGTACTACAATATCACCACTGTATATGACTTCGAAGTTTTTTAGAAATGCATTTCTTGTATAAAACAACGCTTTTAAATACTCAAGTCTTTTTGCTGCAATATTTTGGAGTACATAAGTAACTTTTTTGCTGTCACTAAGTTCTGACAGCTGAAGATTTTTTGAAATTATATTTAGAACACAGGCAATTCCATAACCTTCCAGACATTCACCATTAGTGAAAGTTCTTTTTTCCCAGCTTAAATCCGGAGATAAGTCAAAATTATATGACCAATCTGCTTTAGACACGATAGACTCATTTGGTACTAGCACATTTAGTAAGTGCATTAATTGAGATTTTAAAAAACCTTCATTTAATGCTGCTAAAGATTCTGACAAAACACTATCAGCATCAAAGTCAACGAGCATAGCTTGTTGTTCTTCACAAAATCTCGCCTCAGGCGGATTAGATGATAATATATAATTAAATTTGATTTTAAATGTTAACATATAATTCCGCCTCGCTAACTGTTGTTTTCTCTTGTAAGCTTCACATCCTTTTTATTTACAATTTTATTATTTTCTGGACATCCAAAATATTGTTTTAATGTCCATGGAATTAGATAATCAACCTCATCAAATTCACTTAGTTTTTTGTTTGGGTCTTTACCTATTAGCTTTATCATGTGATTGACCGGGTACATAATATCCAATGCTTCTTTAAGATTGCGATCAGTCAATAAAGAACCAGAATATTTTTTACGACATATCTTATTGCTTTTAAGCAGCTCATCATAGCAGGTAAAAACTTTAGTTAAGTATTCTTTAAGATACACAGCTTCACTATAAGTTGGCTTCTTGTCCCATTCAAAAAGATAGTTAAAAAAACCGCCTCTATGCCTTCCTGGATCATCTAAGTAATCAGGAACGCTGCGTTTGTATTCATAAAGCTTGTCATAGATAGCAATTCTCTGCTTGATTCCTTTAAGATCACTCATAGACGCAGTTACGGGTATCAAATTATCATATTTTAAATACACAAAGAATGATATAAAAAATATATAAATTATTTTTATTGAGTGTTTATGCAAAAACCTAAACATGCGAACACTCATTTTAGTTGAGGGATCGAGCTGCGCAACTTCTTTGATAAACTCTTTATTTTTTGCATAAAAGACATAAGCAAAAATAACAATAGTCAAGATGATGAATGGAATACTAGATTCATCATCTTGAATCAAACTTAAGATTGCTAGATTTACGTCAAACATACTATAGATACGGGCCGTTTTCTATCATGATATTTTTTGAACAAAAGCATGGTTAATGTCTAATATATCAGCCTGTTTTTGTATATGATTAGCTTGGTCAAACGACATCCACATTCCCATATAATCAGAAAATGTCCCATTACCGCTCTTGATCTTTTGACGTTGTGCTTCAGCGTCTCTCCTATGTTGTTCAGCGCTGGATCTCATTTGTGCAACAGCTGCTTGATTGTAACCTATATCTGCTATTTGCATAAAAGTCATAGCCGCTGATACCGGGCCCGATGCTGAGCCGGTAAATATTTTTACTGCTAATCCAACGCCTACTTGCTTGACAGTTGCCTTCGCACCATCAACAACTTGTGCCTTTTTATCTTTTTGTGGTTCTTTGACCCCTTCAGATATTATATTCATGATAACTGAAAATAATAATCCTTTACCTTTCAGGAATGCTATAGCTGACGCGGTGCCTCTTGCATTCGGATCAGTCATTAATTTATGAATAGTCGGTTTAAAACCTTTACCTAACAGATCCACAACTTTATCTAAGGCTGCTTCGCCGCCAGCTTGATAGATTGCGATGATGGCTTGCTCTAATTTTTTTCTATTTTGAGGAGTATTTGGCTTTTTCTGCAGTTGTTTGATCTCATCAAGTTTCTCATCTACAGACTTCTTTTTCTTAGCCTCGCTGTCTAGTGACTGTTTCTTTTTTCTAGACCTAGGATTTTTACTATCTACAGGTGCATCTTCCTCTGGAATATCTTTGGGACCTGCAGGACCTTCATAGCCAGCTCCATCAGTTGTTTGCTGAGGCCCAATTAAGCCTTCAACAAACTCAGTAACAACTGTCTTCGCTTCTTCATATTTCTCTTTAATTTGCTCAGCGACAATAGCTCCACCTTGCTCAATATTTTCTGCAGCCTTATCTAAGTACTCGCCATTAGTGATTGGTACATCTAGTGTTGCGTGAAATTTGATATCTCTGTCAACTACAACTCCATCTGCTGATGTAGTATGAAGATTTCCGGACACCTGCTTAATATAAGCATTGTTGGCACCTACACTGAACATAACTGGATTTCTAGTCGCATCATAACGTTCAACATCCACGGTTACATGAGCAGATGCGATAGCTTGCTCGCCTACTCTATTGGTCGGTTGTTGGCCGTTTAAACGCTGCAGATCTTTAAGATTTAGGCTGACCCCAAATCCTGTGTAGGTAGCCGTATCATGAAGAGCAGTAGCATTTAAAGTACCGATTTCTGCACGATTTTCACCTGCTGTAGTTATTTTACCACCTGTCATATCTACTACGTCTGCTTTGAAAACATGGCCATTTGTATTTAAGCCATCTGTGATCTCAATGCCACTACTTTGTTCGACTTTTTTACTACTACCTTCACCATGGTACCCAGATACCTGGCCTGAAGTGCTAGCGCTTACCGATGTCGTTTTAGTTTTTGTTTCATCTTGTTGGTCTACTATAGTAATGTGTTTGATTTCAGCATCTAAACTCTGAGCTTTAATATTGGCGCCTTCTAAGCTCACCTTGTTCATTGCACCATCACCATGATGCAGCTTCATATTACCACCAGATGAAAGTTCAGCATTTACATAATGGGTTGTTTTACTAGAAGATTTTGAATACGAGCCACCTACATCAACTACATCACCTGAAGCTGTAACGCCTACGTTAATACTTTTAGTTTCTGTAGTTGATGAAGAACGCAAGACAGCTGAGTGAGCTATTATTTCTGGACTATCGACATCCATTGTTTCTCGGGCATGAACTCTTACGCCATTTTCTAAATCCACGCCCTCACCAGCTGTTATTTTTACATTTCTACGATCAACACCACCAGCGCCTTGTGTTTGAGTATGCGAGCTAGTTCTCGTTTCAGTTAGAGACACATTCACTGAGGGCGAAAATCCCTGTTCTCCACCCAGACCATATCGGCTCAAAGCTTCAGCACCAACATTTCCATTAGCAACTCCACGCATCATACTATTTGTAGTATTAAAGGCTTCAATTGCTAAATTAGAAAGATTAACAGCTCCTTCAGCGCCACTGTTGCTTTTCATTAAAGTATCTAATTTGGCGAGTGTAGAATCTGTAGTAGCAACCGCACCCCATGCTCCAGCACCTGCATTATAACTTTGGCATGCAGGAACACCAAAAGCTGATACCCCCACTGTTCTTGTTTTAGTGTAATCAGAGTGATCTAAAGTCGGAGCACCAAACTTTACACGCTTGGCTGCCTTTATTTCTAAATCACCTTCACCAATAAACAAAGCTCCACGTGCATCGACATTACCTTCAGCTGAATGGACTCTTGTTAAACCATTATCATAAAATAAAGTAGGTGTGGACTGTTGTCGGTAGCTGTCTGTTTCATACGAAGTCAAACCCCAATAATGCGAAGTTGATTTAAAAGTGTGATCTTCAGTTTTTAGGCCGAAAAGTTTCACATCCTGTTTTGCATATATATCGGTACCAGCCGGCGATACAAATTGGGTTGCCGTTGAAACCACTTCACCTTCACCAGAACGTATTATGTTCCTACCCTGTTCTGATTGCACAGTACTCCCATAGACACTAGTACTAGTGGTAACTTTGGTTGTTTCGGTAAATCCCCAGTGTTTTTTCTTATGCGTAACATCAGAAATGTATGTACATGACCGTGCTTTAAATTCTACGCCCTGGACTCCTTCTATATAGTTGCTTCCAATGCTAGCAAAACTTGAGGAATCTGATATAACTTTACCATCAGCCTTGACATGTAAACCCACCCCATCGGTATTGGCTCCATTGCCTCCAGCTATTATGCCTGGATCGTAAACAGTAATAGTATCATAAGCACCTTGTACTGTACGTTGATTACATAAATTCAACACATTCTCAGTGCTAGTTAATTGGGCGTATTCCGTTCCTCGAATAATACCACCATGGTTCTCAATATTGCCTGAGGTACTTTGAACAAAAACTTCACGACCATAAATAACACCTGCATCTCCCACAGGCAGATCCGAAGGTTGCTGGCCTAACGCAGAGCCTTTAGTAATGTTGTAGACACTTGCTGCTTTGACAGATACTCTATCTCCTTTTAAGGTTCCGCCTAAGTTATAAGCTTTACCTTTAGCTTGCACAGAAAGAGTCGATTCTGCAGTTATCGTACAATTTGTAGCAAAATCTGCTGCAGAATCTACATAAAAATCACTTGCAGCAATATCTTTAGTTACTTTAACATCACCTGTAGTTGAAATAAGTCCTAAGTGTTGATGACTTGTGTGTTTTGCATTCCAGGTCACACTACTACCTTGAGCTACTAAGCCACATTGTCGAGTTGATTCATTGACAATAATCTCATCTTTAGTTACTACAGTTAATTCATTGCCAAACTGGTATTGGTCATAGTGACTGGTTCCACCTAGAAATGCTGCAGCGTCTTTGAATGAATCAATACTATAATAAGCATTAGCAACATTTCCCGAACCATTTAACTCCGCAGTAGTAGCGACCACTTGAAATATTTCACGAGGTCCTTTTTGCTCAGGAGCTTCTTGTTTTTGTGCTTTATCAGTTTCAGCGAAAGCCTTGTGTATACTAGCTGCAGCTGAAGCAATTATTTCATCTTTCTGTTCTGTAATTATATCAACAGCTGATTTGATTAGGTTATCTTTCTTTTCAGTAATCACTTCAACAGCTGATTTAATCAGCTCATCTTTCTTTTCTGTAATCACTTCAACAGCTGATTTGATTAGTTCATCTTTCTTTTCTGCAATTTTTTCTACAACTGATTCAGCTGTGGTTTTAAGCACAGCTTCGGCAATTTCTTGAATCTTTACCTCATTAGGTAGCGGCTCATGAATGATCTTCGCACCTTCTGCATGCTTGTAATGATTAGTCTCGAAAAGAACCCGACCTGACACTGTCATTTGACTTTCATCAGTAATGTTATCAGCCTTAATTGACGTATCAGTAAGATGTTCTTCGGCACCTTTTTCAAAATGAACTTCTTTTATTTCACCTGCTACTTGATCCGTAGTGAATTTACCCTTAACGTCGAGTTTATTACCCTTAACACACATTTTTTTCAAAGAAGTTTCAGCTTTAGCACTATCATTAAGAGTCTCGTAACTCAGCTGCCCTTCAGATAAGGTTAATTTCCCGTCTTGATCAATCTTTTTCACATCAACAACAGCACCATTACCTTTTATTTCATCTTTATTATGCAGCTCATCTGCTTTGACATATAAACCATGTGAACCTTCTATTTTTCCATGATTATCTATTTTAGCAGCTATGAACGCTGCGCGTCTTCCGCCCGTATGACCAGTATTAATAAGTCTCTGTGTACTTACATTGTGAGAAAAAGCAGATCTTTCGACCCCTGTGTTAACATGTAAGGCACTAGAAACATTAGTATTCAGTGCTAAACAACCACCCATATTGGCGTGCAATAAACTATTATCAGTGTAACTTCCACCAAAAAGACTTGCCGCTCCATAACCTAACGAACCCCAAGAAATATCATCAAACTTTGGCAAAGCAAAGCTAGTTTTGCCTAATTCTCCCGGTAAAGAAGCTGTCATACCTAATGTACCGTAGGCTGATAAAGCTACGCCTTTAAATTGACATAAGGTAGGCATTATTTCATGCATCCGCATCGAGCTTAATTTTTTCAAGTCCGTGCTAGATATTTTTTGAGCCATTGAAGACACTGACGAAAATAACCCAGGCAAAGTACAAGCTAAGTCGATAGCTGTTTTATAGCTTGGCAATAGTGTAGATACTATATTTCGACCAAAAGATGTTAAGTTTCGAGAAGAAAAAATATAACTTAAATCAGCAGAAAGATTAGGCAAAATGAGGCCAGCATTTACTGACAGCAAGCTATCTATTGATGCATTATTAGCCATAATCAAGCCACCCAGATTCATAGCAACAAAACCAGAACAATTAAAATTTTGTTCTGCATAAATTCTACCGGTTAGATTGAAGAGATTACTGTGACAAGTTATACTTTTTCCGGACAAACTACCATAATTAACAACTGCTTGATCAAAGCCCATAAATATACTAGACGCCTGAACTCCTCCCCAGTTGGAGAATACTCCACCGCGTGTTGCTAATGAGTCTGAGAGGGAGATATCACCATAATGATCAAAAGTGGTGGCTTCGATCATCAAATCATTCCCTTTAATTAATGAATCATGACCTGTAGCTAAGGTATCTTTTACGATTAAAGCAGGAATTTCTTTTATACCGTCATCTTTTATAGAAGCTTTAACTTCTAGATTACCTTCAAGTAAAACATTACCATCACTTTTTACTACTGTTTTACCCTCGACTATTGTATGGGATCCATTATAGGCTCTGAATGTTTCAGTAGCATGGAGAGTAGAGCTTGCTAACAACATATCACCTAAGGTTGAAATTTCTTTACTGACCAAGGTGCTATTATTAATTTTAGCATCTGAAGTTTTTGTAAGCTGAACACGTTTTTGCGCAAGAATTGTCGAGTGATCAACCGTTAAAGAGTTATAAATCGCTATTTCATCCGCACCTAACAAACTCTGTTTTAATTTGATCGCCCCTACAGCGCTAAATTGGCCTGCTTTGATTTTTGATAACTCAGCAGAAACTTCAGAACTTTCACCTGTAATTATTTCTTGAGCAACATTTAAAAATCCGTTATTTTTCAATCTTATTGCACCACTTTTATGATAAATATTGGTTGCTTGAACTGTAGATTGATCACTAAATTTGCTGCTGCCTCCGGTAGAAATAAAATCACCTTCTATACTAACGACACCGTTGGTTGAGGATAATTCGCCACCTTGTTTGAATAACTGAGCTGGGATTAGTTGCGAACGTTGATTTTCAATATCTCCTTCTTGCCATAACATACCAGCTTTCATAATACTAAAATCTTTTAATACTATACGCCCTTTACTAGCTACATGTACTTGCCCCCGGGTTGCGAAACCTGATGCCTGGAACTCTAATTCTTCTGAGATATAATGACTCACTTGCGGGTCAATACCATATATATTCGTAGTGTCTAAAGTTATATGTTTGCTTTGATTCAAAGCTTTAACGCTCAAATTACATTGTTGGAAAACAACTTTATTTTTTTCTTTGCTACCTCGTAAAGTAAGGTTTTTAATTGAGCCACGACAGCGATTAATAGTAGATTTATCACTATCAAAAGTCATTGCTTCATCCACATGAAGCACTAAATTGTTTATGTCACTTTCCCCGGTAAGAAGCAATGTAGAGGAGTTTATCTCACTATCCAGAGCCTTTAACCCTTCATGAATCGCCCCCCTCTTCACTATTGTTAATTTAGATTTTACTAAATTAAGTTGTTGCTTTGTTACGCCCATATCCTCAGTTGTTACAGAAGACGAATCAAGTGTAAGCACACCATTGGAGGTTAAATTTTTGCCAATTTCAACATTGCTTTTGGATATGACAGTAGCAGCATTGCTGAAAATCTGTAATTGTTTTTCTACGTATACGTCGTCACAATTTTTGATCGAACAATTTCCAGAAAAAATATCAAATTCTTGACCTGTAAAAGCAGTGTCTTCTAGAGAAAAATCCCCGTGAATTCTGGATCTCTTGCAAGTGAATTCAGAAGAATCAATAGCTGTTTTTGATTGTATACTTTGATTAAATTCTTCGCTTATATTAAATTTCGTTTTCTTGGAGTCTACGGCACCTGATTGATGTATTTCCTCTACGTCTATAGCAGTATCATCTGTAGTTAGCGTTCCTTTGGTAACCATAGTTTTAGCTGAAATGTTTGTGCTGCGCAAATCACAAAACGTATCTTTATCTAAAGCAAAAACATCATCGATTATAAATCGATTGTTTTTACTAGGCGCAGATTCCTGGCCTAAATCCAATTGAGCAGCGTTGCTTAATTTACAATAATTTGTATGAATATAATGTTCGGATGTTAAGCTGATGAGGTTTTGAGTATAACCGTCTCCCAGCCACAAACTATTGGCTGTAATAAAGCATTTACCGTTATCGACCGTAAGATCACCGTATAACTCGCATTGTTCTGTAACCACTGAGAAGTTATTTGCAGCTGTCTTGGCGCTATCAGTTTGCTTAACTGCCTGGGTAATTATTGAATAATTCTCAGCCCGAACAACTCCTGACTGATGTAAATAAGCCGCATCTATTTTCAAGCTTTCAGTGCGAACATCTCCTAAAATAGCGACTCCTTGCTGGCTTTTACAATTAATGATACCTGAACAAACAAGGTCTCCAGTAAAAGTTAATGCTTTCACAGCATATTCCATATGCTCAGCATGAATTTTACCCGTAAAACAAACTGGTCCTTGAGATTCGATTAATAGGCTTTCAGCTTCAATGTCGCTTGAAAAATTTATTTGCTTATCTGTATAAGACTTAACGATTATTTTGCCATTTTCAATAATTATATCAGCCACTTTGAAATCACCATCCATGATAACTTGATGATCAGTAGACTCCAACATTTCTGAAAAAATACTATAAATATTATTCGGATCTGCGGTTATGGAAATAACTGAACTATTTGATTCAATTATATCTTGATCTTGTTCAGTAAATAATTGCGGTAGCGATTTGATGGGAGATTTATCATGATAAACCGGAGGGAAGTCTAATTCGACTCCTACTGAACCTAAGTCTAATTCAACTCGACGATATCCATTATAATCTCCCATACAAAGTACTCCAATTAGATTGTATTCTTAGTTTTTAAATTTATTTGAATTTATGCGCCTTTCGTTGTGTTACGCCTTGTTCACTTTTAGCTGGTGTGTCATTAGCAGCAGCTACTGCTTCGCCTGCAGCAGCGCCTGCGCCTGCAGCAGCTCCTGCGCCTGCAGCAGCTCCGGCTCCTGCAGCGCCCGCTCCAGCAGCTAAAGAAAATAACAACATCATTCGTTTTAGTTCTTTAATTTCATCTTCATGAAGTTTAGTTTTTTGAAGAATACTATCTATTTGTTCCTTATTAGCGAGCGCTTCTTCGATTTGCTTTTTACTTAACCCTTCTATATCTTTTTTCATCGTATCGATGTCATTTCTAAGCGTAGCATTTTCAATCACGCCTGTAATTTCTTTCGAATTTAATATCTTATCAGCCGTTTTTCTGTCGTCTTTTAATTTCTTGATCTCTTCTGCTTGTTGCTGAATTAGTTGTTCAGAAGAGGCCTTGTTCTCTTCAAGCTCCCTTATTCTAGCATTTTTTACTAAAACTATTACTACAAGAGCTGCAATTGCTCCTAAGGCTGAGGCTATAGGTAAAAATGCAGAAGAACTTAGTGCTATAAAACTTGCAAATAACCCCGCTATGGAAGATAGAAATAAATTTCCGATGATAGTCCAATTAATTAAATGCAATCCAAAAAAAGCTCCAGCAGCAACAGCTCCACCCATTATTAAACCAGTTGCGACTATATGTTTTTTAGCTGTATCTTTAACAGACACAGCTGTTTCTTTTACCTTATTCTTTGCTTTCGAAAACCAACCCATATTAACTCCCAGGTGCTACGAATCTTAATTTATGAAGCTATCGTTAGTACTTTTCTTCAGAATTTACTCTCAATTAAACAACTTCTTAGGTGCTTGCTCATACAGCCTTGGGCTTTCGTAGGCAAACTCTAATAATTGCATATAGTCGTACTTTTCTTGCAGAATTTCATGATGCAAATCCTGGCGCTGACATATAGCATAAACCACTTCATTTAAGATAATAGCCAACCTCTCTACGGAAAGATCACTAAGATTTTCTAGGGTACAGATTGTAATATTATCTCTTAGGTCCACTAAATCTGCTATTTTATCTTGCGCCTGGGTAATTTCTTTTTGTTTTTCTTGTATAGTTTTGGCAAGAAGCGAAGGTTGTCTACCTTCAACCTTATCCGCAAATGACCGCATAAATGACTGTTTTATTCTATCGCGTTCTTCACGCAGCTTGACATTATCAGCATCGCGACGTTCGATTAAATCTACGCGGCATTTATCAATCGCTGTAATGTCCTCGTGGTATTTTAATTCATCCTTGAAATATTCTTCTCTCCTTTTATTAATTTTCTGGATCAGTTCTTGCTTTGTATTTTTACCACAAAATAATTTAGACAATGGAAAAAAAACAGATGGTGTTATGCTAGCAGGAATTCCTTGCTGCAATAATCTATCTTGATCCGAATAATTGTTAAAACTCGCATTTTGCTGCCAAGCCTTAAGGTAAGGATAAGATACAGAAAATCCAATCATACTCATGACAATTGAGGCAAGCCAAATCCCCTGATTTATTGTTAAACCCAAAGCTCCTACTCCAACGCCGTAAGTAAATACTGATAAAAAAATTACTGCTATTGCAATAACACTAACAGCTAAAATATTCTTCAATAATCGCATAATTGACCTTTGTAAAATTATCGTGGATTGACAGATGGTTTGGATAACTGGTGTGCTTCTATTCCTACACGAGACCTTTCATAATATTCTGATATTAGTTTTATATGCTCGGTAGCTGATATTAATATTCGTCTATGGAGTTCATTACGCATAATAACGTCACCTTCTAGCCGTTTTTTATAACTAACCATCTCAGGTATGTTTAATGTTTTAAATTTCAGATCAGGTAACTCATAATGATCCCACTCATCCTTTAATGCCTGAAGTTGTGCCTGCGATTCTTCAATAGAACGCACTTCTGTAGCCGATGAAGGAACTTTTTTATCAGATAAAGTAACTACTGAACGACTTGGATTTGTTGAGACTGCTTGTAGAGCGCGTATTCTTTCACGAAGTTTTGTATCAATTGCGTGAAGCCTGGTATTAACTGCATGTTGCTCATCAATAAAACCCACTCTTAACTCATCGACTTCCTGCATATCTTGTGAGTACTTTAATTCACCCTGGTATATCTCCTGCATAACATTTTGCAGAGCATTTACAGCTTCTTTTTCTTCATCTACTGATCCCGTGAACAATCTTGTGAGTTTGCCTATCAATCCCTCAGGCTTTTGAAGCCTAAATTCGCAAGCTCTGTGTTGTATTACTGGATTTATTACTGGATTTATTAGTGAATTTTGCTTGGGCATCGTCTTATTCTCCTCTATACCATGTTGCGATTTTACTAATAAATGTGCTAAGCAAGCTCCTAGGACTACTGTACTGCTACATGTGACCAGTAGCAAAAAACCCGTGGATCCTGATCTATAATTAAACATATTAGAACACTTATGCTCATCAATTCTGGCTGTTATAATACTGGGAGTTTTAACTAAAATCAAACGATTTTAAAGTATTAGCAATCTACTTCAATGTTCAGCAAGCTAATATCTACAAGCTCCATTTGATTCGAAACAATAGTCACCTAAAAGTCGGGTATAAATACCTATATCAAAAAAGTTTAATTATTCGGCAAAAAAAATGATATTTGAGTTGTAAATAGATTTGTAGTAAATGTTAAGGCAATGGCGTCAACTTAAGAGATTTGCCATTCCGGTCAAGCGACTTTAGTCGCGCAGAACCGGAATCTAATATAGAAGAGATCTCGGTTCTGCGGCAGCATAGCTGCCTTGACCTAGATGACAATTCACAAAAAACTTGCGTAAGTCCTGATAATCTTAGATCATAAAAAAAGCGACCGAAGTCGCTATTGTAATACTGTCCGAGTTATTCCCCTTATTGTCTAGGAGCAGGCTTTTGTGAACCTGCTTTTTGCGTATTAGCTTGTTGTGCTTCTTTTAGCTGCTCATAGAACTGCTGCTTGGTCACACCTTCAGGAAGCTGAACAGCAGAATAATGACCTTGAGGATCTCCCTTATCATATTGGATGAAAGTAGCTTCACCTATCTTCGTCTCCTCTCCGACAAGATATGCTGTTTCTATAGAGGAAAATTGTATTTCTGCATCACTACCACGTACGTCTGGCGTTGTTATAATAACTACAGGTCGCTGATACTTTTCCACTAATGCTGCGATCTCAAGGTTTCCTGCAAATGTTGCATTTTTTTTCATCTCGTTAATATATTCTTGAGTCAACTTAGTAACCCCTCCAGATCGTAAATCCCCATATTTCTCTTGTCCATTATTTAACCATAACTGTAGCTGTTCACACGCAGCTGCTCTTAATTGTTTAGCTGTAGGAATTCCACTCTTAGAACCCTCTAGCTCCAATCCTTTAAAAATAGCATGAAATAAACAATTACCATCTCCTTCAGTTTTTAACGCCTTAAATGATGTTATCCTTGCAGCTACGGCTGGCGGAGAAACTGTTGGAGCTATGTAACTTGGCGTGTCTGGGCGCCCTGATGCCGAAGGCATATATGAATGAGCCCCGTGCACAGCTAGATCATCACTGCCGCCAAATCCATCACTGCCAACGCGGACGCCATCACCACCGCCAACTGCAGCACCACCACCAGAACTACTGCTAAAGCTGGACCTCACTTCGTCCTCTACTGCTACTACTCCACC
>CAYLXL010000005.1:9147-53501 GCA_964387745.1 uncultured Gammaproteobacteria bacterium | reverse complement strand
AGCAGCGCTTGTACTAACACCGCCGCCACGACGGACACCACCACCGCCGCCACCAATAGCAGCGCTTGTACTACCACCACCAACGCCGCCGCCACCAGGAACAGTGCCTGCAACTGTACCACCACCAGCACCACCAGCCACGCCAGCACGATCTACTACTATGGGTCCCGTAGAAACAGCAGAGCTTATAGCTGGACCACCTGCAACACCACTAACACCTAAAGCCGAACCTAAACTAGGAACAGATTTATCTGGAAATCTTTTTTTAAATTTTTCCAGAGCCTCTTTTCTGAATTTTACAGTATTGGTTACTTCACCCTCTTTATAAGAATTAAAATCCATCTCTAAAAACTTTGCTATTTCTTTATAAGCTGCACGTCTTTGCTGGCCTCTAGGGCGAATTCCACCGCCTGATGGTCTGCCTTTATTAGTCGCTTCGTCATCATTCCATTTAATATCTTGTCCAGTATTTTCTTCATGGATTTGCGCCAAAGCATAATAAATAGCATGATCTAATTCGTTACTATATTCTTTCTCATGCTTATGGTCTTTAGACTGTTTGTTCTCTTGAAATTTTGCAAAAATTTCAGAAATAAGCTTGTCACCTTTGGTAACTACCGGATAAGTTGATCTTCGTACTCGCGGCGGATGTCGTTCTTCATCTTCATCCACTTCACTAGATGCATCATGATCGTCATCCTCCGCTGCAGCTGCTGCTGATTTAGCTGCTTGTTTAGCTGCTGGTTTAGCTGCTGGTTTAGCTGCTTTAGCTTTTTCGTCGTCTGCTACTTTTTTTTCTGCTGCTTCTCTAGCTACTCGCGCCGCTTCAGCCACAGCTGCTGCTGCCTCTTCTGCTAGTTTAGCGTTTATTTTATCAGCATTTTCTTTTAGTTCGTCAGTTAATTTGCTCTTATCTTTCAACTCCTTACAGATCTTCTCAAATAGTTGGCGCTCTCCTTGATCAAGCGCTGGAGTATCTCGCCGTGCAGCTAAATGTTTTAATGCCACACCATAAACTATTGCTTTAGCTAGTTCATTTGGTTGATCTATATCTCTCTTTTGTTCTTTAGCCTTCGCCTTCAAATCTTCTTCAGCTTGTTTAATTTTAACTTCAATAGCTCTAATAGTCAGTCTTTTTTGATCAGGGGCTGGGGCGGTTGGACTTGGCATAACTACACCTCAATGTAACTTTTTAACCTTTTATCTATAGGATTATAGTAATATATCAACATTAAGTGAAGATTAACTTACTTAATATAAATACTCTATTAGAATCAAAGTGTTACAAGAATATAACGGGTTGATTTTATATAGCAAACTGCTTAAGATTTCCTGACTAGGGTAATCCCATCCCTGACCGGCAACATCACGACTTCTACCCCAGGATAGTTAACAATCATAGAGTTAAACTCATCCATTAACTTACCCCTTTCTGTAGTCCTAGGTTCGAGTACGCGGCCATCGGATAAAGTATTATCGACTACTATTAGCCCTCCGGATCTGACTTTGGGCAATATACTTAAAAAGTACTCTGGATATTGTTTTTTATCAGCATCAATAAAAACAAGATCAAAAGTTTGAGTCAAATTAGCTATAGTTTCAGAGGCCTTACCCATCATAATTTTAATTTTGTAACCATGCGGGCTTTTAGCAAAATATTTCAAGGCAACTTCTTCAGCTTTGGGATCTATATCCAAAGTAATTAACACACCATCACTCGGTAACGCTTCAGCCATTGATAACGCTGAATAGCCGGTAAACATACCTATTTCTAGAATATTTTTGGCTTTAGTTAATTGAGCTAGTAATTTTAAGAACCTACCCTCCAATTTACCACAAAGCATTTGTGGCAGCTCCATTTCACTTTTGGTGGTAAGCTCAAGATTCTTTAATAACACTGGTGGTTCTGATGTTTTATTGTGACAATATTGTTCAATCTGATCATTACGCATGACTTGCTCTATAAAATTTTATTTGATTAATCTTCAGTACGACTGCGGCGATTGATAGCCTGAGCTAGAGTACCACCATCAACATATTCTAACTCGCCGCCTATAGGTACACCATGTGCAATGCGAGTGACAATAATATTATTAAATTTAGTCTTAATCCAATCAGTTAAATACTGTGCCGTAGCCTCACCCTCTACTGTCCAATTAGTAGCTAGAATAACTTCATTCACTTGGCTGTTAATTAAAACTTGCTGCAATTGTTCTAAACCTAAATCATCAGGCCCAATCCCATCTAACGGTGATAACCTGCCGAGTAAAACAAAATATTTACCCTTAAAACTACAGGTTTTTTCAATGGCTAGCATATCTGCTGGGGTTTCGACAATACACAAAAAAGTTTGATCACGATGAGGGTTTTGACAAATGCTGCAAATCTTATCTTCAGTCAAAGTGCGACAATAAGCACAATTACCTATCCGTTCTAAAGTTTTTAATAAACTATTAGCAATCGCTTTGCCGCCCTGACGATTCTTTTCTAAAAGAAAAAGCGCCATCCGTTGCGCTGACTTTGGACCAACACCAGGCAAACATTGTAATGCGTCGATTAATTCACGTATTAGCGGGCTGTATCCTGACATTTTGGTCCTCTAGCTATATTGATATTAAGTCAAACTACCCATATCTTTAGGTAAGTCCATACCTGCCATTAAACCACTCATTTTAGTTTTTGAATATTCTTCAATTTTATTAGCTGCGTCATTAAAAGCTGCGGCAATTGCATCTTGAATAACTAATTTAGATTCTTGCATTAAATCATCACTAATTTCAACTTTTGAACAATTGTAACGACCATTAACCCAGACTTTAATTTTACCCATCAAAGCAGAGCCAATAACTACTTTTGCTACTAGATCTTGTTGCGCTGCTTCAATACTTTTTTGCATTTCTTGCGCTTGTTTCATTAAGTCTGTTAAACCTTTCATTTGGTACAACCTCTTTTACTATTGATATTGATATTAATATTACTTTTACTATTTAAATTATTGATCGATTGATCAGTCAGTTAATTCTACCGAGTCTAACCTTAACTCTCCATTAAAAACTTCCATTATTTCTTTAATATTGGGATCTTTCTGCAGGTTTGCAACTAAATTATCATATTTTTTTTTTTGATTCTCTTGTTCTTGCGCTGCTGGTGTATTAGCTCCTGCCGTATTAACTACATTGATAGTCAACTTTAATGGCTTCTGCAAACAATGTTGCAGCCTTGCTTCAATCTCTTGGCGACGCTGTGGACTTAATAAACTACCAAATTTTTGATCAAGATTTAAAACTAATTCATCATGAGTTAAATTAACAAATTCACAATTTTTAATTAATTGCAGGCTAATGGCTTTAAGATCTAATTTATTAATCAGATCAGCCCAATTATTAACAGGTGCTGTTACAGCTGGACTAGCTACGCTAACTGGAGCAGCTTGGACAGCTTGAATAGCTTGAATAGCTGGGCTAGGTGCATTTGGCAAGCTTAAACCAGCCGAAGAATTATTTATAGGTGCAGAAAATGTTCGCTGTACAATACTAGGTGCAGAAGATACTGAAGCAGTTTGTGCAACATAAGGCACAAACTTTAACATGCGAATCAGTGCCATCTCTACGCTAAGTTTAGGTTGCGGGCTATATGGCAAATCACGTTTAGCTAATAAAGCAATTTGATAATATATCTGCACATCTTCGGGTGTTATTAATGATGCTAATCTATTGAGATTATCTCCGAGTTCACGATTTAAACCTAACTCTGTTGCTAATTCTGGTGCTTGTTGAAACACTGCAAGTTGATGTAATACACCAATCAACTGCGTTAATAATTGACTGAAATCAACACCGGTCATTACCATATTATTAACTTGATTAATTAAAGCGTGACTATCTTTATTAACAATATTATCCAGTATGGCAACAATTTCTAAACTAGAACTGCGACCTAACATCGCAAGAGTCCGACCGTAAGTAACCTCACCAGCACCAATAGCAACTGCCTGTTCTAATAAACTTAAGGCATCACGCACGCTACCATTAGCTGCTTGTGCTATTAGATCAACAGCTGATAAATCATATTTAATATGTTCTTTTTGTAAAATATTTTCAATATGCTCAGCTAATCTCTCATGATTAACCCACTTTAACATAAACTGTAAACAGCGCGAGACAATGGTCGCAGGAATCTTATCTGGATTGGTCGTTGCAAATAAAAATTTTACATAAGGGGGCGGCTCTTCTAAAGTCTTTAATAATGCATTAAAACTATGCGTTGACAACATATGCACTTCATCAATCAGGTATATTTTATATTTACCCTGTGTAGGCGCATAAATAACTGTATCTAATAAAGCCCTGGTATCTTCTACCTTAGTTTTAGAAGCAGCATCGATTTCTATTAAATCAGGAAAATTGCCGGCGGCAATACTGATACAATTTTCACACTGATTACAAGGCTCAAAACTTTGCTGAGCCTCCCTGGTTAGGCAATTCAACGCCTTGGCAATTATTCTAGCTATAGTAGTTTTACCTACTCCCCTTGTGCCCGTAAATAAATAGGCATGGTGGAGTTTATTTTTAAGCAAAGCATGCTGCAAGGCACTAACAATAGGCTCTTGCCCAATGACTTCAGAAAAACTTTGCGGCCTAGTTTTAATCGCAAATACTTGATAACTCATAATATTGGAGGTCCATTCGTGAGTATAGTGTGAAAAGCAAAGGGATAAGATTAAGGTGATAACTAAACCCATCCGATCTCGGCACATGCTCTATTACTACCGTTGCTCCCTTCCGGGCCTGGCGGGGTTTATAATATTACATTGCGAGGAGACAAGCCTAGTCACCACTGCGTCAATGATAACAAATTTTATTTAATAAAACTACTAGCTTTTAATTAAAGCTCTTTCTAGCCTCTGATAATAACAGGCGTTATCAAGATAACTATTTCAGTTGACTTATTAGTAGCGCCTTGGCCACCTAATAAGTTGACTTTAAATGGCGTTAAGTCTCCAGTTGAGTTTTCTATCGATTTAAAGCCAGTTAAGACTAATGTGCTGTTATTAGGTATAACACTACGCTGTGTGAATCGACGATCACTTATTGTCGGCAATTGTAAGTCATTAATAGTAGAACTGCTGTCCGTTTTAAAAGATTCCAAAGCCGTTCTACGCGATATCGAAGTTGTAATCTGTAACAATACCGCCGAATCATCGAAAATTGTCGGTACTATATATAACGAGAACCCTGTTTTGATACTACCTGGCTCTAAAGAAACCTGTGAAGTACCCAAACTAGTAAGCGTATCTGTACGAGATTTAACATAACCTTGATCATTAGTAATTTTAATTTCCGCAACCTGGTTATTCAGCACTGTAAATCTTGGTTCTGATAGTACTGATAAATTACCTTGTTGTTCTAAATACTGAACGATAGCCTTTGAACCATTGTACTTGCCATCTAAAGAAGTATAAGTAAAGCTACCACCATCATCGGTTGTAACAGATGCCAATGGGGAAAGATTTCTGGTGAAATTCATAGCTAAGTTTGTTTTAGAATTAAGAGTTGTACGAATAAGCTCCCAATCAATACCACGTTTATGCTCGTCGTTAAGTTCAACTTCTAGAACTTGAATTTTAACCCCAACTTGTTGCATATGGTAATCATTAAATTTCTTAATGTAATCCTGAATAGCATCCATATTATTTGGTCGGTCGATAACAGTTACCACTGATGCATCTTTATTGATAACGTAACTACCATCAGGTTTTGAGATTAATTTATCCAAAGTTTTAGTCAGCGTCTCCCATACAGAGCCACCTGCAGAGTTTTTGTAAGTAACCTCGCCGCCTTTAATTCCTGAACCCACAATAGCACCAAAACCTGTTGAAGAAGTATTGGTAGCACCACCCATCATGTAATCTACCTCACCTGGCAGAATACCTAATTGGAAAATTTTTGTTTTTCTTGGCGTCCAAGTTAATGTATTATCTTTAATAATAAAATGATAGTTAATATGTTTACTAATTTCATTAAGAGCTTCATAGAGCCTGCCATTTAATACAATATCTTTGATATCAACATCTTCAATACCTTCTTGATAAGTAACTCGCACATCACCACTAGCTTTAAATAATTCTGACATTAAAGCTTTTAAACGAACAGTATTGCCATTTAAATCAACGCTCACTTCTCGCGCCGTCCAATTTGGATAAAACTCAGTAAAAATAGGTTTACTGTCTATATAAGCATCATCGGTTACGACAACATGGGCAGGAGCGAGCAGTGATCTAGTAGATTTTACTCGTTTTGAAACAGCACTCTCGGCTTCTAGATAAGTTGAAGAAGAACAGCTAATCAATAAAATAGCTGCAGAAAATATATATAACAGTACGAAGATCCATTTTCGATTTTTGATCATAGCAATCCTTTGACTATCTCCTTACTATCTGCGGGTATCTACTGTATACTCATTCGAGTAATCAGACTCTTTTTTATCATACATCGGCATCATAGTAACCATACGATTCTTAGTATAAAACATTGTCTTTACTGGCAAATGTGAAGTTGCCTCTGCCACGATTTCCGGAACGTTTTTGTTTCTAATTGTAAATTCTGCAGGCACATCATAATCCGTATCTAGATTCCAGTGAAGTTTATAACCTGAGCCATGAATTAAGGCAGTTATATTATTTCGTAAACTACCTGTTTTAAATTTATAATTCATTTTTTTGAATAATCGTTTAGTATTATTTTCGTAATACACGCCTGAGGTTTTATGCTCAATATCCCTAGCTTCAGCTTTATAGTCTTCTTCTGAAGCGGTTATACCTAAAAAAGCTTCCGGCGATTCAATAGCAAAAGCCGACTGCATTAGAAATAAAGCTAACAATAATATTATTTTGTGCATATTATATTTTTAAAAATGAAATAATCCCTGTTTATCAGTCCTATGTATTAAATTATAGATGCTATCACCTTGAATGCAAAATTTATTGGCTTTTTTCAAAAAATTTAATGGGTTGGGCTGGATTTGTTACATCGATGCCTTTGCTCGATAAAGACTCAGTGAACAGATAAACTCAGCACCAAATAGCACAATTAACCAAGAAATATACAGCCAACACAAAAAGATAGGTATAATAGCAAACGCGCCATATATCAGCATATTAGCGTTCATACTGGCAACGTATAAGGCAAAGAAAAACTTTGCTGTTTCAAATAACAAAGCTGCAATGAGACCACCTAATAAAGCATGTGTTTTAACTACCTTACAATTTGGCATCGCCACGTAGAGTAATGTAAAAGCACCCCAAGTTAACATTAAGGGCAAAAATTTTAAAAAATAACTCGTATTAATAAACTGAAAGAAATCTAAAGCTACCCATAAATAAGTGCTCACCAGAAAACTAACCCCCATAAGCGGCGGCGTGCTTATTAATAAAACGCAATATAAGCAAAAACTAGCTAATAACGATCTATAAGTCTGCACCTGCCAAACACGGTTGAAAGTCATCTCAATAGTATAAAGCAGGGTAAGCGCTGAAATAAATAAGAATACTGACCCATACAAACTTAATTGACCAGCATGGCTGACAAAATCTAAGAGGTAGAGTCTAATCTCTGTGCCCGTCGCCGGTACAAAATTACTAAAAATATATTGTTCAGCATCACTCCAAGCATCAGTAAAAAAAGGCATGCGTTGAGCAATATAAAAACTGACCGCCATAAACGGCACTATAGACAATAAGGTCGTGTAACTAAGTGCTGATGCACTTTCAAAGCACCTGTCTTGTACTATTTTATTTACTAAATAAGTCAGAAATTCTTTCAGCGATTGAGCAGGCGCTGCTACTCGTTTTAATACGTTTTTCAATTTACCAAACTCTCAAGATTATGTACAATAATCACTTATTATTTAATATATCATATTTATCTAAACAAATGAGTAATACTCCATACATATTAATTTTATATTATAGTAGCACAGGCTCAACTAAGAACATGGCTGATTTGATCGCACGTGGCGTAAATAGCATAGAAAATATATCTGCGGTCATTCGCACAGTGCCTAGTGTTTCAGCTACTACCGAACAATTAGAATCTACTGTACCAGAGCATGGCGCACCTTTTGTTACCTTAGAAGAACTCGCCAATTGCGCGGGTCTTGCTCTAGGTAGCCCAACTAGATTTGGTAATATGGCCGCCCCTCTCAAATATTTTTTAGATTCAACCTCAAAATTATGGCTTGCAGGTAAATTAATTAATAAACCGGCATGTGTGTTTACTTCTACATCGAGCTTACATGGCGGGCAAGAAACTACTTTGTTATCTATGATGCTGCCTCTAATCCATCAAGGTATGATGATTGTTGGCCTGCCCTACTCTGAACCTGCGCTTAATAACACACAGACGGGTGGCACCCCTTACGGTTGTTCACATATGGCTGGATCAATGGGTAAAGCTCTCTCAAAAGAAGAGCAAGACTTGTGCTTTGCACAAGGCAAAAGATTAGCACAAATCGCTAGCAAACTTTTATAATTAGGGTTTTATACCAAAAGTACTTGTTCATTACTATAAGATATCAATTATAATCTATACTATACGCAAGATTCTGATAATTTTAATTAGGAAAGAACAACATGGTCGGGATAATCCAAAAAGTTTTAATGAATCTTTTAATGAGAGTTGGCGGTGAAGATACAGTCGCAGCAGTACTAAAAAAAGCCGGAGTGCCAGAGGATCATAATTTTAGAATTGATACGGTTTACTCCGATGACGAATGGAATCGTTTGTTAGTTGCGACTATGGAAGTCCTAAAAGTTGATGACGCCACTGCCCTTAAATTATATGCTGAAGAGTTTTTTAATTATGCTAAAAGTGTCTTTCCTGTTTGGTTCAAGATGTCAAAAAACTCTTATCAATTTTTAATGAGGCAACCGCAGGTCCATAGCAGTTTTGCAGCCAGTGTTAGTAATAAAGAAGATCGCAAATCTATAGAAGATAAATTTTTAATTGAGACTTATGATCTTGAAAACAGGATGGTTACTCATTATCGCTCACAAAACAAACTATGCAAGCTTTATAAATTCCTTGCGCAGCAAACTATTGATCATTATCAAGATGAAGCAACCATTACTGAGACTAAATGTCAGCACAACAACGACCATGAGTGTGAAATACATATAACCTGGCAAAAATTCAATACACAACCCAGTTAAGGTCAGTTAAAGACGACAAATGATCAAACCAACGTAAATGATAATCATTACCATTTACATCCAGCATGAACTAATATTTAATATATATACGTCATTATTTTTTATTTATTAGATCTGGACTAAGTTATAGTGAATACATCATTACCCAAATTAGATCGCCTACTAGACAATTATTTAACTCAGACTATAAATAGCTTACACTGCTGTCTTAGTAAACTAAAATATAATTCTGAGCTGTACTGCATTAATCAATTTGTAAATATTTGCTCAGAGATGATAATGATGATGCAAAATGATCGTAGCTCTATACTTCTTGTTTTGGCAAAAGCTGCCGCCAAAAATGATCAAGCAGGCGTAAACTCCTGCTCTAGCTTTTTAAAAATATATTATGCTGGATTTATTATTAATTTAAATTTATTTATAAAAACTTATCAAGCTATTATCAACTCTATCTCTAAAAAAAACATCAATATCTTAGATTTTTTAGATTTTTTAGACTGTTCAGATCTAAATAAAAATATAAATAACAACTTAGACCAGCTTCAGGATCTTATTTTATCTAGCATTGGCGGAGCCTGTTGTTTCTTAAATATTTACCATAATCAAATTTCTTTTGAATGGAAACAACAACTATTAAACACTATTCTTGATTTAGATCAGCCTGAATACACCGCGCTTATTGAAAGCATTAATTATAATAACCAAAGACAGCCGTACATGCAGCCCGACTTATTATGTCCACTTATGGCTGAGTAACCCCCCCCTGCCATCTCTATATTTATTTAATCGAATTAATTAGCTTGGTTTTAATCTGTTGATACTCTTCTACTGTTATAGCACCATTATCCAAAAGCTGCTTAAACTTCATCATCTCATCTGCATGACTCACATTTGAAGCTACATTTGATTGTGCTTCTTCTTCCGTAATAGTTTCTATAAAGCCGGCACTAATAATGCCCGTTGGCACAGCTACCAGGCCAATACCTAAAAGAGCTATGATACCGCTTAATATCTTGCCTATGACAGTAACAGGATAGATATCACCATAACCAACTGTGGTAACTGTAGCGACCGCCCACCAAAGGCCGGAAAAAGCATTACTGAATTTATCTGGTTGGGCTTCACTTTCAAAATTGTACATTAAGACTGATGCAATAATCATGAGCAGAGATACAACAAATATTGACGAAAGTAGCTGGCTGCCTTTCTTCTGAAAAACTGCTCCTATCGTCAAAAGCGCGTCAGTATAACGGTTCAATTTGAATAGTCGTAATAGTCTTATAATTCGTAAAGTACGGAGTACTCGTAAGTCCATTGGAATAATATATGGTAGATAGAATGGCAAAATGGCTAATAGATCAATTATTGCCATAAAAGTTAACATGTATTTGATACGGGCTTTGTAAGGCTTTTCTTGAGGATATAAATAGGTGGCTGTCCACAACCTTGCAAGATATTCAATAGTAAAAATTATTACTGAAATTATTTCTATATCTCTAGAAATAACTTGTAACCATAACGGGAGATCAAATGTATCAAGGATAACAAGTAGAACGTTAATGATGATTATGGTAATAATTACATAATCAAAAATATTACCGGCTAGATTATTCGTATCATCATCACGGACGACATTGTAAACCCATAGTTTGATTGCTTTCATATATTACTTAATTTAAGTCTAATTATGCTTTAATAAATTATAGTTTATTTTTTAGATAATAGACTTTTCAATCAAACAAAACCTCTTTGACAAAAGGTATCGTCAACTTCCGTTTTTGCCGCATGGAGGCCCTATCTAGTTTATCCAACATTTCAAATAAACCAACGATATCACGTTGACCATGCGTAATTAAATATTCAGCAACATCATTGCTTAAAGTAATTCCTCGTTCAAAGGCTCTGATCGTCAAGAGATCCATTTTATCTTGATCATCTAAAGTTTTAATATGATAACTAACGCCTGAGGCTAATCTTGATTTCAAATCTTGCAGATTAACGCTTATGCTATTAACTGAGCAAGTACTAGCAATTATCAAGTTTTTATTAGCGTCTTTAATACGATTATAGAAACCAAAAAGCTGCTCCTCCCAGTCATTATGGTTAGCAATCAAATTTAAATCATCCAAGCATATTACATCTTGCATTTCTAAATCATCAAGCACAGCTGATAAATCAAAATTTGATAGATTATTAGTTAAGTATTTAAAACTAAAATAGCTTGCTGATAAATTATATTTACTAATAGCTTCTTCACAAACGGCTTGTAACAAATGAGTCTTCCCCACCCCCGATTGCCCCCAGAGATAAAGATAGTTCGAGCCTAGATGGCCTGTTTGATTTAAGATAAATTTTAAGTGAGCTACAACTTGTTGGTTATGATTGGCAACAATATAGTTATCAAATGTATGTTTAATAATTGGCTTGATGCCCAAATCTATTAAATCTAATTGTTGCACGTTTACCCTTTGGATTATTAATTAAATTATTGATGCTTGGCTAAAGAATCGAAAGAATCTTTAACCCGATAACTCCATTTATAAATATAATCTAAACCACTATAGATGCTAGTAATAAGAATTAAAATAATTGAATAATATTTAATCGCGCTAAACATAACATTTGATCCCAACATGGCTTCTAACAATGTTATTAATAACAAAAATAAAAGTAACCCTGTATTAATTTTACTGATCATAGTAGGGACGAAAACTACAGGGCCAAATTTGAGTCTATAATAAGCAGCGCCGCTTAACAGGATAAATTCTCTACCAATAATAATAATGCTGAACCATAATGGTAAATAATTTTTCCATGCAATAACAATAAATAACGATATGATTAAAAACTTATCTGCCAGCGGATCTATAATTGCACCTAGCTCAGTTTGGCAAGCTAATCTGCGAGCTAAAAAACCATCGATACAATCAGTTGCAGATGCTAGCACAAAAATGCCAATCGATAGTTGATAGGATTCCGTGTAAAAAAAATATGCGCAAGGAATAACTAAGAGAATTCTTAAAATAGTCAAAATATTGGGAATAATTCTATAGCTCACGTGTTCCACCTAAACTGCAATGGCTCACCATCAATTGGGCCAAAACTATTAAGATTGTTTTGATTTTCTAATATTAATTTATTATCTTGGCTGAATATATTTAATAAATCTGCTCGGCTGCTTTTAATATTAAACGATAACCGCAACACATCACCTTTAAGTTTGGTTAATTTTAAGTTTTTAACTACGTTTAAACCTTCTAAGTATTCTTGTAATGACGCGTACTCGCTTAAGCTATTAACTCCTCGTACTATAATATTTACTGCTTCCTTAACAACTTCTGTTTGTGCTGTATTCAGTCCTGCAGACTTTAACAGACTCTCAATTCGACCAGGAGCATACGTCTGCAAAGAAATTTTTTGGGCTGGCTCAACAATTTGTACAGTATATTTTAGCAAATAGCTTTCAGGAGTTTTTAACGCTTGCTGAATCGCAGGTAATTTATCAAGTTCGGTATTGCCGCTTACATTAGTTAAAACCTGCAATAAACCCTGTTTTAAAACTTCTGGGTTATCAGCTGCTGTCTTACTGTCTATAGCCACAGAAGCACTGTAGCTATTTAACTCAGCTGCCTGTAGATATACTGTGTAACCCAAAAGAGTCAAAGTGATAAGAAACCATGTTAGTAGTCTCATCATAGTTTTATTTCCTAATCTATTACGATATAACATTATACCCTAACGTTCGGCAAAAATATAACTTATACGGCTCAGACTTTTAGCTATGTCAGCTATGCTAGCTATGACTGTATTTGTGCACAGGGCAGTATAAAACAGTAGTAGACTCTGCAAGCTCAGCAGGTTTTGTAACTTGCGTTGCAACTTGACCAATGGCATGTTGTAAGAAACTAGTTCTCATAACGCCTATCATCTCTCTAGTACGTTGTTCACGCCAACTCACCCGATTCTCCGGAACCCCCATGTCTTTTTTATCTTTTTGCGACCATATTAAAAACGTTTCTTCTATCATAATGCCCTTAAAATTAAACTTATAATAAACTTATAATCAACTAAAATTAAACCAGCTGATCATATCTCGCTGATCATATCTCATAGATACCTACACTTCAAACTTATTATAATGTACTGTAATATATTGATATTTTTAACTTTATCTATATAATTGCCCTGTATTATATACGGATATCATATAAATAAGGAGATTTTAATATGCTGTACTCTAGAGCTGAGAGTCCTCAAAGTTCGGAAGCACGTCAACCGCTGCTCCCTAAAGAATCACTAATCGCACCAGCACTACCTCGGATAGGCGTCAATATAACAAAATTTGCAACTGATAATGCTCTGACCCTCGGTCTGATGGCTTATTTAATGTATAAGGCGCTACATGATCCTATAGGTAATCGCTTAAAAGCAACAGGCGTTGATACTCTGAACCATTATTTTGGCAGCGATAACCTAAACACCACTATTGCAGCCCTTTGTGAAGCGTTCATTAGTAACGCTAGCTCTACTGATAAAGCACTATGCCCAGAATATTTACAATTGGGTCTTCCGTGGTTGTTACCTAAAGCAACATCTACTATAGAATCGATGCCTTTAGATCTATTAGATCCCTACATTAAAAAATTAAGCACCTATCTTTTTGTCGCGTGTGTGGCTACTGCAATCGTAACTAGTATAATAAATCCTACTACAGGCGTAGCCAAGAAAAAGGCTTTAACATATCTAGCACGACGCCCGGAAGCTAACCAGCCCCAAAACGTCACAGCTGAAGCCTCTATGTCTTTTGGTATAGGAAGAATTGATATGTAATAAATATTGGTTTAAATAGCTTTACCAACTAAGTAAATCCATTTGACCTACGTTTTTCTGTGGTTGTTTTAGTCCAGCTTTGTTTTCGAGAGCATCTTCGGAATCAAGGCTGACTTTGTAGTTTGGTGTATCAAATGACACTTTATTACCTAATACATTGATATCTTGATCAGGGTTAACCCACACCGAATCTTCCCCCCTACCAGCTGGCCAATGTTCTAAAACAGGGAAATCTAATTCTTGTTGAGCTCTCTCAATATCTTGCTGAGTTTGAACTTGCTTAAATGTTCTAGCAAAGGCCATCGAAGCAGAGATCAATAAAGCTACGATAACCCATACAAATACGACTTTGTCTCTATTATTATTATTATTCATGACTGTCTCCAAATCTTAGTAAGTAAGATTATTAATTTAAGTATAAATGAAGACAGTTAGAATTCAAATTAATTTGAGTGATAGATATAATTTAATCTGGCTTATAATATTTTTTTATGGGGGCTTGTAAGATAATATTATAAGAAGAAATCAGGCTGGGTCGGGATGTTTAGTTGGTGCAACGTTGACATCAACCACTTCCCCTAAAGGGGAAGAAAAGTATGTAACTAAATACCCGTCAAGGGGCTTTGATGAGCCCCAGACTCACTTAATTAAGCCAATGGCAAAGTAACGCCACGTTGCCCTTGATACTTACCGTTACGATCAGCATAAGAGACATCACAGACTTCATCAGATTCTAGAAATAACATTTGGGCTACACCCTCATTAGCATAAATTTTAGCTGGCAACGGCGTGGTGTTAGAAAACTCTAGAGTTACGTGTCCTTCCCACTCTGGTTCAAGAGGCGTTACATTAACTATTATGCCACAACGTGCATAAGTAGACTTACCTAAACAAATCGTTAAAACATTCCTAGGAATGCGGAAGTACTCTACAGTTCGAGCCAAAGCAAAAGAATTAGGTGGAATAATACATACATCAGAGCATACATCGACAAAACTGGTAGCATCAAACTTTTTTGGATCAACAACAGCCGAGTTTATATTAGTAAATATTTTGAATTCATTAGCACAACGCACATCATAGCCATAACTTGATGTCCCATAGGAAATAATCTTGCCCTTTGCATCATTCTGACGAACCTGGCCTGGCTCAAAAGGTGAAATCATCCCATGTTCAGCCATTCTTCTAATCCACTTATCAGACTTTATCGACATATTCTCCCCACTAAAATATTATAATTTTAAAATATATTTCAATTTCATGCATGCTATATTATTGTATAATAATAGCAAGAGATAAATATGGTTAATAGTAATTATGACTCAGAACGAAACAACTGAAACAACCACTGTTAAGAAATCAAAACACCCTATTCTTAAAAAAATTTTAATTGGGTTTGTTATTGTTTACATACTTATGTACGCATACTCACGGTCTACTATTTCTACCATACAGAACAATGCTAAGAAGCTCTTTGTCAGCACTAACAACTCGCTTATTAACCAAGGGGTCTCTATCGATCATGTTGTCACTAGTGTATATGGCGATAGTAATAATATTTTTGATCTAACTATCAATAACCCTACTGGCTTTAATAGCAAATTTGTATTTTATTCCCCAGAAATAAAAATTAACATAGCTTATAGCTCTGATCCTAAAATCCCTTTAATTGCTATCACATCTATTATTATAAAAAAGTCAGTTATCAACTATGAAGTCAATGCTCATAAAGCAACTAATCTTCACAAAACATTAGATAACTTGATCCTCAAATTATCGCCAGGGCCTAGCTTTTCGCCATTGAGTATTCTTACTTCTGCTAAACAAGCATCCACGCCTTTAAATTATAATGGCACAAAGTTTCTGCTCGGAGACGTTATTTTTGAAAAACCAACTATCAATATTCACAACAATGGCTCTCTTATAAAAACATACACTTCTGATAACATCGTTCTTAAATTTAATGATGTAAAACAACCATTACATTATGGTGATGCTTTATTAGCTGGCAGCTTACAGCTCGTAGATAAGCTCGATAAAATAACAAAACAATGAAGCAATTAATTCTATTATTTATTAATAGCATTTTTATTAATAATTTTGTTTTAGCAAAATTTTTAGGATTATGCCCTGTCTTTGGTGTTTCTAAACAATTTCGTTCAGCTTTAGGTTTAGGGCTTGCTACTTTTTTTGTTTTGACTATTAGCTGTATTATAAGTTACTTGATATATTTTACTATTCTTGAGCCGTTTAGTTTACAGTGGCTTGATGTAATCACCTTTATTTTTGTGATCGCCGCTATTGTACAGATTGCTGAAATTATTATTAAAGCTAAAAGCCCTTTATTACAACGCAACTTAGGTATATTTTTACCATTAATAACCACTAATTGCTCTGTATTAGGCGTCGCATTATTTAATATCCGTGAGCAGCATAATTTAACCGAGACTATAGTTTACGGCCTTGGGGCAGCCAGTGGCTTTACTTTAGTTCTCATAGCTTTTAGCGCTATTCGCGAACAACTACAAGTAGCAGATATTCCAAAAAACTTTCAAGGTAGCAGCATTGCGATGATTACTATGGGATTGATTGCTTTAGGTTTTATGGGATTTAGTGGGTTTAGAATTTAAACAATTGAATTTCTAATACCTTTAGGATTCCAATTGAAAGCAATAACATTTGGCATTTCACTACGATCTAATAACGTCGCAGGCAATACTACAAACTCACCATAACGTCTATTAATCTTATCAATTACCTGGTTAAGATTTTGTTTTTTAGCATCAACATGAGTAAATAAATCTTCTTGTATATTGATAGGACTGGGATCTAATGCCGTAATTTGCACATGCGACACTCCCTGCCCTGCCCAATAGTTTGCTAAGAAAAACTCACAGAGTTTATATATTTCCGAACCATCATTACCGGCACGCGCTAAATTAAACTTATCTGCTATAGAGTAAAACTCATAATTATCTGTAATTTTAATGCCAATATAATATTTTTTAGCTTCTAAATGATTTCTGCGTAATCTTCTCCCTACTTTTTCTGCCATATGTCGAAAATAAATTAATAACGTTGCTTTATCTTTGGTTTGCGGTGGTAACACTTTACCATGCCCGACTGACTTTGGTGGTGCATCATGCTGTTTGACTGGCAAAGGATCTAATCCTTGTGCCATATACCAGATACGATCACCCCATGGGCCAAAACGTTTGGTTAAGACTGATTTAGGAATTTTTATCATATCACCACATAAGACTACTCCATGTTTGGCTAAAAAATTACCAATTCCTTGCGCTATGCCACAAAGATCCGTCACTGGAACTTTAGCTAGTACGTCTCTTGAACGCGAAGGGTGAATAATAGTCAGACCATTGGGCTTTTTTAAACCTGCTGCATACTTAGCAGTTGTTTTATCGCCACTTACTCCGACGCTACAAAGCAAACCACCGGTCGCATCATAAACTATTTGTTTAGCCATTTTAGCCATGGTAAGTGGACTGCCATGTAGTCTTTGACAGTGCGTGACGTCTAAAAAAGCTTCATCTACTGAAACAACCTCCATATCTGGTGTAATAGCAGACAGTGCTGTCATAATTTTTTCTGACATTTGTGCATAACGATGGGGACGAGAGGGTCTGGCAATGATATCAGGACAAAGTTTTTGTGCTTCACGTAATCGCATACCGGTATGCACACCCATCCTTCTAGCTTCATAAGAACAAGTAATAAAACATGTCCCTTTTTCTCCATTGATCACGCCAACCGGTTTACCCCTCAACTCCGGAAAATCTAATTGCTCTATGCTAGCAAAAAAAGCATTTAAGTCGACTAGCATAATAGCGCGCTGCCAATATTTGCTCACCTGATGTTTCCTTTTTGTTCTTTATTTTTTATTTTAGAGAACAAATAGGAAACTAGCAATATCAGCTGCTATTTTAGCCTGCTGCTTTTTTCTTATCGACTACACAAACGGTGATCCGACCGCGTGTCGACCTTTTACTTGGTTTCACTACAATTTCCACATCTTGATTAAGCAGGTTAAGAAAATACATAAGCCTCTCTATCGAAAAGCCATCTAAACGCCCATTAATTAATGCTGAAATTTTAGGCTGATTGACATGAAGTATGTCAGCACTTTGTTTTTGAGTAAGATCTCTTTTTTCTATAAGATCATTAATTTTCATCGCTAACTGAGATTTAGCGAGTCTTTCTTTACTATCAGAAAAACCAAGATCCTCAAAAATATTCCCGGTACTTTTGGTGTACTCAATCTTTGCATTTTTCATCTCTTGCTCCCTATTGGCTTGATCTTGATAATTGTATAGCATCTTGTATTCTTTTCTTTATTAACTCTACATCTTCTTTGGGTGTTTTTATCCCTGATTTAGATTTCTTTTGAAAGCAATGCAAAATATAAACAACCTCATCTATTTTGATACTATAGACTGTTCTATACGTACCTTTATTAAAGTTTGTTACTATTTCCATAGATAATAGCTTCACGCCTTTAAATGGCTTTACGCTGGGAGGCGTTTTTCCATTTTGAATTAGGTACAAAGCATAACCTATTTCTTTTTTCACTTCCTCTGGGAACTCTCTTATATTTTTAAGGGAATCCCCCAACCAAATTAAATTTTTTAACTTGCTCATATTTATTATATCCTAGTTTTGGGATATATCAACCCCCTTTTAAACTTTAGAGTTTACAATAATAACGCAATCTATTGATATATACGAGAGTATTATTTGATATTAGAGAAAATATTCAGTTATTTTAAAAAAATAGGTACAATAGCCCAAAGTATGTTTTAGATAATTATATGTTCAGCCAAGCAGTCCCCTTATTAATCATATTGTGCCTAATCAGCTTGGTTAGCTATTTGATTCTATTAATTCAGAAAAACTTCAAAAGCTCTGACGACCCAATAATAGAAAAAATCAATAATCTGTTGCCGCAGACTCAATGCGCACAGTGTGGCTACCCTGGTTGTAAGCCGTATGCAACTGCAATCAGTAAAAACGAGGCAGATATTAACCGCTGCCCACCAGGCGGGCAACAAACTATAGATAACTTAGCAGAACTGTTGAATTTACCTAATAAAGCTTTAGCTGAAGACTTGCCTATCGCTAATAATACACCAAAAGTTGCCAAAATTAACGAAGCTGAATGCATAGGCTGTTTACTGTGTATTAAAGCCTGCCCAGTTGATGCTATCGTAGGTGCCAATAAATTAATGCATACTGTAATTACTGATCAATGTACCGGTTGTGATCTCTGTATTCCACCTTGCCCGATGAACTGCATAAGTATGGTTGAACGACCGGTGCCTGTTAAATATTCTTATAAATAACATGATAAACTCCGAATTAAAAAATTTACCATGCAGTGTCAACAAAGTTATTTTGTCACTGGATGCTAATTATACCCAGATGGGGGATTTATTAGTTACACCAGGAGATCGTGTTTATAAAAACCAAGCTTTAACTAAAGTTCTACCTGATAATGATTATAGCGTCGCATTGCACTCACCTATTGATGGTCTTGTTACCAGGATAGATTATTTTCCTACGCTACAATCTCTAGGCGATCTGAATAAAATTACTAAAGTACTGGGTATTGAAATTGAAAGTGACTCGTCAATAGACACCTTAGAAAAAAACCACAACCCAGATTTATCGAGTGACGAACAATTTACTTCAATGCTCGCCAATTACGGCATCATTGGTCTTGGTGGCGCCGGGTTCCCTACCCATAAAAAATTACAAACACCAAACATTGAGACTATTATAATTAACGCCATGGAGTGCGAATCACCGATCAATGTTGATAATAGCCTGATTGCCGAATATAGTAATAATATTATTGACGGGCTTAATATATTAAATAAACTAGTTAACCCAAAAAAAATAATTATTGCTATTAAACAAGATTATACAGAATCTATCGAGCTATTAAAAAATAGTTTACAAAATTATCAAAAAAATAATATATCTAATAATATTTTTATAAACGTTTTAGACGGCGGCTACCCTAACGGGTACAGCAAAACTTTAATTAAGATGATAACCAAACAAGAGCTATCAGCAAAAAAACATAGCTCTGAGCATGGTATTATTTGTTTGAATATAGCTACAGTTTTTAGTATTGAACAAGCGATTAATCATCAGCAACCAGTGATTAATCGTATTGTGACCATTAATGGAACTTTAGTTAATAAACCAGGCAATTATTTAGTACCTATCGGAACTCCGCTTGGTCTTATATTACAAGCTTTTAATATTGATAAGTGGCAGCAAAATTTAAGTATACGAATTGGCGGCGACTATATGGGTTATATATTATATAACGCTCAAAATACTATCCATATGGCAAACGTAGACTTTTTAGACAGTATCTCAATAGAAAAAACAACACAAGCAATAAGTATTAATCACATTAACCAACAGTCAAAAACTAAAGCTTATAGCGCTTGTATCAAATGCGGATTTTGTGAGCAAGTGTGCCCAATGAATTTATTACCCCAGCAATTATTTTGGTATGGTCAAAAGATCACTCAAGATAATAATCATGATATATTAGATAAGTATTATATATCCAGCTGTATAGAATGTAGCCTGTGTGACAGTGTTTGTCCAAGTAACATACCACTTACTGCTGTTTTTAAAAACCTAAAGACTGAGATTAAATATAATAAACATATAAAAACTAAGGCTGAGTCAGCCAAAGTTCATTTTGAACACGCAACAAAACGACAACAGGAAAAGATTACGCAAGCAGACAAATTAGCAAAAAAGATTAACACACAATCTTTATTACAGTCAGCTTTAAATTTGGCGAAAAACAAGAAGAAAAATAAAGACAACTAATTAAACGAACTAGTCAAACTAAAAGCCATATGATACAAACTAAAACTTCACAAATAATGCTACAAGTACTTCTTGCTTTATTGCCGGGAATCTTAATATTAAGCTATTTATTTGGACTAAGTATTTTGAGTAATATTATAGTAGCTATTTTATTTGCTATCGGTTTAGAAGCGTTTTGTTTAAAAGTACGCCAAAAAAATATTTTATTCGCCTTACAAGATAATAGCGCATTAGTAACAGCTATTTTACTAGCGATATGCCTGCCTCCCCATATAGGTGTTTTTAAAATCTTTATTGGCTTAGTTTTTGCTATTATTGTTGCCAAACACTTATATGGTGGGCTTGGACACAATATTTTTAATCCTGCCATGATAGGCTTTATTGTATTGCTTATAGCCTTTCCGCAAGATTTTACAAATTGGCCGCTTGTCCACAATCTTAATTTTGATAGCTTATCTAACGCTGATGCAATCAGCGAACCTACGCCTTTGGATCCAGCATTTACATCTAATCACGCCCTCGGATCATCTTATTTACTTGCTTATTATTCAGTTAACCTAGGCTGGTTAATTGGAGGCTTATATTTATTATTTAAAAAATTGATACCACTTGCTTTACCTGTTGGATTTATTCTAGGTATAACTTCCACAAGTTTCATTTCTTTATTGTTTGATAATACGTTTTATAATCCATTACAAGAATTATTCCTTGGTGGCTCTATGCTGGGTGCCTTTTTTATTATTACAGATCCCGTAACTGCAGCGACAACTCCAAGCGGCCGCTGGATTTACAGTTTTTTAGCCGGATGCTTTTGTTTGCTTATTAGAAATTATTGTGGCTATCCCGATGGAGTTGCTTTTGCTGTTATCTTTATGAACACTTGGGTACCCTTAATCAATAAACTTACGATTAAACCTGCTTTTGGCATGCGGTCATGAACAAAATTTTAACTAAAGCTATTGGTCTTTCTATAATATTACTTACTATTTTAAGCTCTATAAAATATTTAACACAAAAAAACATTGAGCATGCTGAAAAAACTTATTATAACCAGCAGTTAACAAGCCTATTACAAAATATAAATTATAATAATAATCTAATAGAGTCTACCATCCAGATCTCTGATAAAAAGTATTTAGATTACTTAGGTAAAAACAAACCTACACCAATGTATTTTGCCAAGTTTAATAATAGATTAAATGCTGTTATTCTGGGAGTCACTGCACCTAATGGTTACAATGGCAATATAGATTTACTAGTGGCTATTAACATAGTTAGACAAAACAACCAGCACTCTATTTTACAAATAAAAACAATCCATCATCAAGAAACGCCCGGGCTAGGCGACTTTATTGAAGATAGCAAAAGCTCTTGGCTTGATCAATTTAAAAACAAATTTCTAACCACATTTTGGGGTTTAAAAAAAGACAATAAAAATAATCTGTTCGACAGCGTAACTGGCGCGACTATAACTTCACGCGCTGTGACTGAGGCCACTCTCAAGAGCTTATTATTATTTAAAGATCATCCTGAAATACTAGATAATTTAGACAGTTTAGACAATCGAGCTCAAAAATAAAATTATGGCTGAATTAACAAATTCTGAAATACTCAAAAACGGCATCTGGACTAATAACCCAGCGCTCATGCAATTACTAGGCTTATGCCCTTTATTGGCAGTTTCTAATAATACTATCAATGCAGTAACTCTAGGCATAGCTACAACTATCGTTTTAGTGATCAGCAATACCATTATTGCTGCACTCAAAAATTATATAGACACACAATTACGCATTCCCTACTTTATGTTTGTTATTGCATCTATGGTCACTTTATTATTAATTATCATGCAAGCAGCAAGTTATGAGCTTTATAAAAATTTAGGCGTGTATCTGGCTTTAATTACTACTAATTGTGTTATCTTGGCGCGCGTTGAAGCATTTGCTTACAAGACTAATATTAAACAAGCTTTTTTTGATGGCCTAGCTAATGGTTTAGGCTTTTTTATTGTTTTATTTCTTTTAGGCAGTCTAAGAGAAATCATAGGACAAGGGACTTTATTTGCTAATTTTAATCTGTTATTTGGCTCGACAGCTAATAACTGGATTATAAACTTACCCATTTCTAATAACTACCATTTTATTTTAGCGCTATTACCGCCCGGGGCTTTTATAACTCTAGGTTTATTGATAGCATTAAAAAATTATTTTACGACGAGCAATGCCCCACAATCACCTAGACCAATAGCCTATGAACTCCCAGCAACGTTATCAAGTATTCGAAAGATTCCAAAAAAACAATCCTGAGCCAACTACTGAGCTCGTTTATAATTCTACTTTTGAATTATTAATTGCTGTTATTTTATCGGCACAAGCAACAGATATCAGTGTCAATAAAGCTACCGCTGTTTTATTTAAAAAATATAACACGCCTGAAAAGATTTATGACCTAGGTGAAGCTAATTTAAAAGACTATATTAAAACCATAGGATTATATAATTCGAAAGCTAAAAATATTATTTTAACGTGTGAAAAATTAATCAATACTTTCAATTGTGAAGTGCCAGATAACAGGGCGAGCCTGGAAAGTTTACCAGGCGTAGGACGTAAAACTGCCAATGTCATATTAAACACTGCTTTTGGTAAGCCAACGATAGCTGTTGATACACATATATTTCGAGTAGCTAATCGCATTGGCTTAGCTAACGGTAAAAATGTACTAGAAGTTGAATTGCAGTTAGAAAAAAACACACCTAAAGAGTTCTTGCAAAATGCTCACCATTGGTTAATTTTACATGGCCGTTATATTTGTGTGGCCCGCAAACCCAAGTGTGAGCAATGTTTTCTGACAGATTTGTGTGAGTATTATAAAAATAGTTAACTCTGTCCTGCTGCAGGTCGAGGCGTAGATAATGCTCGCTGACTACTATCTGGCTCAGCAACAGACTCAGACCCTTCTTTTGGTCTAAATGAAACCACTTCAGATACAGAAGACTGAGAATCATCTTTAATTGTACAATCTTCAGGCATATCTGCGCTTTGTCCTTGCTGAGGACTAACAGTACTATCAGCTGTTTTAGGTGTTTCGTCTTTTTTACAAAAACGATTAACTAGATTCTTTACACCATAATAGGCAGTTAGCGTGCATGTAAATACCGCGCCAGCAACTGCTGTGCCATATGCTTGAAATAATAAGATATTGGTACCAAACGAAGCAATATGAAAACCAATCAGACCACCAGTAAGATAGCCGATAAATAGCGTTGGAATCAACAATACCCCCTGATATAATTTATGCCGCAGTTTTGGGTTATCAAGGTCAAAATATTTTTGTTGTTCTTCTTTATTATATTCATGACCTTCAAAAGCATGTTTGACTATATTATTACCCATTCTATTGCCGATGAAGGCCGCAACTAACATACAACCAGCACCTAATAGGCAACCTAAATATAAAATTGGAACTGGCAACAAAGCATTAATGACTACTCCGAGCATTACACCGCCTAATACGCCAGATACAGCGAATAAATTTGATAGCACCTTGGCTACTGTCGGATTGGGATTGCAGAAATGATTAACTAGGCCAAGAACCATGCCTACTACAGCACCTCCTAATAATCCAGCGCCCCAGCCGAATAGACCTAAACTAATCCCAAGACTACCGCCCAAGATCATACAAATAAAAGTTGTAGACAACAAAATAAATGACCAAGGAGAATGCTGAAATTTAGGTTTACAAAACTTTACTAATGCATTTATTACCTTATCTAAAGCATAGGCAGCAAAACCTAATACCAAAGACGAGACCAGGATAGTGAGCACGAGCAGAATATTAGGTGGGATCAGTGTAGCAAAAATAAGTAAAAAAGGACCAACAGTTGCGCCCCCCAAAAAACCACCTAATATACTAGCAAAAGCTACTGCAAATCTCCGAAAAAATGATGCCGTATCGCTAGAAGGATGTTTATAAGCCATGTAGCTAACTGCTCCAAAGACAACGCCTCCCAAAATAGTAAATAATAAAGTAAAAGGCATAGCTATGGTAACCCCGATAACCTGCCCAACCATAATACCTAAAATCATTGTAAAGCTTGCGCTAGTAACACCAGTAGGATTTAACTTAATCTTCATAATATTCTATAATATTGCATATCTTGTGCTATTAAACTTTGTATTATACTAGAAATGCTGGTAACATAGCCATATGTGCAAACACTAATAAACACTTAATAATCAAGTAGTTAAAAAAATATCCAGTCACAATAGTTACATTCGCCAAATGCCTGATATCAAAATCACCCCTAAAATTATCCATCTAGAGCATCATAAAATTGATCTTAGTAAGATTAGTAAAAGCATTATTCAAATCA
This sequence comes from uncultured Gammaproteobacteria bacterium, assembly GCA_964387745.1. Lineage (GTDB taxonomy): Bacteria > Pseudomonadota > Gammaproteobacteria > JAGOUU01 > JAGOUU01 > JAGOUU01. The sequence goes on along the minus strand of CAYLXL010000005.1, from coordinate 28,218 downwards.
TCGAAAAGCTCCATCAAGCTAAGCATGAGGCTTATATAGTAGGCGGTGGAGTAAGAGACTTACTTCTTGGTTTTAAGCCCAAAGATTTTGATGTGGTAACGGACGCCACACCTGATGAAGTTCGAGCTATGTTTAAGAACTCAAGAATAATAGGGCGAAGATTCAGGTTAGTTCATATTTATTTTGGTCGAGAGATAATTGAAGTTGCAACTTTTAGAGCGGCTCCTACTGCTTTAACTAATCATACTGACGATGAGAATGTATTTAATCATGCACACTTAGCTATTGATGGTCAAATTATTCGTGACAATATATATGGTACGTTAGAAGAAGATATATGGCGGCGTGATTTTACTATTAATGCACTCTATCTTGATCCAACTAATGGTAATATTGTGGATTATTGCGGCGGCTATGCTGATTTGTTAAATAAAAAAATTCATGTGTTAGGTGATCCAGCGGTAAGATATCGAGAAGATCCTGTACGCTTACTAAGAGCTTTAAGATTTGCTGCAAAGCTAGATTTTGAGATAGAACTTAAAACTGATCTTCCCCTTAAAGATCATCACTATCATAACTTGCTAGACAATATTCCTCCAGCTCGCTTATTTGAAGAATATAATAAATTATTCTTAACGGGGTATTCAGCCAAAAGTTTTACTATTTTAAAAAAATATCATTTATTTAATAAATTATTTCCTCTGACTAGCACTAACGCTATCGATAAAGAATTTCCGAATAATTTAGATTTTTTATATAAAGTCCTGCAGAACACTGATAAACGTAAAAATGATGATTTACCAATTAATCCAGCGTTTTTATTAGCAGCTTTTTTATGGTATCCATTGCAGTACCAACAGCGACAAATGCAGGGTGAAAAACACAGCCGTGAGCAAATCTGGCGACTAGCAACTCACAAAATATTTAAAGCACAAAATGGACATTTGGCTATTCCTAAACGATATACTAAAGTAATTGATGACATTTGGTACTTGCAGAGATTATTTAACAAAGTACAACCTAAATCAGTGATTAAAGCAGCGACGCATCCTAAATTCCGTGCTGGCTTTGATTTCTTGTTACTGCGCTCTGAGTTTGAAAATATTAATCATAAACAACTAAAGTGGTGGCAACAATACGAAGCTGCGGATAGCCATACTCGTTCAAAAATGTTAGACAGTTATGCAGAATGCTTCTAATATTGTCTTTTTAGGCTTAGGCAGCAACCTAGACGATCCCAGCAATCAACTCAAAACTGCTATTAACTTTATTAGCGATGAAAACAAAATCACAATTTTAAAACAATCTAGTTTCTACAAAACCAAACCTTTTGGTTATTTAGAACAAAATGATTTTGTGAATGCAGTTCTACAAATAAAAACCAGCTTAACATGTGCTGAACTACTAAAAACTTTGCAATCTATTGAGCAAAAACAAAAACGTTTAAAAACATGGCACTGGGGACCACGGACTATTGATATTGATATCTTGTGTTATGGTGATCTAGTTTTAGATACCCCCAAGCTACGCATTCCCCACCCAGGCATTAAAGAAAGAATTTTTGTGTTACAACCGTGGGCTGAAATAGCACCGGAGTGGATTTTACCTGATGGCAGTGTAATTCAAGATCTCTATCAAGAATTAGTTTCTTACTGTGACATTAAAGCTATTTGGTAACAGAAGATGGACGATTTATATTTAGCTACCAGCCTGCCGTTTCTTTTCCGCATTGTTTTTCAAGACATCTTTGTAAGATGTCATATAATCAACCACATCGGCAGGAGACATTGCTTTACCAAAATAATAACCTTGCATTTTTTGGCAGCCATAACTTATCAATGAATCTGCTTGCTCTTGTGTTTCTATACCTTCTGCTATTACCTCAATTTCTAATTCTTTAGCCATTTGGATAATCGCTTTAACAATTACTTCATCAGCTTTATTAGTTTTCATATTTTGTACAAATAGTTTATCTATTTTAATTTGATTAATCGGAATTTTAACCAAGTTATTTAGACCTGTATTTCCTGTACCGAAATCATCGAAAGAAATAGCAACCCCCAAAGATTTTAACTCATCTATTATTTGAACAGTCCTATCATTATCAATAAAAATATTCTCACTAAGCTCGATCCCCAGATACTGTGGTTCTAACTTTGACTTGGCTAGCGCTGATTTAACGCTATCTATAAACCCATCATGTTGTAATTGCAAATGAGCCACATTGATAGCAATTTTAATTTTAGGCAATCCTTGATCTTGCCATTCTTTATTTTGTTTGCAAGCTTGGTGCAGAACCCAAACACCGATATCTATGATTAAATTGCTTTGTTCAGCAAAGTGAATAAACTCGGCTGCATTTAATAGATCCTTGTCTTCTTTTTTCCATCTTATTAAAGTTTCCATCGCAATAATTTCACCAGTTTGCACATTGATTTCTGGTTGATAATGCAACACAAAGTCACCATTATTGAACGCATGCTCAATAACAATCTCTTTTTCAAATAATTCTTTCGCTAAATTAGCATGGTGTGCTGTATAAAACTTATGCTGGTTACCACCATTCTTCTTTGCCGAGTACATCGCCAGATCCGAATTGCGCAACAGATCAGTCGGATTATCCCCGTTTTGTGGGTACTGCGCGATTCCTATACTAACTTTGGAGCTTGGAATTTTAGATTCAAGCATTCTATCTTGTTTATTATTGATAGCAATAATTAAATTATCACAGAACTCTGTTACTGCGCGTTGATCGCAGTTTTTCTTTACTATGACAAACTCATCACCACCGAGTCGCGCAATATGATCCGTCGGAGCGCAATTTTCATTCAAAATCTTTGCAACATTACGCAATACTGCATCGCCCACATCATGACCCAAATTATCATTAATAGACTTAAATGAATCCAAGTCTAAAAATAACACGAAGAAGCTCTCCCCTTCCTTCACTGCGCTAATAGTCTGGTTTAAATCACTTACCAAAGTACTGCGGTTATGGAGCTCTGTTAAAGAATCATGAGTGGCATGATACTTAAGCTGACGCTCTATTGCGATACGATCAGTCAAGTCACGAATATTTACTATCACACCGCTAACTTGGTTTTTGAATGTGTAAGGATTAATATAGCAATCCAGAATACGACCATTGATTAAATTTATTTCAAGATGTTTCTTCATGCAGTTTTTACTATCGTAAAATATATCAGACAATACTTGCTGGCTCTGCACTTCCACCTTGTCTTTTAATGCACTGAAAAGATCATTCTTAGTCATTGGATCTGTTTTTTTATCAATATTAAATAGCTGAAAAAAATTATTATTGATATCACGAATCACTTCATCTTCTGATAGCACAATAATACCTTCCGCTGAAGAATCAAGCGTTGCCCGTGTAATTGATAAAGATTTTTCTAATGATTCCGTGCGTTGCTTGACTGTTGACTCTAATACACCTTGTTGCTGCTGTTGTTCTTTTAAAAGATTCCACTTTTTGGACAGAGCACATGCCATTTGGCGAATAGATACTGTGTCGTAAGGCTTTTTAATAATCAGCAAGTTGTCTTTTGTACCCAAATTCATTACAGTTTCTTCCCAGGAGTAATCTGAAAAAGCAGTACAAATTACCACCTGAATGTCTTTATCAATAGCCCAAATTCTTTTTATTGTTTCAACACCGTCTATACCAGGGGGCATTTTTATGTCAACAAATGCCAATACATAGTTATCTTTTTTATCTACTGCCTCTTGTACTTTCTTTACTCCAGCCTCACCTTGATTAGCATAGTCAATAATAAAAGCAGGGAAATCTATACTATGGCTAGTAACTTGTTCTTTGCCTGCTGGAGCACCAAATAATTGTGCAGTTAATAAATCAATATCTTTTTTAGCGCTTACAGTTCCCTCATCCAACACTAATATTTTCTTGAAATCATCATAGATCATTGGGTTGTCGTCAATAACCAAAATCTTGAATTGCGTGCCTTTCATAGCTTATCCCCACTAATGTCTATTGTTAAGATGAACATGCAGCCTTTGTTTATACCTTCACTTTTAGCCTCAAGCGTACCATTGATTTCTTTTGCCGCCAAAATACTGCTGTGTAAACCAAAGCCATGACCATCAACTTTGGTTGTAAAACCAAAAGTAAAAAGATTATCTAAATCACTTTGATTTATACCTATGCCATTATCTTTTACTTGGATTATTAGAGAATCATCAATAATCTTACTTTCTAGAAGTATTTCACCGCCTTCAAGAACATGGTTTTTATCATAAAATATCAAAATCGCATCTTTAGCATTAGCGATAAGGTTAACAATAATTTGCGTAAGCTTTGATTCATCGGTATATATTTCTTTCTCACAGTCACAATTGTTAATAATTTTTATGTTATGATTGTTGAAGTTTATTCCGGTCATATCTAAAGCAACTTTAATCAATGGTGCTATCTGTACTTTCGTCTTCACTGTTGACGTCTTAGCCAAAGACTGCTGTGAAGAAATAATTGATTTCACATGCTCAAGATGTCGATGGATTCTGCTTGATTCAGCCTTTATAAGGTCCTTCTTTCTTGAGACTTCTTTAATTAACATAATTAAATAAGAAGGCAACAACTTGCCTTTTTCATCCTCTAAAATAAATTTACCTATATTATCCAAATTATCTTCCATCATACCAATTGCCATATTCAAGCGTTCAACATCATCTTGATTAATTACCTCTTCGACAACCGATACAGATGTATTAACACTATTTAAGACATTACCTATGTTATGTAAAATTGAAGTGGCTATATCCGCACGTCCAGCTACCCTTGCTGAACTAATTAATTGTTTGTTCAACTTTTCAACTTCTAAAGCGTAGTTTTTTCTTATCGTGATATCTATCACCACACCTGTTATATTACCGACATCAATGCTATTGTTTACTTTAACTGGTGATAACATAAAATGAAACCAGCCTGAAAATTTAGAGGTATTTATAGCTGCTTCAAACTCTTTTTTTTCACCACCTTGTAAAACCTCATCAAACTTCTTCTTGACTTCATCTTGGACATCATTATCTAAGTTTTCAATAAAGTTTTCTAAACTTATAGCTTTACCTGTAAAGTCAGAACCCAACAGATGCACCGAATCATTCGACCAATAAAATTTATTATTGGCTTTGTTATAACTCCAATACCCCATTGCAGCCATATTCTGAGCTTGACTTAATTTACTATTCAAATCCATGACTTCATTAGAGGAGATTTCCATTGATCTTTCTAATATATATCTTTCTTGTTGTACCTCACTATACGTATTGTCAACTTTTTGCAATAATGCATGCCAGTCTTCTAATTTTTCAGGTAATGAATCTCTTTCAAGATTCAATTTTTTTAGTTGTCTATTTAATAATTGATTTATTTGTGGATTCATTTCTTTAGCATCCATCTATAAATACTTAAAATTAGCTAGCTTCACTTAATACGGTAACCGTCATTGTCTGGTTATGCAGGCTACAATCTCCAGATGCGAATGGTGAAATTTCTCCGTAAGAATAAAAACCTATTTGTTTTACTAAGTCTTTAGGGAAAATTTCAAGAAGTGATTCTACTTCTTCTTCTGTTCTTTGACCTAACAACAGCCTGCGACCAACACAGCTTATTGCTATTGATAATTGTGGCTCTAAACTATTGCTATTACCTGTCTCTGCGACAGCTCCTGCTTCTTCAGCGCTAGCTATTAATTTATCGAAATTTGCCCGCATTAACTGTGCTAAACAACCCGTTGGTACATCTCCGGCAAAAGTTAAACTTTGATTTGACTCATCTACAGCTAAGATTGTTCTAACCACACTGTTTTTATCATTTTTATCTTTACGTATGGAAATTGGGAAAAGTAACCCTGATGCCGGCAACTCAGCTGCACGCTCGCCTAAATATTCTTTGTATAGTTTTAAAGCTGGAGTTCCATCAATTTCAAAAACAACATTGCCTTCTGATTTAGTAATGCGTCGCTCTGGTCCAAATACATCCCAACCACCTCTTGAACCATGGCCAATATTGATGTGTTTACCATAAAGTCCTACAGCCACAACGGTATCTGTTGTTACTTCACCATTATACACGGCCCATGTTTTACCAAATCTAGGACCATCACCAGCTAAACCGCCCATGACAGGAATTTTAGAATTATTATGTTCATTTAAACCTTTCACAAGTTCTGAGCCATTTATGTTTATGCCATTTGACAGTACAATCATGCCTGATAAATTTTGGCTATTAAGGTTATCAAAAATTTCTGTACCTGCTTTGCATGAATCTTTAATATTCGCAATTTTGGTCCGGTATACTTTTATTTCAGTTTTTTCGAACTTAATAATTGCTACTGAAATACTGTTATCATTTACGGTGGCATTGTAAATCTCCCCGGCGCTAGAACAGCCAATCATTTGAGATGTTGGATAATGCTCTATTAACTCTTTGATAGGACCTTGTTTATCAATAAACTCAGGATCAGCGAATAACAAAACTAATGTATTCTTAGAATCTAAATCTGGAAATGAAGGAGCTGACCAGCCTTTACTTGCCGTGTATTGAATTGTTTCTAATTTCATATGGACCTCAAATTATTGTTAAATTGTAATAAGTTTTATAACTTGCTAGTAGTATAGCTAAGGTTTTACAATTTTTTTCAAGATCGAATAAAATTAGTGATAAATAAAGTTTTATTGAATTTATTTATTTTACGATAAGATTTTTTTATAGCTGTGCCGTAAAGCCAACAGTATTAACTGCTGTGTAGATCCTCACGTAATTACCGAACCGGAGTTGGCCGGCCCTCTTCATTAAGCGCAACAAATGTAAAAGTTCCTTCAGTTACTTTTATCTCATCGACTGTTAGTTTCCTTAATACCCAAACTTCTATTTTAATCTGCATTGAGGTATTACCTATTTTTATCAATTGACCATAACACGAAACCAAGTCACCTACTTTTACTGGATTTAAAAATACTATTTTATCTACAGCCACTGTGGTAACTCTTTTATGAGACACACGAGTGGCCACAATCCCTGCACCCATATCCATTTGTGACATTACCCAACCACCAAAGATATCACCATTAAAGTTAGTATCACGTGCCATGGCAACTGTTCTTATAACAAGATCACCAGAGGCTTGTTCATGTTGCACAAATTGATTATCATCCATTATAGATATCCTGTTTCAAAAATAATTCTGGATTGATTGATGCTTGATTTAATTTTACAGCCCAATGCAAATGCGGTCCAGTAACCCTACCCGTACTACCCACTAAGCCTATCAGATCTCCTGCTTTAACAGCATCTCCAGCTTTAACGGTAATTTTATTCAAGTGTGCATATAAAGTAATTAAACCACTACCATGATTAATTGCCACCATATTACCTGGCAGATAAAAATTTTCTGCCAATAATACCTCGCCATCTGCTACAGCTAATACATCAGTATTTATTTTGGCAGCTATATCCATCCCGCTATGCGGACTCTTAGAGATATTATTAATAATTCTTCTTGAACCAAAAGAAGTGGTACGAAAGCCAGACACAGGGGGTTGAAATATTAAATTACTGGGAAGATTATTAGTTCTTGTGTGACTCGCCTTACCTATTTTTATTTGGTCTTCAAGAATCTTCTTTTGAGTTTTTTCATCAGGCTCAACCATATTATTATTCTTGATGGTTATTCTTGATGTTTTATAGGCCTTATTGTAAACCCTAAATTTTTTTTGTTTAATCTGATTGTTAAAATCATAATAGCTTAAGTTATAATTTCCTGGTTTAGTATCGAGCGGCAAGCCAATAATAGCGTAATATTTATTCAATTTTTTATTCTTACAACTATCCTCGTGCGGCACTACCATGACTTGTTTCTGATTAAAATAAGCTTTAGGTAATTCATCTGAACTGCAATTTTCCCCAACATTGAAAGCTATTTTTACTATGCCACCAGGAACCGCTGCTTCCTGAGGTAAACTCGGTGCACTAGCAAATACCAAACTAATATTATTAACTAATATTACAGCAATTGTTAATTTAGCGTAAATAACTAATTGTCGCTTATTTACGCTAAACTTTTGTACTAAAAATTTATACATCAATCTTTTTACTTATTTATACATTTATCTGATTTATAGATACAATTTAATTCATTTGCGAGACGATATCCAGCTAAAGCAATTTGTCTTCTTACAATTGTGCGATTATCTTCTAGGTATTTCTTACTTGGTGCTTCATCGCTTTTAATATTTTGATAGACATTATTTTTTACGATTTCGACCCCTTCATCCAGCCACTGCTTTGGTGAACTACTAATCTCACGCTCAGTAAAACTATTTTTAGAGTACTCCATCATCAAACCATCAGTATAATTATTTAACCAGCTTATTTCACTATCAGTGAATGGTCGTTGCAATTCATTTAGAGCTCCTAAACCAGAGTCCCATAAGCTATGTAAGTTTCCGAAATTAGGGTGTGCAATTTTAAATAAGTTACCACCCATATCTCCTCTTGGAAAGTTTTTTGAAACACGAGATGCACTATGTAGCGGCTGATGAATATCTCCGACTAAATGTATGAACAGTTTTAAAGCAAATGATTTTTCTAATACGGTTGTATCACTACTTTCGAGTAAAGTTCTAAATTTCTTTATCATTGTAAGCGCCTTACCATCATTAAAATATTTTGGTATAGGCGTCCCATCATCTGAAAATAGTGAATCTTGATAATGCCAATTATTAAAAAAATTAACACCATGCTCTTTTATATCATCAGCCCAAACACTTGAAGTAACAAAAGTTGCCGCCATCGGGTATTCTTCAGATCCACGAGTAGCTAAGTTTTCTACTTTTTTAATAATATTTTTATCGAGATTTTTATAAGCAACGCTTGCAACTAACATATGCCCGGTTTGGTGCCAGGCAAAACATGAGTTGTTTAAGCTAAATAAAACAATTGAAAACAAAAAAAACTTAGATAGACGTGACAATAAACGATCCATATAATATATCTCCCTATATTCTTAAACATAGAAAGTATAGTTTATATAATCAAAAAATACTGCAAAATTTAAGATTACCTTTCCATAGATTTCCGATGTTTAATCATCCGCTCTCTTTTATACATTTGTCGCGGTGTTAAAGTGTTTCTGATCCCTGCATATGGGTTATCATCAGTTTTAAAGCTGAATGATACTGGTGTCCCAAATAATTTAAGTTTATCTTGAAAAAATTTCACTAAGAAACGTTTGTAATGCTCAGGCAATGATGCTGTTTGCTTACCATGAATGACAATCATAAATGGGTAATTGCTACCTAAATGAGCATAGCGTAATTTAATTCTGCGGCCAGACACTAACGGTGGCTGATGTGTTTCAACTGCTTCTTCTAATAAAGCCGTTAACTTTGCTGTACTAATATTTTCATTTTTATAAACAGAATCATAGCAAGCAATAATGCTCTTCCAAAGATGCCCCACATTGGTACCATGCTTAGCTGAGATAAAATATTTTTTAGCATAAGATACAAAGCTTAATCGTCTATCTAGATCACTTTTTACTTTTTCTTTCTGCTCTTCTGACAAACCGTCCCATTTATTACAAGCAAGAATCAAGCTCTTACCTGAATCTTGAATATAGCTTAGCAAATGCATATCTTGTTCAGTTAAGTTTTCGCTGCTGTCTATTAAAAATATAATAACATTAGCGTCCTGCACAGCTTTGAGCGTCTTAATAATCGAAAATTTTTCTACCACATCAGTAACACGACCACGTTTTCTAACTCCAGCCGTATCAATCAAAATATATTCACGATCATCTTTTTGCAACGGAATGTAAATACTATCACGAGTTGTGCCGGGTTCATCATAAACAACTACACGTTCATCACCAAGCATTCTGTTAATAAGCGTAGATTTACCTACATTAGGACGGCCGATAACTGCCACTCTTATTTTACTATCTCTACGTTCTTTATTATCTTCATGATCTGCTTCAGCACTTGATCTAGCAAAAAACAGCTCATCATCTGAATCATCTGAATCATCTAAATCGTCACTGTGTCTATAATTAAAATATTTCGGGAAAACTTCGTCCATTAAACTAGTGATACCACGACGATGTGCAGCTGCGATAGGATAAGGCTCCCCCATTCCTAATGAGTAAAAGTCTGCCAGCGCAATATTAGGATCTTGGCCATCAATCTTATTAGCAATAATAACTACTTGCTTATCTATAGCTCTTAATTGCTTGGCAATCAGTTCATCAATAGGCGTTAATCCAGCTTTGGCATCCACCACCCAAAAGATTAAATCACACTCATGAGCAGCTTTAAGAGCCTGACCGGCCATACATGCATCTATACCCTTTTCATCAAAATTGATACCGCCTGTATCGATAACAAGAAAATTTTGATTAAGGCCATATTGACCCTCACCAAAGATACGATCACGTGTCACACCAGGTCTATCATGAACTAATGCGTTTTTAGAATTAGTTAAGATATTGAAAAGTGTAGACTTTCCTACATTTGGGCGCCCAACTATAGCTATTACAGGTACAGACATATTAAAACCAACTACTTTATTTTTTACTGCGCTAACTCTCTGTTTTAGGCTAGCTTGTAGGCTGCTAAGCGCCCGCTATTGTCTAAAACATAGATTATATCATTTTTTACTTGTGGCGCCACTCTTATTCCACTGGCACCCACTTTTGTTCGAGCAATGAAATCACCATGCTCCCGAGCCAAACCATGAAAATAGCCGGCATAATCACCTACGAGAACAGTATCATTTAGAAAAGCCGTGCCTGATAGTTCCCTCATATGCAAATTTGGCTGTTGCCATAACACTCTACCATTACTGCTGTTGAGCGCCCAAACCGTGCCTTCAGTGTCACTAACATATAAGTATTTGTTATCTATAGTAAAATCTGCGATTGAAGATAAATTAGCTTTCCACAACTCTTCACCATTACTTAAATCTACAGCAACCATATTACCCTGGTAGCTCACTACATATAGAGTATTATTGGCTATCACTGGAGTTGCATTTATATCAACCATTCTTTGAATACTGGAACGACCGTTGGGAACAGCTACTTGATAATCCCAACTTGGAATACCTGATTGCTTATTAAAAGCCATGATTTTACCATTAGCAAAACCTGCTAGAACATAGTTATTCCATACAACTGGGCTACTTGTAGAATAGAGAGTCAAATCTGGCATAACCGCTTTATATTCCCAATTTAATTTGCCAGTCGTGCCTTGTAAAGAAGTAAGCGTGCCATCAGTAGTTTGTAAGTAAACGTTTTTACCATCATAAGATGGGTTACTAAGAATGTTTTTATTTAGCGGCTGTGACCAAATTTTATCACCCGTCTTAGCATCAAGAGCCATAACACTGCCATCTGCTAATCCAAGAAATAATTTTTCTTCATCACCACTCACACCAGCATTTACTTTATTTTTTAGTTTTTTATTCCAAAGTAATTTACCCGTTGCTGCATTACGAGATTGCAAGCTACCTCTTGCATCGACTGTAATGACTCTGTCTTTTAATAACAAAGGCTTTAAACTCAAATAATCAGCATAATCGCCGCCACCAACTTTTTCTGACCAAAGCTTCACTAAATTTTTAGTCGGTTTTATTTTACTCAATGCTTGTGGCGGTTCTGAATTATCAGTACCACCAGTAATAGCGTTGCAACCAGTAAGTAAAGTAACGATTGATAATGATAACGTTATCATTATTTTATTAATTCTTTGCATTATGCTGTCCTTCAACCTATTTGTTAAATGCTTTGTGGATTATTTTAAATCGCTCGCTTCTAATAAGTCATTGCGCTTTAAAGTAATCAAATTAGCATATTGTGGTAATTGTGAAGAGAAAATAGTATTTTTACTCATCTCGTCAAGCGCAATATTATATGCTGCAACTGCTTGCGTATTTTTATTTTGATAATGTAATAAATCGCCTTTAAGATTATAAAAATTTAATGGGTATTGTTTGTCCAAGCCATCTTTTTCGCCCTTAGCTAAACTTAAGGATGCTTTATCTAATTGGTTAAGCTCGATATAGGATCTTACCATATTTTCTAAAGCAACAATTTTTAGTTCAGGCCATGAATTCGTCTCAGTATATACCTTGCTATATTGTTCAGCTGCTTGCGACCATTTCTTTTCAGCAACTAATTGATTGGCCAAGTAGCTAACAGCAATCTTGCCATAAATTGTAGATTTATAATCTTTGGCTAATTGATTGGCGAGATTAGTCTGCTCTTTCTCATCTGCCGTTTGCATCTTTTCAAATATGCTTGACGCGGCAACTGTATAATTATGAGTGTAGTTTTGCCAATACTGCTGGCCAGCTACTATTGTTATTACCATAATAATAACCGCAGCTAATTTATTGCCATGCTTTTTTAGCCAATTACTGATGACTTCTAGTTGTTCTTCTTCAGTTGTATAAACGCGCACATTCATCCTTAGTGTCCTCAAATAATGCCATTAACTATCTTATTCTAATTAGCAGGTCTATTTTGTGATTTAGACATACTATTCATGATCGGGCTTGGAGTTACATCTTTCTCTTTTTTATGTTTTAAAGATATAATTAACTCATCAAGATTTAATTGTACCTGTCCTGCATGCTCGTTTAGAGATTTTACAGTATAAATTTTATTCTTTACTTCTTCATCCCCTATGATGATTGCTCGCTTGGCTTTAGATTTATCAGCTTTTTTAAATTGATTCTTCGGAGATTGGCCTGTGGTATTCAGCACCATTTTAATAGCAGGAATTTCATTCCGAATTTTTTCTGCCACCCACAAACCATGGTTTATAGCCTCTTCCCCAAGCAATATCATATAACAATCAGGGTAATATTCTGCCTGATTAGTTGAAGATAATAAATTTAAATCTTGGATCATGAGTACTAAACGCTCTAAACCCATACTTAAACCAACTGCCGGAGTTGCATCGCCACCGATTTGTGCAACGAGCCCATCATAACGACCGCCTGCACAAACAGTGCCTTGTGATCCGAGAGTATCTGTTACCCATTCGAAAACTGTTAGACAATAATAATCTAAACCGCGCACTAAATAAGGATTAACCTCATAATCTATGTTTAAGTTTTTTAAACTATCACACAGTATTTGCATATGCTGTTTGCTATCGGCTTGTAAATAGTCTGACAGTTTAGGCGCAGCAGCAATTAAATCTTTAAGATCAGGATTCTTGCTATCTAAAATTCTTAAGGGGTTACGTTCTAAGCGCTTTTTGCTATCCTCATCAAGCTTGTCGTAATGATTCTTGAAAAACACAATCAGATCTTGTTTATATTTTGCTCTCTCTTCTAAGCTACCAATACAATTAATTTGTAGCTTGACATGATCTTTTAATCCCAGCTCTTGCCAGAGGCGCTGACAGAAAGCTAAAACTTCTGCGTCCATATAAGCTGAAGGATCACCAAAGGCTTCTAGACCAAACTGATAGAACTGACGATAGCGGCCTTTTTGTGGGCGTTCATGACGAAACATTGGCCCCATATACCAGACTTTGGGATTATCACCGTAGAATAAACTATGTTCAATGCCCGCTCTGACCACACCAGCTGTGCCCTCAGGGCGTAACGCTAGGCTATCATTATTTCTATCATTGAATACATACATTTCTTTTTCAACTATATCGGTGACCTCACCGACGCTACGTTTAAAAAGATTAGTTTGCTCAATGATTGGCACACGTATTTCAGAATAGCCATAGCTCGCCGACAACGCGCGCAATTTTTGCTCAATAAATTGCCAATAGATTATATCTTTAGGTAATATATCATTCATGCCTCTAATGGCATTTATCTTCGCATGGGCCATCTATTACTTCCTGATTAACTAATATCCTGTAGTTCGTCTTGTTTATCAAATGTATTCTGCGAAAGCATTCGAGTATTATCGCTATTCTCAGGATTGTCTATATTCTCAAGGGTATTTTTAACAATAACCGGTGACGTAGGCAACAATTCATCGACTACCTCTGGTGCTAACTGCATAACATTTTCGGTAACTATTTTATCGTTTTGAACATTAACTGTTGCAACTAACCACCATAAAACTGAAACAATGGTTAATACAGATACAACTAGTAACAAGTATTTGATCCCATTAGTGCTAAGAGCTGGAGTTCTTGTTCGCTCTTTAGTGAAGAAGTTAAACGGCCAATGCTCGCTCAAGTTTTTTAGAATAGTGCTTGAGCTTACAGCTAATGTCTTCTTGTATACAGGGCTTTCCGGTGCAGCCTTGTAAACCGCATGGAACTTCGCAATCAACTTATTAGGATCAAGACCTAAAAATTTAGAGTAATTGCGTAAGTAGCCAATATAAAAAGCAACAGCTGGAAACTTATGGTAAGCGTCTTGCTCTAGATAATCGATGTGTCTGACTGTTAGTCTTAGTTCTTGCGCGACATCTTCTTTTGAAAGTTTTGCTTCTTCACGTGTAACTTTTAACAAATTGCCAGGTCCAAGCGACATCGCATTAATTGTATGATTCACACTTTCTAATTCTGCTATTTCTTCTTCAGTTATCGAGCTAATTTCTAAAGGATCTTGCAGATGATCTTTAGGCTTAGGTACGTAATTAGCACTATTATGAGAAAACTTTGATGTTAATTTATTGACTGCTTTTGTTGAAGCTTTTTGTTTTGCTTCTTGGGTAGCATCTTGGATAGTATCTTCTATAATTTCGCTCATAGCTTGTGACTCTTTATAATATCTTTAAATTTTAAATAATTTCACTAAATTTAAACACATCATAATATAAATTGCTCTAAACTTTAAGCATAAAGTTTATCTAGTTTCCTAATTTTACTCTATTTTTAGGAGAAACTTGTATTTTCTTACTCATGCCCTGTAATTTAGATAATTCTTCTTTCATTTCGGGGAATTTTCCTAATATATTCGAAGAAATCATTTTAGTCTCGGTCGCATTTCCCTCTGCTAATGCCAACTTTAGGTTTAGCATGAGCGCTCTTTTGTCCTGTTGGTTGAGCTGATTGTATCTTTGTAAATAATATTTAGCTTTCTCAAAATTTTGCGTATCGTAATTATATTCGCTAAGCTCTATTAACGACTTGGCAGCTAGAGGGTTTTTCTTGACCGCATTTTCAAAATAACTCACAGCTAATTCTTTATCTTGGGCTCTTAATGCACATAAACCTGCATTCTCATAAGCTGAAGCACTGTCAGCATAGTTTTGATCTGCTATTGCCTGAGCAAATTGGTCATAAGCTTTACTGAAGTTATTAATTTGGCACAAAAATACACCATAGTTATTATTAGCTGTACCTAGAGCACCTGTTTCACTATTTGAGGCTAAAGAGATGGCACGATTGAAATGATTGTCTGCTAAATCGCGCTCATCTATCAAATAATAAAAATGTGCTAGATTATAATGAACTTCAGGTAATTGTGGCGCTTGCTTGACCGCTTTTAATAATTTTTCTTTTGCGCGCTCTACGTCACCTTGTGCTATATATCCTAAAGCTAGCTGAATGTTATATTTTGCTGAACGTACCAAGTCAACGTCACCCAACGTGCTTTCAGCACGACGCACTTGTAGCTCTTTAGTTGTAGTCTGGGATGAGCAAGCTGATAAAGCTACAACTATAGAAACAGAAATAATTAAAATTTGGGGAAGTCTAAAAGATCGTAAATAATAATTACACAGTCTTAGCTGCATAAAGGTCCTTAATTTAGTTAAATTTATATACCCTTCGTCTCTTAAGCTACGGATATGGCTAGCCTTGAGCTAGTTTTTCAAAACGCTCACGCATAAGCCGTGAACGCGGTGTTTTATCTTTGAAATCACCAGCCAACTGTCCACAAGCCGCATCAATGTTATCACCACGGGTTTTACGAATAGTAGTGATCAAACCAGACTTGTTCAGTATATCATGGAATTTATAAATTGCGTCTTGGCTAGAACATTTATAATTTGTTCTTGGGAATGGATTAAATGGTATTAAATTAACTTTGGCTGGAACACCCTCTAAGATTCTAATTAACTCACGAGCATGTTTTGGCGAATCATTAACGTTTTCTAACATAACATATTCAAAAGTAACTTTACGTCTAGGCTCTTTCGCAAAATAAGTTTTACATACCGCTAGTAACTGTTCGATTGGGTATTTCTTATTGATTGGCACGAGAGTATTTCTCAACTCATTATTAGTCGCGTGTAATGATACAGCTAGCGCCATTGGTGAATCTTTTTGTAGTTGCTCTAAATTAGGGACTACCCCTGAGGTACTTAAAGTCACTCTATATTTAGACAACCCATAAGCATAATCATCTAGCATCAAATTAGAAGCTTTTAGAACATTTTCATAATTTAATAATGGTTCGCCCATCCCCATAAAAACAACATTAGTAACTTGTGGTAAATTTTGTGGGTTATTGGTTTTTAAATCATTATAAACAATCCATAACTGAGAAATAATTTCGCTGCAACTAAGATTACGATTAAAACCTTGTTGGGCTGTCGAACAAAAAGTGCAATTCAATGCACAACCTATTTGTGATGATACGCACAAAGTAGCTCGGTTAGTCTCAGGAATGTAAACAGTTTCAATACAATTACCCGGGCTTAACTCTATCAAGTATTTAATAGTGTCATCAGATGCTTGCTTTTTTAAGACAACTTTAGGTCGATCAATACAGCATAATTCTTCAAGCTTAACCCGTAGAGCTAGACTCAAATTAGTCATATCATCAAAATTGGTAATCCCCTTTTGATGGATCCACTGAATGACCTGGGTAGCACGGAACTTGCTTTCGCCAATGCTTAAAAAGTACTGCTCGAGATCAGATCTGGAAAAATTTAATAGGTTTACTTGGCTCATGGTTTGGAACTGCAATTACAACTAATTGGCGCATTTTATCATATTTAAGCGATGAAGTGTAAATTTTGAATTTCAAGGACTTAAGAGGACAAATTGGAGCTGGTGAGTGGATTCGAACCCCCGACCGGCTGATTACAAATCAGCTGCTCTACCGACTGAGCTACACCAGCATGTTGAATTTATTAGCTTTTTAGGTTTGCCTAAAAACAGGATTAATTCTATTACAAAAAAAGTAATATAGCAACATCTTATCTCATCTTATATTAATAAATCTTCAAACCAAAACTATATACTCAGGATTATACGCTTATTAGCTTATTAGCTTATTAGCTAGTTCTAGATATAAATATTCTGCTATTATTAAACAGATTACTTTAAATATTGCAACTAATTATCAAAGCTAACTAGTTACAATCGAATACTAAACCCTTTATCCTCTGCTGAACACGGTGGTGAGTAATGATAACAACAGACGAGTACACTAGTTTATCGATTAATGATTATTCTAGTTTTTATAATAATATTTACTTGGGTGAATCTAACGGTCGAGGAGTTTTTGCCAAGACTGCTTTTAAAAAAAATCAAATAGTTGAAATTGCACCGTTTATCTTAGACAAATCAGTCGCAGGCTTCGCAGATTATGTGTTTGGATCACATATTGAAAACTATGCTGCCGTTCTAGTGTTAGGCTATGGATCTATTTATAACCATTCAGAGAAACCAAACCTTAAGTATTTTTATACTAATGATGATCTTAATAAAAGTGACCCCTTGAAAAACTTTATTGTTTATTACGCAGTGCGAGACATCGAGATCAATGAAGAGCTCAAAATTTCCTACGGAAAATCTTGGTGGACTGAGCGGCAGTTAACCCCTCGTTCTTAATAGCTCAATCACTATTGAGAATCTGAACTTCTTGATATTGTGAATATTTTATAATAGACTCACCCCATTTTATTACTCAATAAGAACGAGTGCTCTATATGAAACCACATAGCTCTCATCGAGAAGTCTTAGCGTCTATTAGTAGATTATGCCTTTTTGTTAGCATATCAGGCATATCATCTGGTTTTGCGTTAACCATGATTAACAATCAATCAGAGGATAATCGTAACCGAGTACTTACAAACTTCTGTAGTCTAACATTAGGTGCAGGTGGTTTAATTTTATTGCTGTGTTGGCTCTTGACCAAAGCAGTACTAGCTGAGCATCCTACCGTACGTTTTAATTTAACCCCTTCAACAAGAAGAAAAACGTCTAATACTATTCACAAAAGAGAACTTTCACCAGAAAGCCAAAAGCGCTTAAGTTTCACCTACCAATAATAAAGCTAAGATGACACTTGTAGATAACGTCCTGTAAAATTTAACACTTCGCTAGTGATAGTTTACCTGAATCCGTCATCCTAAGAAAAAGTCGTCCGAGAACTTGAAAAAAATAAATTACTCTCACGACTTTTTTGAAAGGATCCAGTGCAGATTTCTTTTAGTGGTACCATTAATTCAGATTCGCACACATGATTGCATTTTTTTTTATAAATCAAAACCTCAACTGGATCCTGACGCTTTTGTCGTGTAGTTAAAATGTACTTAACAATAACTGTGGACGACAAAAGCTCAGGATAACGGAGCTCTAGTACCTGCGTGAACTCGTACCCTCGCGCTCTTAATGCTGCTTTATCTTCTGCACACTCGACGAGTAATTTCAGGATCTTTGGTTTTGTTTTCATAGCCAAATTGATCCATGATGGTCTTTAAGCTCTCATAAGTATTACTGCTAGCAAATGCAAATTTTATCAAATGCTTCTTACCATCATGTGACTGCGACTGTTCCTTAATGTCCATGGTTTCTTTCAGACGGTCAAGATACCCCATAAACTTTCCAGTACAACCTATACAACTTTCTATTTCTAGTGAAAAATCATATACAGGCTTATTATCTGTAACTTCAGGCTCACCTAATGCTGAACTTCCAAGTAAAGTATATTGATTGTTAACAATCTGTTCAGGTTTATACTCATCAGCTGCATCATGTCTTAATTGATGACCATCTTTAGTAACTTTAGCGCTCTTACGAATTTGAGAAACAGTCCACACTATAATAGGTATTAATAATGCAGACCAACCTAAAGCTACAGCTGAAGAACGGGCCATA
>CAYLXL010000005.1:0-9137 GCA_964387745.1 uncultured Gammaproteobacteria bacterium | reverse complement strand
ATATCCAAGCTAGACACTGGTGACTATACCTTAAAGGGTTATGAAAAAGAAATAACTCTAAAACCAAAACAACCTGCCATACAAACCATACCTGTTAAGGGAAAAACTATAGCAGCTAACATCATCGCCAGCAAATTATAACCCAATGAAAACGCTAAAACTTGACGTTGTGTTCTATTTACTGCGGCAAAAACTTTTTGTAGTATAAGCACATCAGATATATTCTCAATAGTTAAACTAAATATACCACTCATATCACTTGCCGCACCCATGGCAATACTACCTATATTTGCTAAACTAGCAGCAGCTCGGTCATTCCAACCATCGCCTACATATAAAACTTTCTTACCTTGTAATTGCAGTTTTTTTACATATAACTCTTTATCGCTCATTACTCTAGAATTAGTTTCATCATCTGTAATACCATGAGCATTTTCGATTAAACAATCTGCTTGAATATTTTTATATTTTATACCCACTTCGCGTGCAACTTTTAAAGCTGCATCTAAACTATCACCCGTCAGCATATGAACTTCAATACGTTGTTGCTGCAGCGCTTTAATAGTGTATTTAACATCTTCTCTTATCTTCTGAGTAAAATTAATATGCCCAACAGTTCTCTTACGTCCTGACTGTCTAATACCTATATGAGTAATACTAGCTCCGTCACTATTTATATCTGCATGGGCAATGGTAAATTCATTATGGGTTAGATAAACTTGATTACCAATATATACTTGCTCAAGTTTATCCTTGTTTAATAGGTGTTCTGGATCTAACTCTATGAGAATTCCATTAATATTATCTACAACAATATTTTTCACCAACCCAGATCTCTCAAGATCTCGTACATTTAACTGCTGTCCAGGAAAATTATGTCTTAAGATAGCCAAAGCATAACTGTCAGCCGGCCGAACTTTGAGACGACACTCTTCTGCGTACTTAATCAAACTTAACAATAAGTTACTATCTGTCAATGACAAGTTAATTTCTTTGACTGCTAGCTCCGTTAAGGTTCCTGTTTTATCAAAGACAATCGTATCTACCCCTTTAAACCTTTCAACTATAGCTTCATCATGGACAATAATATTTTTGCTGAACAACAAGCCTTTTAATATGCTGATCGGAAAATACTGAGCTATTCCAAGCGCACACGGACAAGCAGCAAAAATTATATCCATAGCTATAATAAAGCCAAAACCAAATCCAGATATTATTGCCCAAGTGGTAAATGCCAAAATAGCCATAGCAAAAACAACAATAACAAACCAACTCAAAATAGTATTAATACGTTTATTAATGGCTAACTGATGCTTTCTTGATTGCACGGATTCTAATTGTTTATAGCTAACACTTTGATCGCCCTCGTCTGTCGCCTCTATTATTATATCTTGAGTTCCTATATAAATGGTTTGCGCATATACTTTCTCACCCCTCAAGTAAGTCCTAATTTTACCTTGCTCACCTCTAACACGAGTACCCTCTAAAATTTGAGCTGAATCAGACTTCAGTATGCCATCTACAGGGATATAGGCCCCAAAATCTTGAGCTTTAATACCAACATGCTGCCCTGGCTTAATCACTCTAAGATCCAGTTTGGATTCTAGTAATTGACGCTCAGATTGCAGCTTTTGTAATTTCAGTTCTGAGTTTTTATTAATATATCTGCTTATCAACTGCTTAACAGCGTTGCTAATATGTAACGCTGATAATGTGATCAACGGTGCAGTAAATATTGCTAAAGGTGCAGACACCACAATGAACAATCCATAAACTATACTGGATAAAACGCTAAGTGTAATCAGGCTATTCATGTCTAATTTTTCAACAATTTTTGCAAAATTAGGCGTTTTGTCATCTATTGTTTGACCTATTACGACAGCTTTTTTAAAACTCTCCAGCCATCGATTTACACTTACAGTTGCCCCCTCTTGTTGAATAAGCTTCAAAAGCTTCCTAAATTCATTAAAGAACTTTTTAAAACTGAAAAACCCGCCCTTTAAAAAATCATATCCTGAAACTAATGAACAAACCGTGGCTAATATGGCTATTAAAATTTGACCGGCCAATCCTAAAGATAATAATAAAAAGGGCGCATAGCTCAGAGCTATACAAATGGCCGCTGGGATTAACGCTATGGCAATTTTTTTAGCAGTAGATAAATTTTTTAATTTTTGGTCGATTAAACTTAAACGAGATTTAAGATCAAAATTGAATTTTTTAGGCATAAAACTTCACCCTTTTAAACGAGTTAAAAACTTAAACGACCCGCACGCTCACCTCGCCCGAATGAAAAACTTGGCTGATCCCATCTATGTCTACTAATAACGCTCCTTGATTATCAATACCCATAGCAGTCCCAGACTTTGTCTTTCCGGCAATGTCTATGTTTATAATTTTATTTTGTAAGATATCATAATTGTTCCATCGTTGTAAGAACATGGCTAGCCCATTAGCTATAAAATCATGATAATTTACGACAAATTGGTTCAATAAGCTGGTAATTATTTGATTTCTGTTAATACCCTCAACTTGAGCTGAGTCTATGTTACTAGTAATACTGGTCCAGGGTTTATCAATTTGTTGGTTCAAATCAGTTAATACTTCATCGTTAAAATTATTAAAGACGTTAATACCAAAACCAATGATCAACTTACAAACACCATTAGGCTCACCAATGATTTCGGTAAGAATCCCAGCCACTTTTTGATTACTAATAAAGATATCATTAGGCCATTTCAGCCCAATATTTTGACCACCTAACCCGCTTATCACTTCAGCAACCGTAATCCCAGCCACGATGCTTAAACCAATGAGCGCATTTTGATTACCGCTGTATTGCCAGGCTATTGAACAAGAAATGTTATTACTAAATGGGGTATGCCAGTGCTTAACTCTAGCAGAGGTACTACGGCCACGACCAGCAGTCTGTAACTCAGCCAAGCAAATATAAAATTGATTCTGTTCTAAATTTTTAGCTATGAGATAATTATTAGTAGAATCAATCACCGGATAAAACTCTACTTCTGCAGAAAAGTTTAAATGACCATCAATAGCCTCTATAATAAGCCCATCAAATGGTCTATTTAGACAATAACCTCTGTTTTTAGCTGAAGTGATGAAATAATTATTCTTAGTATTTTCAGCTAAAAATTGGTTAATTTTACAGATCCGCTTATGTAAAGCAGCTCTTGAGCTTGATAGAGTATCTGCTAACTTTTGCCCTGAATGATAATGACCATCGGCGATTAACAACATTATTTTATAATCGATCTGGTCCATACACCCCTACTTCAAATGATTTTCGAGCTTCCAATTAGCTTTTTCATATTTAGCTATTAAATCTGTCGCTATCGCTAGTGTACCCTCGTCATGCTCCGCTGATGCAGCTGACATAACAGCACGTAAATCTTTTAAAATTTGCTTTTGATCAGCGGCTAACTCAGACAGCATATCTCTTGCTGATAGGCTCGAGTCACCGTCTTTGATTTTAGTTAATTCTGCAAAAGCTTTAAAAGTTGCCGGGGCTTTAGCTCCTAAGATAATAATTCTTTCGGCCAAAACATCAACTGATTCAGCCAAAAATGTGTATTGTTCTTCAAATAACTGATGTAACACATTAAAATTTGGACCAGTGACATGCCAGTGGTAGTTCTGTGTCTTTAAATATAGGCTATAAGTATCTGCTAATAGATGATTCAACTGCTTTACCGTTGTGGCCATTTTTATAACTCCGTTTATAAATAATAATAAGCTTATTATATCAGATAGCTTTAATATTTCTAACTTTTGCTGTTACCCCTGACTCTATTTGGTTATTAAACTGCCCCCCTATGACTTTAATAAGGTTAACTAAAACGGCTTCTTTAGCTATTAATTGTAAATCCTGTGTATTTAATAAATTAACGACACGGTTAAGTCTAATTATCAAATCTTCAATTAAAAAAGACGAGAACGGCAGCAGCTCTGTCCCTACTGTTTTTATTTGACCTTGCAGAGTATGAAAAGATAGCTCACATTGTTTAATACGCTTAATAATTAAAATCTTACTAAATATTTCAGGTGAATCGACTTTGCTTTTAATAAGCTCAATCCATAATGCTAGTAGATTATCGACTAATTTAAATACTAAAAATAAATACCGGCAATAATAATTAAGATAATTTTCAGTTTTTAACGCTTTGAAACACATCAAGACACTAAAAACACTATAGTATTTCAACTTCACATCATCGAGAATCTGCAGATCATTATCTAGCTTATCTAATTTTTCAAGCTCTTTTAACATGTCATCAAGATTTCTTGTCTGTTGTTCTCGACATTCTTCTAACAGATCGGCACTTTGTTTAAACTCAATAACTTCTCTACTTAGGCGTTCATGATCACTTTGCTGTGTCAATTGCAAATCCCGAAGTGTTAAGCGGGTCGCTTGCAACATTGTAGTTTCTTCTAAGAGTCGTTTGCGGCAATTAGCAATCATTGAATTGACTGAACTGAGTTCCAATTCGCCAGCTAATATTTTGGTGGTACTTAAAGATACAAACTTTGTAATTATTGATAATAATGGGCAGGGCTCAATGTCAGCTATCAAATATTTATAATATTGATCATAAAAATACAGCACCAATTTTGATGGTAATGTTGATGGTAATGATGATTGCCCCATTAATAGCCTCTGGGCCTTTGTTACATCCAGCCTCAAAAGCTTTTGAATAAACATGGTTATTTTTATTTCAACTGTACCAGCAACACAGAGCTCTGCAAGAAAGTTTTTTATCTTTTCCGAATGTTCGACACAATAAACAGGAGTCTTATCTTGAACATTATTGAAGCAATAAAAGGCTATTGTTTTAAAAAATCTTTCTTTAAAGGCATCAGCTATTTTATATTTCTCTAATAATGATTTCCTAACACCTGGGTCATCTGCAACACTCAGCTGCCAGAACAAAACAGAGAGTCTAAACCAAAGCAGATCGTTGGTTTTAACTTGTTTATTATTAACGGCGAAATAAACAGTGAAATCCAGCAAATTAAATAAATACTCGAATGAGTTACTACTAGAATCCAGACTGAAAACAAGCACGTAAATAATGCTTACCTGTGACAGTTCACTATAATTTATTTTTTTAGTATCGCCTGTTATTAGGCTGGTTAATAAGCAACTACATGACCAAGCCTGGGACCTATATTTATCCTCACTCAAATCAAGCAATAACTTTTGATAGCATGTGAATTGTTCGCTTGCTTGAATTGTTGTGACAGCAACTTGAAACAGCGACCTTAACTTAGCATCAATATTGTTAAGTAAATCATCGTTTAACTTCCTAAATAATTGGTTTCTCTTCTCTGTGTCTTGAGCCAAACCAGGATTACCTAACGTTGATCTTACTTCTGCATTACCAAACACAGACCAAAGGATCAATTGTTCATCTTGAGCTGTTACAGAAGACACTGGCTTACTTGTAAAGATCTTATCTAGAATGGTTCTTTTAAGCATATAAAATTCTTAAAGCGATATAAAACCGCGAGGAAAACAAGCATCCATATCGCTTTCAATTTTATGTTGTAAATTATCAACCTTCTTTACTGACACCAATAAGCCACTGGATCGCCACCATGTCGTTACCAAGGCTGGCCTTACAATTTGACTTGACGTGACAACTTTAGCCACAGCCAAATGAATGTTATTAATAAAGACTGTAAAAAATTGGCTATAATTATCTTGTTCTTTAAGTAACAAAACAAAATACTGAAATTTAGCCATGTAAAGATCATAATCATCTTTATTACCCAAATTATTACTGAGAATATGACAAATCATTACATGCATGTATTTCGCTGCAGCAAACTCAAAAACAATGTCAACACCTTTTAATGCCGAAAAGGCATGATGCCTAATCAAAGCAAATTGACTCAAGCCATCATATATCATCAATAAATCTTGTACAAAACCCCTAACCTTTCTGAGTATTTCATCATTAGTCTCATCAGCATAAGCTTTAATATCTTGAATCCTTGATTTTAGATTTTCAGTATTGGCCTGTAATTCTATTCTCTCCTGCTCAAGTGCCTGCAATAAAACCCCTATCTCTTGTTCGTTTTGATCACGAATAGCTGGCTTGCCTGTTTCAATGATTTGACATTCTTGTTCTAAATATACTACGCTAGTCGAAACACTGGTCAGTGCTGATACTGAGGCAATCAATAATTGACTAACCTCATTATTTTCTTTTAGAGCCGCCTCTAGATCTTGTAAAGCATTACTTATTGAATCGACGCTAGCATAATCTTCTGCTAATATTGATTTTGCTCTTAATTTAAAAAATATTTCTTTTGAGCGATCAACTTTTATAAGAACATTCTTCACAAAAACAATGACAGCACCGATAAAGTCAGAGTACTCAGGTAGTTTTAACTGGAACATTCTTGAATTATAACTAATCATATTCATAATATTCTCTTTTATAGAACTAACATGATCGTGTATTAATTCTTTCAAGCGCTTGTTTCTTTCTTCCAAGCTAACAGCTAATGATGTTTGTTCTAACAGTGTTGTAAACAATAGTTTTATTGCCTGAGGGTCGTATAACACAAGATTTTTAATAATAAAATCCACTAATTTACTTATTATTGTTGTTTTAGTGCTGTCTTCTAGCTTGTCTAATCTGGAGAAATCATGCTTATGTATCTTAATCACTATTGATAATAAAACACTCAAATATTCATGAGCTATAGGTTCAGTAGTACTTACGCTTTTAAGGTGTGTTACTTTTTGGCTAATTACTGTCACACCATCTGGTTTAGTGGTATTTTCTATATAAAAATATTCGCCTAGAATTACTGCTATATCTTTGCTGAAAAGCCCATTATTTCGCAAGCTATTAATGAATTCTTTGATTTCTCGCGAAACTACCGATTTGCATTTACCCTGCGCGCCCATATGCTTAAAGAAAGTTTTTAACATCTGAGCGACATGTGAGTTAGGACTAGTCTCACAAGCATGGTCCATAGAAACACTGTCACGATAGAGCCTGATCTTAGAAAATAATATATCTATATTATTTACAATTAGCTCAGCCGCAGATGTTATCGCATCAAAACATGGCCTTACTGCATCCGTATTCTCATGACTTTCACAATACTTATCAAAATAACCACGCCATTCATAACACAGCTGTAACTGTTGTTTAATATCTTCCATAATCATCTGCAATTGAAACAGAACATCCTTTACTTGTTCTACGGAAACTAAATGACCAGCAGAGCTTATGTGAACTTCCGTATTAATATACCTCATTATCTGAAAAAGACTAATCGCAGTAATTATAAGCTCGTGTAGTTTCTTAATAATTACGGCAACTTTTTGATCGACTCTTTTCTGTTCAATAAAGGCTGGACATATAGCGGTCAAAACACCAGGATCATCGTTATAATCACATGTACTCTCGATTATTCTCTCTAACTCTGCTGCATATTTAGCTATATCCTCTGCATTGACTATCAAATCTTTTGTCAATAAGCTTTGCAAAAGCGCATTCCACTTCGCATAATTCTCTTGTTTTCTATTAAACTCAACCACGCTGGTTAGAAAACGACTCAAATCTCCCGCTATAGTTCTAGTTAAATTTTCAATCAAGCCAATAGTCGTAACTGAAGCGGTTCTGGAAATATTTTCAGTTAATTTTTTACGAGCTTCTGCAAGCTGCGATCGTACTGAAAGTATAGTATGCAAAAAATGCCGATCAGCTTTAATATTATCGATGCCAGCCAACCTGGAAAGATATGTAATTAGACCATCTATTCTTTGCAATTCTTCCGGGTCATTTTTATAATTAATCAGTTCATTTTCGATATACTCAGCTATAAATGATAAAACCATAAGATCTGGAGTCATTTTATCTTGATCAGCACTTAGCATTTCAGTCAAAAAACTCTTCTTATGATTGATCCTAGCTACGTATTTATCAATTTCGACTAATATATTTTTAGCATTACTATAAAGCAATTCATTGCCTTTATAATCTATGTAAGAATTATCATGTGGCTTGAACTTATATTCAGGCTCATAAATATTGGTAGATATTAATTTAATCTGAAAGTATCTTAGCGTCTTGTCTGGGAATCGAGTTACACTTTCTAAAAGTTTTTTTAATTGTGGCTTGGCATACCATTGCTCGTGTTTTTTCAAGTCTTCTTTACTAAAATGACTTAGACTAAGCCCCGCCCCAAAGAAATTAATAAAATCATAGCCTATCTCCTTTGCTCTTCTTGCCCCACGATGCAGTCCGTTAATAATTTTTTTAATTATTATAATCATTCTAAAAAATACAAGAATATAAACTAGACGGATTATAAGAATATAAATCTTAGAAGTAAAATATATTTTATTATTCAGTATTTTAATTTGTTTCTTAGCAGAATTTTGATATACTTTTGCACATTGGAGAGATGGCCGAGTGGCTGAAGGCGCACGCCTGGAAAGTGTGTATACGTTATGCGTATCGAGGGTTCGAATCCCTCTCTCTCCGCCATCCGTCTTCGCTAATCTTGCCAAAGGCAAAATTTAGCTACGACGAGATTCATCGAATCGTAGCGTGCGAAACAGAATGCCGCGCCGAAGCTTTAGCGTAGGCGGGCTTTATGTATTACGTTTATCACTTACAGAGCGAAAATAATCCGGACAGATATTATGTTGGTTTGACTTCAGATGTTGAGCGAAGATTAGAAGAGCATAATGCCGGAAAATCCATACATACCAACAAGTTCAGGCCTTGGAAATTGGTAACCTACACCGCTTTTGTATATATCGAGAATATACCAGAAATTCTAACAGAAGAAGTAATTGAAGCTTCACTGGCTGCAGCGCGCGCTGAGATTTTCGCCGCTGCAGCTACCCGCCCAGGCCATGCTAGACCTAGATAACGAAATGGAAGACAAGGTCTTAGGCTCTAACGAAAGCCTTGACAAAAACAAGATAGGTAAGCCACATTAACCAGGGTATTTTTAACCACGGAGCTCTTTAAAAACACACTTCATTTTCGCGCATCCACCTCTAGTTGTTGGCGCGTAATTCAAAGATTGTTGGTAAGCATCCGGTTATCCACGTCTACTAACCACGAACAACCAATGCTAAAATC
>CAYLXL010000004.1:59035-68907 GCA_964387745.1 uncultured Gammaproteobacteria bacterium | reverse complement strand
GCATTCTACCTGGGGTTCGGCGTTCGACTAGCGCAAAAAGTGCGGAAGTCGGGAGTATCTGAAAAAAGCAGCTCGCGGTAATGTCATGGATGTTGGAATCGTAGACGCTAAAAAGACTTTAGAGCTTGTTAATGCTGGTCCTCTACCTGAAGAGCCTAAAGAAGAACCGAAAGAAGAACCGAAAGAAGAACCGAAAAATCCGGCCTAAAGACAAAACGTAGGGGCGACCGACTAAGGGATCCCCTACAAATATCTAGATATAATATAAATAACCGTTTTAATCAGACCGAACACTTCTTCTATTATTTAAATTAAGTTAATATTTATAGATAGAACATATAGATAATCTCACCTTCAAAATTGAATTTAACCATTGAACAAGAAATCAACATTATTTTGCAAAAAGCAAAAAACTTACGAGGTTATACTTTAGAGCAACTCTGTCAAGCCGCAGGCATTTTGGCGCCAAAACATATGACCAATGCTAAAGGATTAAGCGGTCAATTAATAGAATACTTATTAGGCGCTGAAGCGCAATCAAGACCTTTGCCAGACTTTCCAAGATTAAATTTAGAGATAAAAACTATCCCGATTAATTTGAAACAGCAACCGCTTGAAACGACTTACGTCTGTACTGCTCACGTATTACCTACTAAAGTAGACTATGATTTCTATGCCTCTACCCTGTACCGAAAAATTCAACATATTCTCTGGCTGCCGCTGATTGTACCCGATCCTAATCATGATTCATTAGCCCATCGCATCGTTGGTAATGCATTTTTATGGCGGCCTAGTCCTGAGCAGTTGGTAGCAATTAAAGCCGACTGGCAAGACTTAACCCAAATGTTGATATTCGGCCAGGCTGAACAAGTCACAAGCCATTATGGCCAAGTCTTACAAATTAGGCCAAAAGCATCTAACTCTAAAATGACTACAGAATCTCTCAATGAGCGTGGGGAGAAAATATTAACCTTGCCACGTGGCTTCTATCTACGCAAAACCTTCACCCAAGAAATATTATTACAAAATTAATATCTAAAATCATATGGTTACATATTTTTAACAAACGGTGCTCGCTAAAGGCTTTAAGATATAGTATAATTCGTCAAGTTTTTTAAGGTTGCAGCGCACAGTATGTTAAAAAGCAAAGTTGATCAAGTTGGAAGTTTCTTCTACTGGTTCTGGGAAAAGCTGAAGAGGAAGCGAAAAAAAGGAAAACTCATTCAGTATCTTCTCCCTCGCCTGTTATTTGCCATCTGCGCCCCTCTGACTGCCACCAAAGGCTTTTTTAGTATTCCTGCTTTAGTTGTTTCTCTTGGAGCAATTTCTTTTCTTTCGTTTTTCACCGCCATACCATCAATTTTTATAACAGCAATAGTTCTAATTAACGTTGCCTACAGTCTTATTATTGAGCAACCTATTTATTATCGACCTTTTATTACGCTCTATAAGCAAATCTTTGGAAAAACAAAAAAACTTAATGACAATATCAAAACCAAAAATTTAACTAAAGAAAATGATGCGATTAGAGCAGAACAAGGCATTGACCTAAAAATAAAAAAAACACAAGTCGATCTAACCAATAAATCTTTTTGGTTTAAAACCCGCTATTTTCTGCAACGTGCGAAATACTATACACAGTTATCGATAGGCTATAGTGCTGCCTTTTTTATTGTTGCCTTGCGAACCATTGAAAGTAGCGGCCGTAACACCTTAGGGTTAATGGCGATTGTTTTACTCTTTACTGCGACGCCTGCTAGTGGTTTTGTACTTCTCTTTACTGTTACCTCCATCATTGGCTACTGTATTAACAATTCTCAGCAATTGATGCAACAATGGCACGAAACTCTTAAAATATTATTCTTCAAAAGATTCACTAAGGAAGATTATAAACAAGAATTGAAAGAACGAAATGATTTATTAAGATTCAAAAGCGTAATCGAAACCACAAGTTCGTCTCATACGCCAGGTAACGATCCTGTACAAGAACAGTTACCAGGAAGCCCCCAGAAAAGATCAAGTTCCAAATGGAAAAAAGGCTTATATTACCTAATTAACATCTGTTTTTGGATTGGTGCCGTTGGTGGTTCAGCAGCTGGTTTTTTCACTATTAATAAATTTTTCTTCCAAATGAAAGGCGTCGCTTTTTTAGGCTTCTTTGCCTTAACCCCTCCGCACATTGCATTTGCGCTAGCATTAATGATGACACTATATATGCTATACGTAGAAAAAAGAAAAGTATTGTATCCCTATTTCCGTACAATGTGCCAAAACTTTTTGGGTTTAGGTGAACAAAAAGACAAGGCTAAAAAAGATCCTGCGGTTAAAATTGCTAACTTAGAAGCAAAAATCTCAGCAATCCTGAACATGGTCAGCGCAGAACAGGGCGGCAACTTAAATCAACAACTTCAGACATTAAACCAACAGTTTGAACAAATACGCACTGAAGAAAAAACACTAAATACTAAAACCTATCAGTATAGCAAACCCCGGCTCTTCCTCTCTAAAGTTGCTGCTGGCTTTATTTTATTCCTACGAGCAATTACCAGTATAGGCGCCCCAGCCTTAGGTTTGGATCTTGCTCTTAAAACTTCTGCTTTTTTTATTGCAAAGTTATTGGGCATTAGCTTGGCTGGATTTCTAGGCCCGTGGACATTTTTCCCTTGTTTAATCATAGCTTCTTTAGATTATTTGTTAAAATTTTCACGCAATGCCGAACAGCAATGGATAAGCACTCTTGATAAAGTGTGTGGAATTAAAAGTCCTAATAATGAATTAGAGATGCAAAAAAAATGCGATGCTTTAAAAGCCATCTATAGTAAATTACTCCATGCATCCAGACAACCAAAACAAAAAGTTCGATTCCATAAAAAGGAGATGACAGAAGAACGTAATGGTAATGTGCTGAGGTATTATAAAATAACAGGTATAGAACGGCTGCCGCATGGCACACCTGATGCAAAGCCCTGCAGCAACTCTATAGAGAAACGCCCGCCAAGTACAGACCATATGCTACGCTCTAACTCTCCATATTAGCAGCAATAGCATTAGTCAGTTAAAAAATTTCTCAAGATCTCATGCCCACACTCTGATAGCACTGCCTCAGGATGAAACTGCACACCATAGACTTTATAGAGCTTGTGTTCCAACGCCATAATCTCTTCATTACCACCATCATTAGACAATGCCGTGATTAACAAACATTCAGGGATTTTTTTCTGGCTCACGACAAGCGAATGATAGCGAGTTACCTTAAGATTATTTTTAATATTCCTGAATAACTTAGTATTATTATGAGTTATGATAGACGTCTTACCATGCATAATACGTTTTGCATGCACAACCTCACCACCAAAATACTGGCCTATGCATTGATGCCCTAAGCATACACCTAGCATGGGTATAGTCTGATGAAAATAATGGATCACGTCTAAACAGATTCCTGCGTCACTTGGATTACCAGGGCCAGGTGATAGTAAAATTTTATCTGGATTAATATTTTTGATATCACTAATGCTAATTTGGTCGTTATATTTAACTATTGGATCCGCACCCAATTCTTGACAATAGGCAACTAAATTGTAAGTAAAAGAATCATAATTATCTATTACTAATAACTTCATATTGATAATTTGAATTCAAACCTGTGCTAGCTGTGATCGTAAATCATCAATAGCTATTTTATAATCTGTAGAGCCGTACACTGCATTACCAGCAACAAATATACTAGCCCCATGCTTTGCTAATTCTGCTATATTATGAGACCCAACACCACCATCCACAGCAATCTTAGTCTTTAATCTTTTTTCAGATATAACTTTGTTCAATTCTGCAATCTTAGGTAACACATATGGGATAAATTTTTGGCCAGAGAACCCAGGGTTGACACTCATAATCAAAACAAAATCTAATTTTTCTAAAACATGATCTAAACAAGATAGAGGTGTCGATGGGTTTAGCGCAAGGCCAGCTGAGCAATTATTATCTTTAATTAATGATAGCGATCTATCCACGTGCTGACTTGCCTCCGGATGAAATGAAATCATGTTAGCCCCTGCTTTAGCGAAAGCCACAATTAAATCATCGACGGGTTCAACCATCAGATGCACATCCAAAGGGGCTGTAACCCCATAGTCACGCAAACTTTTACAAATCATTGGCCCAAAAGTTAAATTAGGAACATAATGGTTATCCATGACATCAATATGAATCATATCAGCACCAGCATTAAGTACCTTATCTACTTCTTCACCTAGTTTTGCTAAATTTGCTGATAGAATTGATGGCGCGATCTGGAATTTTTTGTACATAATTGTTCTAAATTATTCTAAATTGTTCTAGCTAGTTATATCTTTTCTGTTATATCACTGCAGATTTCATTAACCTTTCTGTATTGTTCTACTGTTTCTAGACCATACCAAATGCCATCATAAAGGCTACCTGATACTCGATCAAGATTATTATTGATAACTTCAATTACTGAAAATTTTGTTTTATTTGTATTTATGATCGACAAATATTGCTGCAAAACTTTGCCGTCATAAACAGCGATGCCACTATAAGTATAACTATGTTGCTGCCCAGGGAGTTTTTTGACTAAATAATTATGCTGAGATAAATTATAATCACCCAAAGGCTTATCGTCAGGATTTGGTACCAAAATCATATGGGCAATATTATTGCCTAAATTTATATTAGCCAAACACGAATAATTATAATCTGTAAAAATTTTACCGTTTACACAAATAAAAGGCTTATTTGGCTCGGGTAACATAGCAACAGAATAAGCCAAGCCTCCACCTGTTTCTAAAGGTTCATCAACTCTAGCATATTTTATGTCTAAATCTAAACCATATTGCTTACCATCTTTAATAGTATGTATAATTACATCTGCTAAATAAGCCACATGTATCACCACATGCTTTATTCCGGCTGCTGACAATGCCTCTAATTGATAGACTAATAACGGCTTGCCATTTATAGCCAACATAGGCTTTGGACAGTTTTCTGTTAAGGGTCTTAATCTCGTCCCACTACCAGCTGCTAGTATGATTGCTTGTTTAATCATTTATAAATTTATTAATTGTTCTGTACGGGTTAAATTTGAAACTCTTGGTTTAACTTCATTTTGCAGGAAATCATGCGCTTCAATATATACAGCAGCATGAGCGTTATCATAATTAGCCAATAAATAGCATGCTTCTATCGCATAATTCAATGTACGCGGAATATCCCCTAAATAAACGGGCTTATTATCACGTAAATATAATCTACTAAAAATACCTATAGCTTTAAAATTTCGCTGCAAACTAGTCTGTAAGAACCAAAGCCAAAAAGTATCAAACTCAATAGATGCCTTTATAATGTTGTGGTGTTTTGCCTGCGCAAAATAATTCTGCGTCCAGCTTTGTACTGTTTCAAGCGGCCACGAGATGTAACAATCTCTAAATAATGAAATCAAATCGTATGTAACTGGCCCAGTTAAAGCATCCTGGAAATCAATTATGCCTATTTGTTGCGTTGTGTCAGTATTGACTAACATTAAATTACGCGAATGATAATCTCTATGTACTAAAACTTTAGGCTGGTCGGCAAAACTATCCGCCATTAAGCTAAAAATTTTACTTAGCCATACATTTTGTTCTGCAGTTAAATTCAGGGATAAATATTTACCTATAAACCACCCGGTGAATAATTCAAACTCATAGCTTTGAATCTGCTGATCAAAATCTGGAAGCTTATAGCTATAATTATTCTCAGCTTTGGTATCAATCAACTGAATTTTGATTAGTTCATTCAAGCATAACTGGTATAACGCTTGAGCCTGCATCGGACTTTGCTTCAATTGTGATAATAAAATGCTATTGCCAAAATCTTCAATAATAAAATAACCGTACTCCAGATTATTAAAAAACACTTGTGGCACGTGTACTTTGTTATTGAATAAAATAGCTTGCACCGCGATGAATTCTTGATTTTTTTCGCGTGTAGGTGGTGAGTCAACGGCTACGAGACTTCGTCCGCTTAACGTAAATCGATAATATTTTCTAAAACTGGCATCGTTAGTTAGTGGGGTTAATACTATTGACTCTTCTTCGGTATTATAGACACTAGCGATCCAAGCCATTAAGTTAGTCATAATTGTAAAGATAAGAAATAATGCGATTAATTAAAGATATAATATAACATACAGCTGAAATTGCCAAAAAATTACTATAGAATAAGCTGATTAAGTTTATTATTATGCTGGATGCTCGCCCTATACAGATTTGATTATGGTGCTAAAAATTAAAATTACAATACCTAGTATCATTTCCGTTATTGCACTACAGTCTTTAATTTTCAATTCTTCAGCTAAAAGTTTAAGCCAACCATTACAACGAACACCAAAAATAGATAATTCTCTTGTTAATTCAGATTGGGTTAATCAACAAAGGAACTTTAGCCCCTGCCCCGGATTCTATGAACGCCCTATTTTACCAACTGTAACTACCCCAGAAATTGCTGCAGATAGCTCTTCTTTAGCCAAAAATGGTTTATCCAAATTAAACGGTAATGTAGAGTTTCTTGACAAAGATCAAAAAGTTACAGCTGACAAAGCCACAGCTTACCGAGATGAAAAATTAAAAAAAGTCACGCAAATAACGCTGCAAGATAATGTACAATTCGTAAGCCCTAACTTTCGCGCTGTAACTAGCCTAGTCTCAGCAGATTTATTAACTAACACTGCAACTTTTAATTCGGATATCTATTACCGGTACTATCAAAATAATGCGCATGGTCAGGCAAAACGAGCAATAGTCATTAAAGACTCAAGCTACAATATTTTTGATGCTATGTACACTACGTGCCCACCAAATGAAAATTATAATGCTTGGCAGCTTAATGCTTCAGAAATTAACATCGACCCCAATAAACAAGTAGGTACTGCTTGGAATACAGTTTTATATTTCTATGACCTACCTATTTTTTACAGCCCGTATATCAGCTTCCCAACATCAAAAGAACGTAAGTCTGGTTTGCTGTTACCAACCTACAATAGATCAGATACATATGGTTATAGTATCGCTCAGCCTTATTACCTAAACCTGGCACCAAACTATGATGCTACATTAACTACACGTTATATGACGCTACGCGATGCCCAATTCCAAATTGAAACTCGCTACTTAGATAGTTATGGCAGTAATTATATTAATTTTGAGATTCTGCCTGATGATAAAGCCTTTGCTAAATTTAAAAAAGACAATCTGACAAGTCCCCCTGAAGGTTTGACTTATGACGACCCTAAAATTAAAAATTTAAAAAATGCTCCTTTAGTACGACACGCGATTAGATTTAAAGATAATAAACAATGGAATAATAATTTTTCATCAACGATTGATTATAATTATTTTTCTGATAACCAATATGTTATTGACTTACCTCCTTCTGAGTTGCTGCACAAACAATCCGAAGATCATTTCCTGCAACAAGCGCTCATAAATTATAGCTCTGATACCTGGCAAGCATCTGCTCTAGTTAAAGGGTATCAAACCATGCATTCACTAAATGGTCCTGCTTTAACCGAGCCTTACAAAATTTTACCTGGGATAACCCTCAGTAATAATAATCTTATTAATAGCCCTGTAAGTTTAACACCAAATATTAATCCTGTATTAAACATGACGTTAGATGCTAACGCTATGCATTTTGTCAAACCCTCTCATCCTGCCACTAATAAAACAGCTAACGGACAAAGATATTTTGTTAAACCTGCGATAAGTGCGTCGCTCAAAGAAACTTACGGCTACATTACACCTAAATTAGCATTACACAGTCGTGTGTATAATCTAACTCGTCTCAATGAGAACGCCGAAGCTCTGCATTATAAGCGGCAGCAGGATTATGTTATTCCAATTGCTAGCATAGATGGTTCATTATATTTTGATCGTTTATACGAGTTTAATAATCAAAAATATAATCAAACTTTAGAGCCCAGATTGTTTTACTTATTTGTACCTAACAAAAAGCAGCATCAAGCCCCTGACTTTGATATTAAAGAAAACACTTTTAACTATGAACAATTATTCCGCGATAATAGGTTTTCTGGCTTTGATCGACAAAGTAACGCTAATCAATTATCCGCAGGTCTTGTTTCTAGGCTGCAAAACAAATCTAGCGGTGCTCAGTACCTAAAACTTGGACTAGGACAAGTGTTTTACTTTCAAGACATGATCACTACAATTTGTGACCAAAAAACCTCACTAAACTGCATTGAAACTGAAATACATGATTATAATCATCGTCTCTCACCATTTATTTCCGAGTTAAATATTAACTTCGACCCCAAAGTCTATGGCCAAGCAGAATGGCAATGGGATTATTATACGAATAAAACTCGCAAGGTTAATCTTGGCCTTCATTATGCTGATCAGCATGAACAAAACGCCCATCAAACGCTGATTAATCTCGAATATAACTTTTTAAAAGAAGGTAATACCCAATATAGTGTCAATGGTCGACGAATATTTTTGGTTAACAAACCAGAAAATAACTTATCAGAAATAGAAGCCTCATTTAAGTTTCCTGTACGTAATAATTGGAATATCTTAGGGTTTACCAGCTATGATTTAACTGATCAATCTACCTTGGATAACTATCTAGGCATCGAGTATCAACAATGTTGCTGGGCAATAAGATTCGGCTACAAAAACCAACTAAGATTGAGAGTGAATAGCGAAGCAGCTAAGAAATATGATAATATATACAAAATTCAATTTAGCTTAAAGGGTCTTGGTGAAATCAACCAGAGCTTTGAAAACATTTTAAGAAGTAATATTCCAGGCTATTACAATCACTTAACTGCTATTTATTAATTATTCTAATTATTGGATGTAACGATGTTGAACTTTTCCAAAACCTGTAAAAACATTTTAATATTATTAATTGCTTCTGGCTTTTGTATCGCTAGCTCTGATAAATCACAATCATTAGATAAAATTGTTGCCATCGTTAATGATGATGTGATTACAAACAGTGATCTTAATAAAAAAATAACCACAATCAAAAACCAGTTAAACTCAAAAGCAGTTAAACTGCCGCCTATAAATGAGATACGTAAACAGGTTCTCAATGCAATGATTCTAGAATCATTACAGCTCCAGGTGGCTAAAGCTAATAATATTTCACCATCAGAAGAACAGATCAATCATGCTATAGAAACAGTAGCCAAGCAATACAATACTAATGTTCTTGACTTGAAGAACAAACTAGCAAGTCAGGGTGTCCGATACAACGACTTTAAAAAAGACATTATTAATCAACTCACCATCATGGACGTACAGCGTGCAGTTGCGAGCTCTGAAGTAAAAGTAAGTAAACAAGAAATTGAGCAAGAAATCGGCCGTTTAAAAAATGATTCTGCTAAATCAAGTTTTAAACTTAGTCATATCTTAATTGCTGTACCTGAATCACCTGATAGCAAGAAAATCCAATTAGCTAAAGAACGCGCTTTAAAAGTTTTACAAGAAATCAAAAAAGGTAATAAAACTTTTTCTGAAATCGCGATGATTACCTCTGATGGTCAACAAGCCTTAAATGGCGGTGATCTAGGGTGGTTTAATGTAGCAGATTTACCTTCACTATTTGCAGATATTGTACCAAAACTAACCAAAGACGAAATCTATGGTCCAATACAAGACGAAAGTGGCTTTCATATTCTTAAATTGACTGATCTCACTAATACTTCAAAAAAATACCAAGAAACGCAGTATAAAGTTCGTCATATATTAGTTAAAAAAGATGAAAATCTGGTTTTTCTGGATTTGAGTGCTTAAGGGCCCAATGATTAAGATCTTCACCTTGCTCGGCATTTTTTAAGAATGTAATAG
>CAYLXL010000004.1:0-59025 GCA_964387745.1 uncultured Gammaproteobacteria bacterium | reverse complement strand
AAAAAAGATGAAATAACGACTGATCTAGTAGCACAAAAAGAACTGAAAAAAATTAAATCAGATATATCTAAACTTAATAATTTCTCAGATATGGCGCTTATTTATTCTGAAGATGTTGCTAGCGCAAGCCAGGGTGGAGAGCTTGGCTGGGTAAGCCCCTACGCTGTGATGCCTGAGTTTGCGCAAACCATGCAAACTCTTAAAAAAGGTGAAATCAGCGAACCTTTCAAAACAGCTTATGGTTGGCATATCGTCCAATTAGAAGATAAGAAGATTATTGATAACACTGAAAGTTGGAAAAAAACTCAAGCAAAACAAATAATTGAGAACAGAAAATTCAATGATGCGCTTGCCATGTGGCAAAATAAGCTTAAAAGCGAATCGACTATAGAAGTTTTTATTTAGTTTAGTTAATAATAGGGTGAAATATTATTTAAAGTGATATACTCTTTAGCCTAGAGTATAACCATTAAATTTGCCCTATGACAAAACCTTACAAGTTAGCAATAAGTGTTGGCGAACCGGCCGGTATAGGCCCTGATGCCCTATTAATGCTTTTAAATAATCCTGAGTTTATTGCTAATAACCAGAATATTTTAATAGCATTTTGCGATCCTGAACTACTAGATCAAAGAGCTAAATTATTAAAACTAAAAGTCAATTTAGTTATCATAGACTATACAGATCTGCATCGCTTAACACTTAATAATAATAATGTTAATAATAGTTTATATGTAGTTGATACCTCTTATAGCTCTTATAATAAAAATAAACTAAATTTCACTCCAGGCAATCTTGATATAAACAATTCAAAATATGTTATAAACAGCCTAGCTTTAGCCACAAGAAGCTGTCTTGATCAAGTTTGTGATGCGATAGTCACCTGCCCTATTAATAAAAATATTATCAACACAGCAGGAATACCGTTTACTGGCCACACTGAGTATATAGCTGACGCCTGTAACCAATTTTTTAACTATGATCACGCAAAACCTCAGTATCAACCAATTATGCTGCTGATGGGCCGAGATTATTACAACTTGAATCTAAAAGTAGCACTGATGACTACTCACTTGCCATTAAATCAGATTCCTGCACATATAACCCAAGAATTGATTATTGCAAAAATTATTTTGATCCATCAGGAATTGATTAACAAATTTAATATTAAGCAGCCCAGAATATTGGTTACAGGCTTAAACCCGCATGCCGGTGAAAACGGTAGTTTAGGCACAGAAGAAATAGATACGATGATTCCTGCGTTAAATATTTTAAAAAAAACCTACGGCTTAGACATCACGGGGCCTCTTGCAGCTGATAGTATATTCACTAATGAAAACATCAAAAATTTTGACATCATCGTTGCTATGTATCATGATCAAGGCTTAACTGGATTTAAAGCAAGATGTTTTAATCACGCTGCTAATGTAACTTTGGGGCTACCTATCATCAGAACCTCTGTTGATCATGGTACAGCTTTGAGCTTAGCAGGAACTGGCAATATCAATACTGACAGTCTTAAATTTGCCATCGATACCGCCAATCTTTTAATTAAAAATAAACTCAGCCATGACAGAGAACTACGAACATCAGCCACGTAAGCGTTTTGGACAAAACTTCTTACACGATCAAAATATTATTAATAAAATTATCAGTAGCTTCAACCCCAAGCCTGAGCAAGTAATTTTAGAAATTGGTCCTGGGATGGGCGCTCTTACTGAAAAATTACTAGCCAAAATCAATCATCTTTATTTAGTAGAAATCGATAAAGACTTAGCAGAAGTTTTAACCAGCAAATACCAACAGCAAATTACATTATTTAATTATGATATTCTAAAGTTTAACCTAGACAGCATTAATCCTTCTGCAGGCAATAAGATACGCATCATTGGTAACCTGCCCTATAATATTTCGACACCT
The DNA here is from genome assembly GCA_964387745.1 of uncultured Gammaproteobacteria bacterium. Lineage (GTDB taxonomy): Bacteria > Pseudomonadota > Gammaproteobacteria > JAGOUU01 > JAGOUU01 > JAGOUU01. The sequence goes on along the minus strand of CAYLXL010000004.1, from coordinate 57,105 downwards.
ATATTATTTCACTTATTTAAATCTATAGAGCTTATTTCAGACATGAGCTTTATGCTGCAATTAGAAGTAGTCGACAGGATGATTGCTGAGCCCAATACAAAAGAATATGGGCGCTTGAGTGTAATGACGCAATACTACTGTGATGTAAACAAACTATTTACAATACCTAATACAGCTTTTAGGCCCGCACCAAAAGTAAAGTCTGCAATCGTGCAACTTATACCCAAAAAAACAGATAATACGGTTAATGTACAGTTATTTGCTGACATCGTAAAAGATGCCTTTAATCAACGTCGTAAGACTATTACTAACAGCTTAAACAGATTTGTAAACGCTGATCTCCTAAAAAAATTAAATATAGATCCTAAGGCTCGAGCTGAAAACCTAAGCTTGCAAGACTTCATTGCTATCTCCAAATCCTATGAGTTGGATAAATAAAAAATTGGCTATTTATTAGGGGGATACCATACTACATCAATATAAAGAAACTAAATAGTCTTTAACTATTGATTCATAGCTTTGCTATATATAAAATTGGTGAATTGCGTTTACAAGAAAAGACCACTGTAGTTGGAGTTTAGTAATGAAGGTCACCAAATCAAGTTCTGTTTTGTCTAGTTTGAAAAAAATTGTTACTAATCTATATGGACTAATAATAATTACTTTCATGAGTAACGTTGCTTATGCAGATTACACTCTGAATATGCCTCACGGTGTTTCTCAAATCAGTCAGAAAATTTATCATTTACATATGACTATTTTCTGGATCTGCGTGGCCATAGGCGTCGTAGTTTTCAGTGTGCTTATCTATTCATTGATTATGCATAGAAAGTCCATAGGCCATGAAGCCCATGATTTTCATGAAAATACAGCTGTTGAAATTATTTGGACAATTATTCCTTTTGTTATTTTAATCAGTATGGCTATCCCGGCTACAACTGTTTTAAAATATATTGATGATAAGTCTAATTCTGACCTATTAATCAAAGTCACTGGTTACCAATGGCGCTGGCAATATGAATATCCTGAACAAGATATAAGTTTTTTTAGCAACCTCTTAACACCACAAGAACAAATTGATAACAAAGATGTCAAAGATACTCATTATTTACGTGATGTTGATAATTATTTAGTCGTACCTATTAATAAAAAAATAAGATTCTTATTCACTGCTAATGATGTAATCCATTCTTGGTGGGTACCTGAATTAGGACTCAAAAAAGATACTATCCCTGGCTTTATAAACGAATCTTGGGTGAGGATCGAAAAACCTGGTATTTATCGTGGTCAATGTGCTGAATTATGTGGCGCACGTCATGCCTACATGCCAATTGTTGTTGATGCTAGAACCGAAGTTGATTATCAAAAGTGGGTAGCAGAGCAATTAGTAAAAAAACAAACTGCAGCTCCTAACCCGCACGAAGCTGCAGCTGCAGCAGCAGAGGCTACAATGACAGATGAAGAGAAAGCCGCTGCAGGTGTAGAAGCACCTGCATCAGCAGCTTCAACGGCAAGTAGTCCTGTAGGTACTAGCAAAGAGAATCTAAGTAATAATCTCAGTAATACAGCTACAACAACTGCTACTGCTACAGCGACTGATACATCGAGTAAAGCTGAAAAGTCTGAGCAAAAAGCAAAACCAGAAAATAAATCTAAAAAATAATAAAAATTAGTAAATAATCAGGAAACGTCCATGAGCAATAACTATAATACCCATCATGATCATGCTGATGATCACCATGCAGCCCACCATCATGGCCCACCAGCTGGTATCTCAAGATGGTTGTATACAACAAACCATAAAGACATCGGTGGTATGTACATGTGGTTTAGCGGAATCATGTTCTTAGTTGGTGGTTTAATGGCCTTATTGATCAGAGCTGAGTTATTTAAGCCTGGTTTACAATTATTTGACCCTAACTTTTTTAACTCATTGACCACATTACACGGTTTGATCATGGTGTTTGGAGCAATCATGCCTGCTTTCACTGGTCTTGCCAACTTAATGATCCCTGTTATGATAGGCGCGCCTGATATGGCTCTGCCTAGATTAAATAACTGGAGTTTCTGGATTTTACCGGTTGCAGCACTCATCCTGGTCAGCACATTCTTTATGGAAGGTGGCGCACCTAACTTTGGTTGGACGTTCTATGCACCACTATCGACCACTTATGGTCCGAAGTCTACTGACTTTTTCATCTTTGCTGTGCATCTTTTAGGTATGTCATCAATAATGGGTTCAATCAACGTTATTGTTACATTGCTTAATATGCGTGCACCTACGATGAACATGATGCAGATGCCTATTTTCTGCTGGACTTGGCTAATAACTGCGTTTTTAATCATTGCTGTTATGCCTGTACTTGCTGGTGTTATCACTATGATGTTAACAGACCGAAACTTCGGCACGCACTTTTTTGATGCTGCAGGTGGCGGTGATCCAGTATTGTTTCAGCACATCTTTTGGTTCTTCGGGCACCCTGAAGTTTACATTATTATTCTGCCTGCTTTTGGTATTGCATCAGAAATTATTCCAACATTTGCCAGAAAGCACTTATTTGGTAGAACATCAATGATCTATGCGGTTGGTTCTATTGCATTATTATCATTTATTGTTTGGGCTCATCATATGTTTATGACTGGTATACCTTTAGAAGGCCAGTTGTTTTTCATGTATGCTACTATGCTGATAGCCGTGCCTACCGGTGTTAAAGTTTTCAACTGGGTTAGCACCATGTTTCGTGGTTCGTTAACTTTTGAACCGCCAATGTTATTTGCAATTGCGTTTGTAATATTGTTTACAATGGGTGGATTCTCTGGATTGATGCTAGCTATAGCACCTTCTGATTTCCAATATCATGATACTTACTTTGTGGTTGCTCACTTCCATTATGTATTAGTTCCAGGTGCCGTTTTCTCTGTTATAGCAGCAGTGTATTATTGGTTACCAAAGTTCACTGGCAGAATGTATAGCCATACACTTGCAAACTTCCATTTTTGGTTATCAGCTATTTCTGTAAATTTAACTTTCTTTCCTATGCACTTTTTAGGTTTAGCAGGCATGCCAAGACGTATACCTGATTACGCTTTACAATTTACAGAGTTTAATCAAATGGCTACTGTTGGCTCAATGTTATTTGGATTGTCACAAGTACTATTTTTCTATATTGTCATCAAATCGATACGTAGCGGGCAAAAAATCTCTGAACCAAAGTTCTGGGAAGGTGCACATGGCTTAGAATGGACGTTACCAACGCCAATGCCTTACCATACTTTTGAAACGCCTCCTGTTATAGATAAGGATTTTGTACACACATATTAAACAATATTTATCTATTTACCATGACTGAAGTAGTAAACAATAATAAATCGAATAAGAAATCAAATAAGAAGATTATCTATTGGATAGTATTATGTTTATTACTCAGTTTTGCTTTTAGCTATGCTTTAGTACCTTTGTACAATACCTTTTGTAAGATTACTGGACTTAATGGCAAAACTGATGGTCGTTATAAAGTTGAATATGCAAGCACCGTCGACGCAAGTAGGAGCATTAGAGTACAATTTACAACCAATTTGAACAAGCACTTACCATGGGAATTTAAACCTTCGTTAAAAAGTGTGACTGTTCACCCTGGCGAGAGAAAACAAGTAACTTTTTATATTAAGAATTTGTCTGATAAAACTATTGTTGGCCGAGCCATTCCAAGTATTACACCAGGAACAGTTGCTCGCCAAATGCATAAAACCGAATGTTTTTGTTTCGGTGAACAAATACTTAGGCCTGGCGAAAGCATGTTAATGCCTTTAGTTTTCTTCCTTGACAAAAACTTTCCAAAAGATATTAATGAAATGACTTTATCGTATACATTTTTTGACACACAAAAAATGGCGCAGAAATTTACACAAATGGAGCAATCATGAATAAAATGAAACCAACAACCTACTATGTTCCAGCACAAAGCCATTGGCCTATAACAGGCTCTTTTGGTTTGCTTTGTTTTATGGTAGGCTTCGCCAATACCCTGCATGCCAACCCAATTGGCAAATATTTATTTATACTAGGTGCAGGCATCTTAGTAATCATGATGTATGGTTGGTTTCGTGACGTTATCAACGAAAGCATGGACAATTTGTACAGCTCTCAAATGGACCGTTCATTTCGATGGGGCATGGGCTGGTTCATAGTTTCTGAAGTTTTCTTTTTTATAGCGTTTTTTGGTGCTTTATTTTATATAAGGTTCTTCGTTGTGCCATGGCTAGGTGGCGCAGGCTCGCATTTAAGCACTAAACAATTTTTATGGCCAGCTTTTGAAGCCGCTTGGCCACTACTTAAAAACCCTAGTGATAAAATTGTTGGCCCACACGAAGTTATTAATCCGTGGGGACTGCCATTAGTCAATACAATACTTTTATTAACAAGTAGTGTGACCATAACTATAGCTCATCATGCTTTAAGAGCTTCACACAGAAAGCCTTTAATCATATGGACATTAATTACTGTCTTACTAGGTGTTACCTTTTTAATTTGCCAAGGTACAGAATATTACGAAGCTTATACAGAAATGGGCTTAACTTTAAATTCCGGCATCTACGGCTCAACTTTCTTTATGCTAACTGGTTTCCATGGTATGCATGTTACGATTGGTACGATCATGCTAACTGTTATGTTAATCAGAAGCATTAAGGGCCACTTTACTCCGCAAGATCATTTTGCCTTCGAAGCGTCTTCATGGTATTGGCATTTTGTTGACGTAGTTTGGCTTGGTCTATTTATTTTTGTTTATATATTTTAATTTTATCTTCTTCAGCCTCTCTACTTTAAGACAGAGAGGCTTGCGTCTTCAAACTTAAAGAAACACCTATCAGAATCGCACCCTCCAAGCCACCAATATCTCATTAAGCTTTCAGCTATTTGAATTTTTGTCATCCTGACGTAGTCGTAGGATCTCAATTAATCTTCAGCATCGAGTAGGAGGGGCCTCACAGCCCCGACCTCTCACACCACCGTACGTGCGATGTCGCATACGGCGATTCCGATTAAGTTTTCAACAGTGTAGCCTGCCTATTCAGCAAGCTTATTAGTCCCACAGAGTTGAACCATTCATTATTAAACGCTCGATGAACTGCTGGAGTTAGTGATAGCCGCCACCAACCTTTGCCTGATGAGCCTATTTGCCTTGCGTCTTTCTCTGCAACGCCTAGTTTCATCAGAAGGTTAGCTATAGTTGAACCTTTCTTCTGCTGTTTGAGCTTATAGCAACGTAGCTTGCGTCTTATCCACGAGTCTAGGTCTTCCCATTTGCTCTTACTTGTAGCTAGCCTGAAGTAATTCTGCCAGCCGCGCAGAAAAATATTTAGTTCTTCTATCACTTGCTCAAAACTAACACCTCGACTTCTCCAAGTTAGCCGTTTTATCTTTTCTTTGGCTTTCTTTTCCGATTCCGGGGCTATCGCTAATGTACCGTTATTATTTACTCGGTATCCAAGAAATTTGCGTGTCCCAACTAGGGCTACTGCACTTTTCTTATCATTAACTTTTAGCTTTAATTTCTTCTCCAAGAACTTCTTTACTGATTCGTACACTCGTTTGCCGGAGCGTTCAGATCTGACGTAGATATTCTGATCATCTGCGTAACGGCAAAACTTGTGGCCGCGCTTTTCAAGTTCCTTATCCAGTTCATCTAGCAAAATGTTTGATAACAGGGGCGACAGCGGTCCACCCTGTGGCGTGCCTTCATGTCTACTCATTACCACTCCATCTTGCATGATACCTGCATTTAAGTATGCACGTATTAGTTTAAGAAGCTTCTTATCGCCAATCCTTCTCGCTAATCTCGACATTAATATATCGTGATTAACTCTGTCAAAGAATTTCTCTAAGTCCATATCTACTACCCACATGTGACCATCTGCAACGTAGTCACTTGCTTGCTTTACCGCATCATGTGCACTGCGTTTTGGACGAAAACCAAAGCTTGATTCTGAAAATGTGCAATCAAATATTGGTTCAATCACCTGGAGTATTGCTTGTTGGATTAATCGGTCTACCACTGTCGGTATGCCCAATTGTCTCTCGCCACCACCAGCTTTTGGTATCATTACCTTTCGTACCGGTTGTGGTTTGTACGTACCTTCAAGCAGTGATTGGATTAGCTTCTCTTTGTGATTACTAATATAGTTGCCCAGTTCGTTTATGGTTAAACCATCTACGCCCGCAGCTCCTTTATTTGCTTTCACACGTTTGTATGCTTGGTTCAGATTTGCTCGAAGACATATCTTCTCCATCAGATTCACTGCCAAGACGCATGGTTTATCTTTCACCTTCTTAGTTTGTTGCACCTCGACTAATCCAGCTCCAGTTCCGCCTTCACCAGTCTTAGCGTGGTTGATAGCTCCTTTACGGTGTTCTATCATCTATCTGCAACTCCTACTAATTAGAGATTAATATCATGTTCTTGTACTTAATCAGTTCGTGCCTTCTTATAAGTAACGTTACTCATAATACTACGCACTCTGCTGACTTCTTATAACCCATCCAGGGCTATCTCTAGCTCTTTTGCTGCCCGTGCAGCAGGTTATAAGATCTCCCAGGGTAAGACGCAGTTCCTTCTCAAGGTCGTACCAAATATATAGTTATACGCTTCTGTTCGAACGCGGGTTATTCTGTCAATAGCCAGGTTACCCAGCTATAACTACCTAATTTGATTTCTGTGCGTTACAACCTTGTTTTGTCGTCGGCTTCCTTCAGATCCCATCTCACGATGGACACCCTTGCCTAGACTAGTTGACCAGTTCGACTTAGCCAACAGTGGACTTTCACCACTTAGATCTGCGCCATGCCCGGCGCACTACTGAGATCCCTCGCAAAAGCTCGGGATGACATGGGAGAAGATTCATATAACTTGAACGCATACATATCTCATCAGACATAGATTTATCTCGCAAGCATGTTATATTAACCATATCAACAACAAGGAGGTATCTGTGTTTAATTCAATAATTACCTTCACGCGATCCATCTGTAAGTCTTTCAAGAATAGTAACTTTTACAAAGGTATGACCTACATTGCACCTAACGCCCGAGCGCTTGCCACGTTGAAAAACTCTGCAACGACACAAAGCCTTGTGTCACAAATTTACTATTTTAATATCTTATTTTATCTCTTACCGGTTTTATTTTTTTACTTGATTTTAAAACCAACTACCGCCTTACATCTAGGCGACGAATATGCTGCCTTAATGGTTCAAAATCTTTTAGATATAATTGCAAACCTATATTTTTTAAAAATAATAGGCATTATGTCTTTATATAATGCTTTATTAACAATTTGTACCTCAAGCATAGCTGCAAGCCACACTCAAGATATCACTGAATCACAAAAGAATATCTGTGATTGTTCACGATCTGAAAAGCTACAACAATTACTCAAAGGCTCTCTATATTATATGTCCAATAATATTTTTGCTCATCTCTTTGGTATTTTTACCCATCCATTTATTGCTCTACCCTTAAAGATTATTACGCAAGGACAAGGTTTTATCGATGGCGCTCTAGCCAATAAAGGAGCATGCCCTCAGCATCGACGCGCATGGTTCAGCAAACATAATCTGTTTGCACTCGGCGTGGGTACGAGTTTTGTAGTTACACAATATTTAAGCGAACAGATGTTTAGCGCGATCATCGACATCAACTCTCTAAACTTCCTGAGCACTTATATAATCCAAGATTCTTTGTCTTACCTAATATGGCTGAGCTTTATGTACAATATTTACTTCAGCCCTACTTTAGTGTCTTTATCCGATGAATACGCTTGTGACTTTTTTCTACTTAATAATAATATCGTCGACATACTCTACAGCTATTTCAGACCAAAGATTGAGTTCACCGTTAACAATCTTGACAAAATGACCACCCGCAAATATTACCTGCCTGGCTTTATAAAAAACATTTTCAGCATGGATAAGCTTTTAACTTCTCCTCCTATGCAACTATTTTTAGCTCAAAGCCAAGCTTCCTTATCAGTTGCAACCATGTGGCTTAAACGTCTTGATTCATTTAGTTTTATGATAACAGACTCGGAATGGCTGATATCAAGAGAACGCTTGAAATTTATATTATCTAATTGGATTCCTAAAACTGCAGTCAACTTAATCTTTATGGCTGTTACTCGAGGCTATCTATCTGAATCTAAAGTTACATGGTTGGAACAACAAATAGCTACCGCTAAATTAAACCCTACTGAAAATTATAGTTCGATGCGATTAATCAGATTTCTAATTAATAAAGGCGCTCAACATGTGCAGAGATTACATCGACGATACTGTCATGAACAAGACATAAGGTCTTTTGAAGTGGTTACAGCCCCAACCCATAGTGAATCGACAGCGTCTTTATCTTCACCCTGCAGCGAGCTATCTAGCCCAACTGCAATAGTTGAAGAAAGTGACGAATGGAATTTGATCTGGGGCCTTAATGAAATCCAGGTTGTCCAACCTAGGCTGAATCGGCTAAATGGGCTAGAAGGGCTGAGAATGTATGGAAGAGCTACAAACGTAACCAGCTCAATAATTGATAATCATTTCCCCACGGACACAGCGCCTACAACGTATGCAACTGCACTATCCCCGTCAAAAACCCGATAATAATAAAAGCAAATAACACAACTGATGTTATAATGCGTCTACGTAGTTTTATTAATAAACCTGCAGAATCCGGCTTTGACTGGGTCAAAAGCTTCAAACCCATAAACAAATTATAAAGAATAGCTGCAAAAAACATCAAAATTATAATCTTACCAATCATTACCTAGACTCCTATTTATCTCAACATGCAACGAGCTGCAAATAAAATACCAAAACATCTTATTACCTTAGGGCTTACTACTTTAGGATTTGTTTTATTGTTCCTAAAACTAGCCTTCTGGCAGTTTGATCGCTCAGATGAAAAAAGGCAGATTTTAGACAAAATTGCGAATCTGAGTGACGCCGAACTTATTAGTATCGACAATATACCACAGCTAGAGTCTACAGCCGAGTATAATAAAATTAAATTACAAGGCTCTTTTGATTATAGCCATACTATTTTCTTAGCTAATCAATTCCATGACCATAAGTATGGTTTTCATGTAATTACACCTTTTATTCTACAAAAAGAACCTGGGCAGCCGGTACAAGCTATTTTAGTTAACCGAGGCTGGACCAAGGATCCGATAGATTCAGTAAATCAGTATAAAAAACACAATGTAACTGAAAAAAAAATAATCTCTGGAGTTTTAAAAATCCCTGATAAGCAGTACATTATGGGTGAAAATCTATCTAAATTAAATAATTATATTCAGATTCAAAACTTGGATTTAGATAAACTACAACAAGCTGAGTTATTCCCTTATCCAATAGCCCATAAATACTTAAAGTTATTAAGTCCAACTGATCAAGGTTATATCCTAGATTGGCACTGGACAAATATGACGCCTGAAAAGCATTATGCTTATGCAATCCAATGGCTGCTACTAGCAATAACTGTAATTTTGCTATATAGTTGCCTTTGTTATAAATCCTATAAAACTCAAGATAAGAACTGGTAGTACAAGTGCTTAATCAAAAAAATACTAATTTACTTAAACTGGCTCTAATAGTAGCGGTCTTTATTAGCCCCCTAATTGCAGCAAATTTATATTATTATTATGGCTATGCTCAAGGTGGTCTAACGAACCAAGGCGAGTTATTAAGCGGTCAGGATAACATTGCAGAATTAAAATTTGATACAGAAACGAATAACAATCCTAATATTGACGAGTTCTCTCATAAACAATGGCACGTGCTTTATTTCGTTGATGATACTTGTGACAGTGACTGTCAAAAAACACTGTATAAACTACAGCAAGTTCATATCGCTCTAGGCAAAAATGTTCATAGATTTTCGCGTACAATCGTGCATAGCAGTGTTAATGATGTAGACTGGGAACCCATCTACATTAAGTACCCTCATATGACAGCTGTTTATGCTCAAAAAGCAAACTCTTCTTTATCAAAAGAAAATCTTTACATAGCAGATCCTCTAGGAAATATAATTTTAAGCTATAAGCTGCAAGATAATGATTTCGATAAAAAAATTTTCAAAGATATGAAAAAATTACTCAATGTTTCAAAAATTGGATAGTGCCATGATTGATTATAATAATCCTAATATAACAGCAAATCGTCCTAACCCTAACTCCAATTTTTTAACTAAACTAGTAAGCTTTGCTATTTTCTTAGCCTTTGTTGTAATAGTTTTAGGTGCATATACTCGTCTTACCGATGCAGGCTTAGGCTGTCCTGATTGGCCAGGATGTTATGGCCAGATGATTGTTCAGGCTCAGAATCTCGTAAATTTCAACTCTACTAAAGCATGGACAGAAATGGTCCATCGTTATTTAGCAGGTACTTTAGGCCTAACTGTACTATTAGCGACGTTTATAGTTTTTTACAAAAATTTATTTATATATAAAGTCTCTAGTATTAAATCGTATGTGATACCTACTCTATTACTAGCATGTATCATATTCCAAGCTCTACTTGGCATGTGGACCGTAACGCTTAAATTATTACCAGTGGTCGTCATGGGGCATCTTCTGGGTGGCTTTACGACTATTTGTTTACTAGTTTTATTATTACTGTCTAATTTACAATTTTATAACAAAACCAAATTTGCAGCTGGCTTAAAGTTTCTATGTTTTGTAGCTTTAGTTGCCGTATTTATTCAGATTATTTTAGGGGGCTGGACAAGTGCCAACTATGCTGCAGTGCCCTGTATTGACTTCCCTGCTTGTAATGGTCAGCTATTACCTGCAAAAGACACCTTGGTTGCTATGAACCCGTTTTATCAAATTGGCCCTAAGTACGCTAATTATGAAGGTGGCGTTTTGACCAACTCGTTACGTGTAACCATTCAGTTGTTTCATCGCTGGGGAGCTTTTATTACAGCTCTGATAGTTATTTTTACAGCGTCGAGACTAAGTAAAATTGATAATCCGTATTATAAAAAATTCGCTAATTGGTTGCTGTTCTTATTAGTTTTACAATTATGCTTAGGTATAATCAACGTTAAAATGGCATTACCACTTTTTAATGCCCTAATGCATAATGTTACTGCTTGTTTATTATTAATTAGCTTAGTAGTACTCAACTATAAAATAAATCTTAAAAGCGTCTAATGTCTGAACATCTAAATTCTCTATCATCTACATGGCGTGAGTATTTAGTACTCACCAAACCAAGGGTCGTTCTTCTGATGCTATTGACGGCAATCATTGGCATGCAATTGGCTTGCGAACACTTTGTGCCTATCTTAACTTTAGTATGTGCCAATATTGGTATAGCTTTTGCATCTGCCTCTGCTGCCGTAATTAATCAATGCGTAGATCGGCACATAGACGCCAAAATGCATCGAACCAAACATCGCCCACTAGTCTCCGGTAATATTACTATGACTAATGCGCTTATTTTTGCTTTTGTCCTAGGCAGCATTGGTTTAGGTATCTTATATTTTTATATAAATTCTATTACTGCTCTACTCACTTTATTTACACTAATTGGCTACGCAGTTTTTTATACTATGTTTTTGAAAAAAGCCACACCTCAAAATATTGTGATTGGTGGGGCCGCAGGTGCAGCCCCACCAATGTTAGGTTGGGTCGCTGTTACAGGCCATTTAGATCCGCAGGCTTTATTATTAATGTTAATTATTTATGTTTGGACCCCTCCCCATTTTTGGGCGCTAGCTATTCATCGCTGTGAAGAATATAAGAACGCTGGTATTCCAATGCTACCAGTTACCCATGGCATAGCTTACACAAAATTGAATATTTTATTATATAGCATCTTATTGTATCTTGTGAGTTTATTGCCATACTTGATTCAAATGAGTGGCTTAATTTATTTGCTTGCTACAAATTTATTAAATATTCTCATGATTTATTACAGTTACCAACTATATAAAGATCCGAATGATAAAAGTCCTTGGGCAATTAAAACATTCAATTACAGTATTGTTTATCTTATGCTTTTATTTTTTGCTTTATTAGTAGACCATTGGTGGTTTATACTAATCTAATCTGATCCAAACTTTCTGAGATTAACATGAAAAAAACTTTTATAGCATTGCTTGCATTGGGTATTATTTTTATTCTTGGTAATTTCATTTACTTAAATTATTCCAGATGGGAATATAATGTACAGCCGGTTAATATTAGTGGGACGTTGATACCAAAAGGCAAAAACTTACCAGCTTTTAGTCTCAATAATGGCAGCGGCAGTTTTGATGATAGTAGATTACTTAATAAATGGTCTATTATGTTTTTCGGTTATACACGCTGCCCAGACATCTGCCCTAACACTCTTAGCATTCTAAATAAAATGTATAAAGAAGTTGATGACTTACCTAGAAAAAAACGTCCGCAAATACTTTTTATTTCAGTAGACAGCGAGCATGATACTGCAGACACTCCTGATAAATACGCAAAATATTTCAACAAAAACTTTACAGGCCTTTCAGGCAATAAAAATCAATTAGATTTACTAACCCAAAGCTTAGGAGTGGTTAGCACTAAAGTTCAACTAAGCTCTGATAATTATATTTACGATCATAGCAGTACTTTGTTTATCATTAATCCAAAAGGACAGCTACAGGCTATTTTATCAGCGCCATTTACTGCTGAACAATTAGCTAAAGATTATAAAGTATTATTAAACAAATATTCTTAAATTATAAATTATAGAGATTAATCACTATGGGTATATGGCAATCTATAGTTCTAGCCTTCATCCAAGGCATCACAGAATTTATTCCAGTTTCAAGTTCAGCGCATTTGTTATTGATTCCCTTATTTGTAGGCTGGCCAGAACAAGGCATCAGCTTTGATGTTATCTTGCATTTAGGAACCCTGACAGCAGTATTATTATATTTCCGTAAAGAATTTTTTAGCCTAGCTAATCCCTTGAATCCACTTACTCAAAAAATTGTTTTAGCAACTATACCTGCAGGTCTAACAGCTCTGTTATGTAGTGGCCCTATCGAAGACTACTTAAGATCAGCTAATATGACAGCCATAGTTATTGGAATAAGTACGATCTGTTTTGGTTTATTATTAGGCTTAGGGCAACTAAAAGAAAAAAATCTCGTACGCAATTATCATTTGGTTACATATAAACAAGCTCTATTAATTGGCTTCGCACAATCTTTAGCGCTGATCCCAGGAGCATCCCGCTTAGGCGTCACGATGACTGCAGGTTTACTTTTAGGCTTACCACGTCGTGTGGCAGCTGAGTTTTCATTTTTATTATCGATCCCCATTATTTTATTGTCAGCAGCTAAAACAAGTTTAGATCTTTATAAAGATCCTAGTCTGATTAATATCAGATTAGATTATTATTTAATGGGCTTTGTTGTTTCTGCAATTGTAGCTATATGCAGCATGAACTTGTTTATTAAGTTTATTGAGAAGATAGGCGTGATGCCGTTTGTGGTTTATCGTATCTTGCTTGGTGTATTCTTGCTGGTTTGTTTTTAGTAAATGCAGAACTCCGCTAATCTACCGTCCAGGTTTCAGGTTGCGTGGCTTTTCCTTAAGTCCTTGAACAACCGAGCTTTCAAAAATCTCTCGCCTTGCTGCTACCATGCCACTTGTACCCACTATATGATCGGCAATACCACTATCAGAAGACTGTTTTACACAAAATGGATCCTCTGTTGTAGCTTCCATTCCACGTCTCCTTGCTACATAGTCAGCAGCTGAACGAGCCTCATAAATACTTTTCAATGATGTTACCATACTACGCGTATTATCTATTGGATCAACGACACCACTCTTCTTTGACCCTAGAGTAGCCGGTCTAGTTTCATATTCTTTATGTTGTTTTAACAAATAAACTATTCTCTGTGAAACTAAATGCTTCTCTAATTCTTCTAAAGATTGCATTTGCCCTATTGTTTCAACAGCTCGACACCCCGGAATTGTTCGTCTTGTTGATGGTTCAAATTGTCTTACATACCAAATCGCTTGTGCTGTTAGTCTGCTACAAGGCGTGCCTGGATAATCCCTCTCATCTTTAAATCTTGCATCTTGCTTTATATACACATACTCTTTAGATGTTTTCTGTAGCTTCTGTAACTCTTCCAAGTTTAACTTATCTATCATCTCTCTTAATTGTAGTGAAGCCAATAATGTTCCAGTTCTTCCTGCCCCCGCATAGCAGTGCTGTGCTATAACATTTTCATTTGCATCAATAACTACTTTTTTAATCATTTCATAATAATCTTCAAAGTCTTTTAAACCTAGACCTACGTAATCTGGATAACGAAAATAGTTCCATTTACAACCATCATTATTCTCCCAAACAGCCTCAATCGCAGCACAACGCTCTCTGTAAAACTTATATTTATCACCATCATCTTTTTGATCGGCTGAAATTAATGTCTTGCATCCAGTTTCTTTGACTATAATCTCGAAATACGTCTGCATTTTATCCAAACAGACTGGTTCTTGAATGATTTCTTCCTCTTTACCATTAATTATACAATGATGTTTTATTTTACTCGGTTTGTCATAAACAAATACCGCAGGATTACCTGATGCTAAAAAATTGATCAACTTACCCTTAATATAAATTGGGACCACTCTGAAATTTTGTACAGACATCCTCCGACGTTCTTTTAAATCTGCGTCGGATGCTAATCTAACAATTTCCTCTTTTTTAGGTATTTTAAGTTCAACTCCTTGTTTATATAATTCTACAGGCATAACAACCGTACTCTTTCTAGGAAAGCATACTAGTTTGATTATGAATTACAGAAAAAGTTCCATACGGCAAAAATAAAATACGGCCAGATTCTATGGGCTTGAATAACCACAAGCAGTGATTATTACGATGTGAAACGAAGCTCCAATCACTTCCTTGAATCAATATGTTAGACAAGCCTTCGTAACATCTCAATAAGTTGAGGCAGTTATACCAAACACATTAAATAACCGCCACTTGTCATCCCTTGTAGAGGTGAGCGGAATGAACGCTGAGCAGGGATCTAGTAATAGACTAGGTTCGACAGCATAGCTGCCTTGACCGATATCTACAGGACTTAATCAACACCAATGGTGATTCTTTTTGAACAATTATCAATCAATAATTGAATATTTTTATTAAACGCACTCTTGGTCATAAAGACAATAACATCTCCTGCTTCAGAGTTTTCAGATAAATGCTCAATAAGACTGTCACTAGTTTTGAATAAATAACCAGACTTGTTTGGATTGTTAGCTTTAATTTTATTTAATAATTCAGCACAATCCCATCCCATAGCCGAATCTTGATAGAAATAAACAACATCTGCTTGTTCAAGAGCATTAATAAAATCTTCATCGCTATGTACTTTAAACTTCATGCTGTAAGAAGAAAAGTCAACGACAGCTTTTACTATTCTATTAGCATATCTTTGTTTTAGACCGTTTAGAGTTGTTTTGATTGCCGTAGGATGATGCGCAAAGTCATCAAAAATAACAATATTATTCGGTAATTGGGCTTTTTTTTCTAAACGTCTAGCAACCCCCTTAAAACTGTTTAGTGCTTTTATAGCATCAGGCATTGCTATGCCTACACTATGTGCTGCTAAAATGACAGCTAGAGAGTTATTCACATTGTGCTGACCGACTAAGCTGTAATCCACAGTGCCTTGTAATTTACCTTCATAATAGCAGTCGAAACTACTACCGTCAGAGTTATGTAATTTAGCGGCCATTAAATTATTTTGAGATAAATTTTCAGCGTCATTCAGGCTGAAAAATTTGAAATTTAAATCTAATTTAGCACCCACACCTGTTTTATAAATCGTAGCATCAGGATTGATAAATTTATCTTGAATCTCTTGAGGCGCAATCACGCAGCCACCTGTTTTTGGCACTGTACGTAATAGATAACCAAACTGCGTTTCGATAGACTTTAAATCAGGATAGATATCTGCATGATCATATTCAATATTATTGAGAATTAAAGTATTCGGAAAGTAATGTAAAAACTTAGGACGCTTGTCATAAAAAGCAGTATCATATTCATCTGCTTCAATAACAAAATACTTACCCTGAGATAGTCTAGCTGAAGCATTAAAATTACTCGCCATGCCGCCTATAAGAAAACTTGGGTCGCATTTATTATATTCTAAAACCCAAGCTAACATGCTAGAAGTTGTTGTTTTGCCATGTGTACCTGAAACAGCCAAAACCCATTTATCCCTTAAAATATTCTCGTAAAGCCACTGCGGGCCAGAGATAAATTTTTTCTTTTGCTCTAGGATATATTCAACACAGGCATTACCACGAGATAATGCGTTGCCTATTATAATAACATCAGCTTCATCTAAATATTTATAATTCTCAGGATTATCATAACCTTCAATAGGATTGATTTGGTTGTTGCTTAAGATATCACTCATCGGCGGGTAAATCTTGGCATCTGTACCTGTTACTGTATAGCCCATTTGTTTAGCTATGGCAGCTAAACCGGCCATAAATGTACCTGCAATACCTAAAATATGAATATGCTTACTCTGCACTGGCATTCCCCTTGTTATATCAATATTACCAATATTATCAGAATAACGAATTAATTAACAACCTCACTTTATGACGCATACGTCAAAAATTAGACTAGCTAGTCGTAGGGTCGCATGAAAATTTAGACAGATTATAATGTACTTTATATCGTAAGATAAGCCCCTATACTTACTGCACACTTACTGTACTTACTTTATAGCTAGAGGCTTATTGTACTATTACTTAATAAAATCTAGATCGCATTGAGCTCATAAACCCGTAGGACGGCATTCCTAAATGCGGACCCGCTCCACCGAATCCATTTTGGTATGAATGTGAAAAAAAAGCACCTCTACTATAACTTGGTTGGCTATCGAACCTCTCAGCATTGTGCCTTAGAGCCATGTACCCAGCCAAAATAGGTAAAGATATTGGAAAGGTTAGCAACGCTAACGGTGTTAAAAATGATCCGACGACAAACCTAGTTGGGAATTCTTCACTCATAAACATCTCCTTGTTAAAGTATAATAATTCACTATTCGACTATACGATACTAGTAATTATAAAACAACCCTGCCTTATTAAACTCTGCTATTAGAGAAATCATTTCGAAACTTAAAGGTTAAGATAACCATTCTATTATTCGCGGGTAGCAAATAATAAGTTATGATTATTGACGATACCTAGGCCGATCTCCTCGCTGAACCGATTCAATCATGTGCGCTAGTGATTGTATATGTTCTGTTGGTATTGATATAGCCAAGTCTGTTATGGTTAAATGAGCAGCTCTATCTGTCAAACTTTTTAATTTATCCAATCCTGAAACTACGTCACTGCTTTTTGAAAAAACAATTTTTACTGCATCTTCCGACGTTATTTCATAGCTCGTTTCCCATCTTGTTGCACCTGTATAAGCTAGAATTATTTTCATATCCTTATCAAAATCTTGAACTATAGGTAGCTCAGCAGCAGCGTCTCGAGGTGCAGCAGCCCCTCCGCCTCTTTGATCTGAAGATAATCCACCAACCTGAGCTCTATTAACGATAGCTTGTTGCTGTTCCAATTTTTTCACCCGATCTAAAAGTTTTTGTTGCGGATTAGTTTTGATAATTAGTTTAGCTACGTAATTTTCAATTACTAATAATTTATCAGGATCGGTAGCCCCATATATTTCTTTCCATTGTGCCATAACTTCTTTTTGAATATCTTCTATTACCCGTTTTACGTGAGACTCTAGGTCCTTTAATACTTCCGATGCTTTTAAGGGATCTTTGAATTGTCTAATAAAAAATGCAGCCTTAATTCTATAAATACCATCGTATAATTCAAAAAGCCTGATCTTTACCTCTTGCTGTTCCACCTCATCAGCTGCTGGGGTCGCAGCAGCGCCTGCCCCTCTTTGCTCTGAAGATAATCTACCAACCTGAGCCCCATCATCTACACCTTGTGGAAGTCGTCTGACAAAATATTCCAATGCACCTTGTAGCCGTCTGTCAAGATCTTCCAGCCTATCTTTAATTTGTTTCCTAATCCATTGTGAATCAAGCTCACCCTTTACATACTTTTCAACTTGATTTTTATCAACATTCAAGCCTTTGAATTCATCCCAGCCTTCCCATTGGCTCATAATGTGTATTTCAATTTCTTTTATTTTCTTGTCGACATATTCTTCTAAAGATGTAGATCTAGGTTGAAGTTTTAGATTTTTTATTTGCTCTTTAATACAATGATCAATTACCAACTGTTGCTGTCCATTTATCCCTAGCGGTTCTAGAATTATTCGAATAGGAATAGACGTGTCAAGTGGTGCTGCCGCAGCAGCCCCTCCCCCTCTTTGATCTGGAGGTGAACCCGCTCCGGGAGTAATACTGTGAGGTGTGGGTGACAATGGCCCTAGTTGAGGATCAATAATGGATAGTTGCTCCATTAAGCATGCAACCAATTCATCGTGTATGTGGACTCTAAGCTCATAGCTGAAATGAACATCTTGCAACGCAGGATGCCCTTCAATTGACGCCATAACTTTTTTTTCAATACCTGGTATTTCGTAGGCTATAAATAAAGCAACGTTTTTAAATACATTAACTCGACCTCGACGAACTTCTTCAAAATGTGCACGAATAATTTCTTTAACAATAGGCTTTTGCTCATCTGTTAATGGCATGATATTGCCCTCTATATAATAATTTCTATTAAGTTGTAATTATCACCGATGCCTAGGCCGATGAGGGTCTGCCCTGCGAAGCCGTTCAAGGAGCTGTAAAAATGCTTGCGGATCACGAACAACATGTACTCTTCGCCGAGCTCTCCCCCCATCTTCTCCCAAAGGTCGTTCTAAACGACGAAGTATTCCTTCTTGAATCCAGCTAATCCTATCCGCTAATGTTTCTACATGTTCTCTTGGAATTGTTATACTCATGCCTGTACGGATTAAACCACGATCTCGGCCTGTCAAACCTCTTAATTTTTGAAGTCCTGAAGCTGCGGCGGTCTCGTCTGAAAAAACAAGTTCTACGCTACCTCTCGCTGTTACATTGTGGCAACTTTGCGCCCCTGCATAAACTTGTATTCTCGACATATATTCATCAGAAATTCTATCTGGTTCTTGTTCTTGTTCAACCCCATCGCCTTCTGATGATTCAGCCGCAGCCGCAGCAGGTAATACTGCTTGAATTTCTTCGAAAGACACGCCTAATTCGTTTGCATTTTGTATAGCAGCCTTTATTTTTACTTTAATTAGATAATGAAGATATTTACGCACATCTTCATCAGTAACATCAAGCTGTCCAGGATCTCTTCTCTTATTTAAATTCAATTTCTTTACTGCAAAATCATGCCTCAGAAGTTCTGTAGGAAAAAGCTCACGATAGCATTCTCGGATACTATCAATGTGTACTCTGATCTCTTCTGGTATCCCAGCTACATTTCTTGAATATTGTCGGTCAGAAGATCGTAAATGCGACTCAATATTTAGTATGCACCTAGCTAGAAGTGCGTCTGGTAATTGTGAAGCTAAAGCCGCCTGAGGTGAAGCACCTAAAGCCGCAGGTAGTAATTGTGAGAATTCTCTAGTCCCCATAATTTCAGGGGCATCCATTGAAAATAGTGCTCTAAGTTCGAACCTCTGCTCAACACTCAGATTCACATCCGGCTCACGCAACTCCTCTTCAGGACCTGCCGCAGCTGCTGGTGCTGCTGCAGCCCCTCCCCCTCTTTGATCCGGACGTGGGGCAGGATCCAACACGGCAGCTACTGGTGCAGCAGCAGCACCTCCCCCTCTTTGATCTGGACCTGGGCTAGCACCTGGAGAAATGTGTTCACGATGCATCTCTAACTGAGCTGCTATCTCTTGTTGAATTTCTCGCATTTGATTCTTAAACTCAGCCTTTATAAACTCCTCAACATCTTTTTCATCAACAACAACATCTTTGAATTCATCCAATCGTCTCCATGAACTCATAAGTGTTTTTTCAATTTCTTCCATTTTCGATTTCAGAAAATCAGGGCTAACAGGTTGAGGTGCTTTTGAGTTTGGATTAGTCATTTGCGCGAACACTCGTTTTTCATGATCAATGAATTTTTTCATTACCTCACGAATTTTACGCTGCTGTTGCTCGTTTAACCCTGCCGGTTGTGGTGTTCCTTGTGGTTGGGTAGGTGCGTCTGGTGCTGCACCTCCCCCTCTTACCTCAAGGTGTAAGTCGGCTCTTGGAATACTATTACCAGCAGGCAAGATAAATTCATCGCTCTTGTAGAGTGAAAATTGCATATCTATGTAATAAATTAGAATATCAATTCTGCATTGCATTAACCTAGAGTGTTTATAACAATCACTTATAACATCTTCTTTAATCTTTGCTTTTGTCTCGTCTATGAAAGCCTGACGGTTCTTTAGCTTTTCCAAAAGCTCAGGATCTTGGTTTGCTAGGCGCGCTTGAATAGATTTACGTTCTCTCTGAAAACGCGCAAATACAAAACTTTTAACTAAACTCTCTTGATCGGATTTTAACCCGATCCCTGGCGGTTGGATAAGTGCGTCTGGTGCTGCTGCTACTCTTACCTCAAATGGTAAGCCAGCCCGTGGAATAGGATTACCACCAGGCAAGGTTATAGCCTTTTGCAATCTTATATCCCTGTCAACGACTGAAAGTTCGATATCAATGTGATGAGCCATATCATCATATCTACAGTCCCTTAACTTAGGCTCACTCTTACTATCTCTTATAACATCTTGTTTAATTTTTTCTTTTGTCTCGTCTATGAAAGCCTTACGGTTCTTTAGCTTTTCCAAAAGCTCAGAATCTTGATTTTCTAAACGTTCTTGAATAGATCTAAGTTCTTGTTCAAAACGCGCCTCAAATAGTTCTTTAACTACCCCCCCTTGCTCCCAGTCTAACCCTATCCCTAGCGGTTGTTCAGTTACCCATGCTTCATTGATAGGTGCATCTAGTAGTGCTGCTGCACCTCCCCCTCTTTGATCTGGACGTGAGCTAGGATCCAACACGGCTGCTGGGGTTGCCGCAGCACCTCCTCCACTTTCGACAGGACGAGAAGCTAAGCTCGCCCCTGAATTACGACCACCAGGAGCTGTTACTTGATTGAATAATAGACTTCTCTGTATCGTGCCAAGTTCTTCATCTATAAAATCATTAAAATGAAGGTCATCAACACCTCTCAACTCAGAGTGCTTTACACATAAATCTAATACTTTATCTTTAATAATTTTTAATTGCTCGTCTATAAAAGCTGGTAAATGATGTTGAGGCCTAGAACTCTGAATAAAATCTTTGTGTGCCTTATCAACTCCCTGATTAATAAGATCACGAACCACTTTTTCTTGATCTGGATTTAACCCCATGATATTCCCCTCTCTCGATGATGATAATAGCTATTTAGTAAACTATACATCACTATAGCGGGTTATATGATATAGGTCAATTTTTTGCTACTCCGTTGTATTTTAACAAGTTTTGACGGTGTCAAAAGGTTTCTAAAAGCTTCTAGAGATGTTTATAAGTTGTTTTAGGTTGCAAATAGTATAACTTAGGCTGTAATATAGTCATTAAGCTATCTTTTAGACTATGGGGGTTATGATGGCAACAAGTGTTAAACTTTCAGAAGAACTAGTGGCAAATGCTAAACAATACGGCAGAATATATAATCGTTCTGTGCCTAAACAAATCGAGTATTGGTCAAAAATTGGTAAGATTGCTGAAGAAAATCCAGACTTATCCTATAACTTTATCAAAGACATATTATTAGGACAAAAAGAACTTAAAGATTATGATGTAACCCCGTATCAATTCGGATGATTATACAAGAAAATCAAAAAACAGATTTAGATAATGCCATACAACATTTAATAAATGCCCCTACATTAGGCCATCAAAAAAAAGGTGATCTCGCAGGCATCAAAGTCTATAAGTTCAAAATGGTAAACCAAGAAACACTTCTTGCCTATCAATATCAACAAAATATTTTAATATTACTCGCTTTGGGTTCTCACGAAAACTTCTACAGAGATATCAAAAAGTTGTAAATTATGTTAAGTTATAAATTAGCATAGTTACACTAGTTTAGTTGTAGTGAGGCCATTCGTGTTTACAAAAAAAAACAAAAACTTCCCAAATCTCTGTTATATATTTATTGCAACTTTATTTATACAAAATACTTATAGCGTAACTTTAGATGAATATCTGAGAGAAGTACGAACACATAATGACCAATTCACCGCATCCGATTTATTAGCAGAATCAGGCTTCAATCGATCTGAAGAAGGATTCTTGATTCTTTCACCTGATTTAATTAGCAGTGCTAACTATGCTGAAGACGCCCAACCTCCATTAAGCGACATCTTTCCCAATAGCAAAACAGTTAAAAAAGATATTCAGCTTGGTGTCGCAAAAAAGTTTACTACAGGTACTAATGTTAAGTTAAGTTACGACAGTTACCACACAGAAAATACTTATTCTAGTTCACCTACTTCACCTACTAGTAGAAAATATTGGACGGTGAAACCTAACTTAGCTATAGAACAACCATTACTCCGTAATTGGTTAGGTGATGAAACAAAGGCGCTTATTGAAGCTAAAAATGCTCAAGCGCGAGCTGAAGGTCACAACAGTAATTTTAATAAGAAAAAGATCTTAGCTGATGCTGAAAGTGCTTATTGGGATTTAGCTACTATTATAGAAAATATAGCTATTAAAAAAGATTCAGTTAAAAGATCTCTTAAATTATTAGAATGGGCTGAAAAAAGAAGTAAATCAGGGCTCGGTGATGATTCGTCTTATTTACAGGCTAAATCTTCTCTTGAACAACGCCGGTTTGAATTAGAGACTTTGATCGATCAACAAAGAGCTTATGCTCGTTTGTTCAATGCTTTTAGAACAATCCCAAGCTCTGAATTACCAGATAACCTGGTAAGCTTCAAAAGAGTTAACATTGCTCAATTAAAAAAACATACAGTAAAACCCGAAATCATTCGTGAAGACTTACAAGCAGAATATCAAGTCTATCTAGCCAATAAAGCTCAGGCTGAAATATCAAAGCAAAGCATTAAAGCAGATTTAAATCTAAAAATGCAATACTTCCCATCTGGTAGAAATAAAGATTATGGTGCTAGCGCTTCAGAAGCATCAAGTCGTAAGTATAATAATTATTCGGTTGGCGTTGACTTTTCTATTCCTTTGGATAGAAAGCTTATTTATAAGCTTGATAGTTCTTATCAGGCACAAAGTCATGCTGCTCTATTAGAATACTCTCGTAAAAGCTTTGAGCTTAACAATGAGTGGCAGCGATTAGTTGAACAATTCGAGCTTTACGTTAAGCAATTACAAATAGCCGAAACCATGGTTAAAACTCAAGATGCGAAATTAAAAAATGAAGAAGATTTGCTAAAAAACGGTCGTACAACAACATTCCAAGTATTGCAATTTGAAGACGATTATTTTAATGCAGAAACACAATATTTGAATACTAAAAATAAGCTATTAAAATTAGCAACTATGATGAAGCTCTTTAATTAACGTGTGTTCACCGTATAGGAATCTCAGCCCCTGTCATCCCGAGCTTGTGCGAGGGATCTCAGTAACTGAAGATTAATTGAGATCCTTCGACTACGCTCAGGATGACAAAAATTCTAATCGCTGAACGTTCACTAATTAACTTTCGAGCTCGTTAATTAAAAATTACAGGAGCATGTATGTCCCTAGCCGTGTTATCAATAAAACGTCCCGTTTTTATCAGCTGTCTTGTTATTTTATTATTAGTTGTTGGCTATATAAGTCTGTTTAAAATGCCAGTGAACTTATTCCCTAATGTTGAATTCCCTATGGTGAGCATCTATACCGCTTACCCAGGGGCGGCTCCAGCTGAAATAGAAACACAAGTTACCAAAGTAATTGAGGATGAGCTTAGTACTGTCTCGAATGTCAAATCAATTAAATCCAAAAGCATGGAAGGCTCAAGCAGAGTAATGATTGAGTTTGATCTTGATATAAAGTTACTTGAAGCTCAACAAAAAGTTAGGGATAAAGTAAGTAACATCAAGAATCAATTACCCCAAGATGCAAAGGACCCTGTAGTTTGGGTTATTGATCCCGCTTCGCAGCCTATTGTGATTCTCGGTCTAACAGGCAACATGGATACTAATAAACTTTACCAAATTGCTGACGATAAAATAAAAAATAAAATTGAACAAGCCAGTAACATTGGCTTGGTGGAAATTTTAGGTGGCCGTGATGAAGAAATTTTAGTTAATCTTGATCGAGAAAAACTTAAAACTCATAATATATCTGCAACTCAAGTTGCCAAACAAATTGGGCTTGCAGGCGAAAATACTCCCATCGGTAAATATTCCAATGACGGACGCGAAATGGTTTTCCGGAGTTTAGGCGAATATAATACCCCAGAAGATATTAAAAAAACGATCGTAAATTTTGTTGGCAATGACATCCCTATTACTGTTAGCGATGTAGCCGAAGTCAAAGCTGGCTTTGAAGATGAACAATCTAAAACTTTTGTTAATGGCAAACCTGCCGTTTTTATTTTTGCATTTAGACAGTCTGGTTCTAATATCATTTCAGCAGTAGACGGGGTTTTAAAAAAACTGCCAGATCTTAATAAACAATTAAAATTAATTGATCCATCATTAGAGCTATCCGCTGTTCGTAATGACGCAAAAATTATTAGGGCCAACGTCAAAGACGTATTTGATACTATCCTTATAGGCATAGTACTCACTATTATTGTAGTTTATTTCTTTTTAGGTAGCGTGCGTTCTACTATCATCACTGGTCTAGCTTTACCTACTTCTTTACTTGGTGCTTTTACCTTAATGTATATTTCTGGCTTTTCTATCAATGTCATGTCGCTTTTAGCTCTAAGCTTAGCTGTCGGTTTATTAATCGATGATGCTATTGTTGTTCGTGAGAACATCTTTCGACATCTTGAACATGGGGAAAGCCCTCCCGTAGCTTCTATAAATGGTACTAAAGAAGTGACTTTAGCAGTAATTGGCACTACATTAACAGTTATTGCTGTTTTCGGGCCAGTAGCTTTTTTATACGGTATAGTAGGACAATTCTTCAAAGAGTTTGGCTTAACCATCTGTTTTGCTATGGCCATAAGCTTATTTGATGCTTTAACTATAGCTCCAATGTTATCAACTTATTTTGCTGGTAAAGTTAAAAACAAAACCAATCTTAAAGCTAGTGTAGAAAAAATTGAAGATAAAAATTCATTCAATTACAAAATAAACAGAGCCCTAACTTCTGTCATTCGCTTGCAAGACTGGCTAGAGATTAAATATGTTTCCGTCTTAAATTTTGCTTTAAAACGCCCTATCGTTATCTTAGCTTCAAGTCTGATCATATTTATACTTAGTATCGTCTGTGTAATGTATGTACCTAAGACATTCCTACCGGCACAGGACCATGGTGAATTCGGCTTAAGTCTAGAACTAGCACCAGGTGATAACTTAGATGCCATGGAAAAAGTAAGCTCTGATGTCGTAAAAACCTTGTTAACCATTCCAGAAATTGCTCAAGCCATATCAATAGTAGGTACACGAGATGGCGCAACTAATAAAACAACACTGTATATAACTTTGGTGCCTGATAATAAACGAAGCTTGAATACTTCTGAAGTTAAAAAAATTGTTACCGAAAAACTAAAACCATTTGAGTTTGCTAAACCTTTAGTCACAGACATAGACATGGTAGGTGCCGGCATGCGACCATTTAACCTAAATATTAGTGGACCAAACAATGATCAACTTGAAAAGATTTCAAGTAAAGTATTCGAATATTTACGGCAGCACCCTGCACTAAACAGCGTTGATAGCAGCAGCAGTTTAGGTAAACCTGAAACACAAGTGCGCCTCAATCAAGAAAAAGCAGAACAACTAGGGATCTCTAGCAAACTTTTAGGACAAGAACTGCGCACACAAATCGATGGTAGTATTCCATCTGTGTTAAGAAACAATGGCGAAGAAACAGATATCCGTGTTCGAGTTAAAGACGAACAAAGAGACTTGGCTAAAAATTTTGAAAATATTTACATTCCAAATATTAATAACACTTTATTAAAACTTGCTGATTTTGCGACGTTATATAAAACAACGGGACCTGCGTCTATCAATCGCCAAAATAAAGAAAGATATATTCAAATCTCTGCCGACCTAAATCCTGAAGGCCCAGGTATGGCGAGAGTAATAAAAGATATTGAAAATTACTTTACCAATACAGTCAAACTTCCGCCTGAATTTAGCTATGACTTTATGGGGCAATCAGAATCATTTGGTGAATTGATTAATAATATGATAATAGCTCTCTTGTTAGGGGTATTATTTATTTACTTAGTACTAGCGAGTCTTTATGAATCGTTCATAATTCCGATTACTATCATGCTAGTTATACCTTTAGCGATAGTCGGTGCATTTATTAGCTTATTAATTACTAATCACTCTTTAGATTTATTTTCAATGATCGGTTGTATCATGTTATTGGGATTAGCCACTAAGAATTCTATATTATTAGTAGACTACGCTAATCAAAAACTACGTCTAGGTTACAACCGTCGAGATGCTATCATTGAGGCTGGTAGAACCCGATTAAGACCTATTTTGATGACCACAGTGGCCCTTATTTCTGGCATGATACCAGTTGCTGTTGGTATCAACGAAGCATCAAAACAACGAACCAGCATGGGTATTGCCATTATAGGCGGCCTTATTAGTTCTACCGTTTTAACTTTAGTAGTTATCCCTGCTGCTTTCTCTTACTTTGATAGAATGCGAGTATGGGCCAGAAATAAATTAGGCCTACAAGATATAACTAAACATTTATGATAATCTAATATTTATATTTACGCTTTTTTTAGTTACAATACAAAATAAACTATCAGGGTGCTGCATATGGCAAAAAAACAGAATACCTCTAAATTTGACTCTGTAGATTTCGAGAGTGCAATCAAGGACTTAGAGAAAATTATTACCAAAATGGAAACGGGAAAGTTATCTCTAGAAGAAAATTTAAAATCATTTGAAATGGGAATTGCACTCACTAATCACTGCCAAAGTTTACTTAGTAATGCAGAACAAAAAGTTAAGATCTTGATGGATGCGCAAGCAAAAACTTTCAAAGATTTTGAGATCAACCTTGATTCTAACTAGAAATTAACAGCAATTAACAGCAATCTATCAATCTATAGAGTATAGAGTATTGACTATGGCAGTAAATTTACAGCGTTCTGACGATTTAGAGTTATTAAAGCAGTTCAGCGAACACCACCGAGATTTAGAAAATTTTGTCTCTCTGACTAAGTCTAAAGTTAACGCCAAATTAAGTGAAGTACTACGACTAGAAGAAAGCCCTTGCTCTACCCTTCAGGCAGCCTTGGAATATAGCACCCTTAGTAGCGGCAAGCGGTTACGAGCCCTATTTCTGTTTGCCACAGCTGATTTACTTATTAATAATAAACCCTCTTCTGAGCCAGTATTAAACAATTATTTATTGAATACTAATATTGATACTTTATTATTACATGCAGCCTGTAGCATTGAGCTGATACACACCTATTCTTTGGTTCATGACGATCTGCCCTGTATTGATAATGATGATTTTCGCCGAAACCAGCCCAGCTGTCATAAAAAATTTGATGAAGCCACTGCTCTACTGGTTGGCGATGGATTACAAACAATGGCTTTTGAACTATTATCTCAAGAGATTTCACAAGACAGCTCAATTTTAGCCAAACAACTTAAAGTCATTAATATTTTAAGCCAAGCAAGTGGTCCCAATGGTATGGTTGGTGGACAAAGTTTAGAACTAAACCAAAAGTTTTTAACTCAATCTAGTAAAAAAGAAAATTTAACCCAATACTTGGCTCAACATAAGCAATGCTTGGATCAGATTCATTTGTTAAAAACAGGCAAACTTATCGCTGCTGCCTTACAGATGGCTGCTGTAATTACCGATTGTGATGGCATTCATTACGAAGTAATTACCAAACTTGGTGAAAAGATTGGTCTAATCTATCAAATTAAAGATGATATTTCTGATTATAATCAAGATTTTAACTCTAATATTGATAATGATTTCACCCAAACCTCCCGCAACTATATTTACTCTTTGGGTATCAAAAAGACTGAGAGCATTCTGGAGGATCTGATTAAAGAAACTATGAGTTTATTAAGTTTTTTAGACACTGATAACTCATTCTTAGCTGATTTGTTACTAGCTATTTACCAAAGTGACGAGTAAGCATATAATACAAGCTATTTATTGCGTGTCACGGCTCCTATGGGAGTCCGGTTGAGTTTATGGCGAAGTATACTGTTAATCAAATCTGTTATTTTAGTGCTGCTCATGTCTTACGTGAGTATCCAGCAGCCTGTGAGCGTTTGCATGGTCACAACTATAAAGTAGTCATCACAGTGGGAGCATCTAGTTTAGATAAACTAGGTATGGTCATGGATTATGCTGATATACAAGAAATTGCTTACAAATACATAAATATTTTAGATCATCAGTATTTGAATAATATCCCCCCTTTTGATAAAGAGCTAAATCCTACAGCCGAGAATGTCGCAGCCTGGTTATATAACAACATATCCACAGACATCAATAACTCGCGAGTCACATTAGAAACCATCACGATTTGGGAAACCGATCATAATTATGTAACATACGGACGGTAATATGACTGAAAACTGTGCTCATGAAATCCCTACTAGTTCTACTGTTACCATTGCTGATGTACAAAACAGTACAGACCTAAGACAATTACCGATTGATAAAGTCGGTATAAAAAACATTCGACACCCTATCATCGTTCGAGATCGTAGCGGTGGAACACAAAGCACAATTGCTACTTTTAATATGACGGTAAATTTACCGCATAACTTTAAAGGTACGCATATGTCGCGTTTTGTCGAGATTTTAAATAATTACGAACGCGCTATTAGCGTCGCTTCTTTTAAAGAAATTTTAAAAAATATGACTGCTAAATTAGAAGCTGCAGCCGGTCATATAGAAATGCATTTTCCTTACTTCATTAATAAAAAAGCTCCCGTTACTCAAGTCGAAAGTTTATTAGATTACGATGTGGCTTTCTTAGCAGATTTTATTGATGACAAAATTAACATGTGGATCAAAGTTATTGTACCAGTAACAAGTCTTTGCCCTTGTTCTAAGAAAATATCAAATTATGGTGCACATAATCAGCGTTCACATGTTACTGTTACAGCATTAATTAATGACTTTATTTGGCTAGAAGAAATTATTGAATTAGTAGAAAGCCAAGCCTCTTGTGAATTATATGGTTTATTAAAACGCCCTGATGAAAAATATGTTACTGAAAAAGCATATGACAACCCCAAATTTGTTGAAGACATGGTTCGTGATATCGCGGCTTGTTTGAACAACGACCCTAGAATCAGTTCTTATAAAGTCGAATCAGAAAATTTTGAATCTATTCATAATCATTCTGCCTACGCTATGATCGAGCACACTAAAAAATAAATAAATTCTCACATAAATTTATTATTTATAATCTATTAAAATAAGCCAAAATCAGATACCCTTGATGTAAGAAGTATAAATATCATGGAGCATCTATATGCTTAACTCTATAAACTATAATCTTGGCATCCCCAGCTTAATAAAAGAATGGAAAGCAATGTTCTCACCTAAACATTTAGGTGCAGACTTTCTTGCTGGAAGCACGGTTGCATTTGTTGCAATTCCGTTATCCATGGCTATTGCTTTAGCTTCTGGGGCTTCTCCGGGTGCAGGGATTATTACTTCTATTGTAGCAGGTATTGTTTGCGCTCTCTTCGGCGGCACACCATTAGCTGTAAGTGGTCCTACTGTCGCAATGGCAGTACTAATGGGAGATACCATTGAAAAATTTGGTTTTGATGGTTTAATGATTGTCGGTTTAATGGCTGGTTTAATGCACGTCTTTAGCGGTGTAATGGGCTTTGGTAAACTAGCACGCTATGTGCCCGTACCAGTTATAGCCGGCTTCACGGCGGGTATAGGCGCTATTATCATTATTAATCAGCTACCTCGGGCATTCGGACTTTTACCGCCACAAGAATCTAACACTATAGATGTCTTTATTCATCTTCGTGAATATTTTCATCAAGCAAATTTTGGCTGTTTTTTTATTGTTGTCAACACAATAATCCTTATTCGTGTATTACCTAAATTAATGCCCAAATTACCCGCAATTTTACCAGCTGTAACAATTGCAAGTTTAATTGGCTATGCACTTGGTTTTGCTAATATACCCGTTATTGGCGAAATACCTCGCACTCTTCCTTATCCGAGATTACCATCAACCATCCCTGGTCCACTCAATGAAATGTTTATGAGTGCATTAGCTGTATTTATGTTAGCCTCACTAGAAACATTATTATCATGCTCAGTACTTGATAAATTAACCAAAGGAAAAAAACATGATGCTGATCAAGAATTAATT
This sequence comes from uncultured Gammaproteobacteria bacterium, assembly GCA_964387745.1. Taxonomy (GTDB): domain Bacteria; phylum Pseudomonadota; class Gammaproteobacteria; order JAGOUU01; family JAGOUU01; genus JAGOUU01. Next base: position 26,551 of record CAYLXL010000004.1, on the reverse strand, counting down.
GGTCTAGGTTTAGGCAATATCACGGCAGCAGTATTTTCAGGTATACCCGTAACCAGCGTCATAGCGCGTTCATTGACTAATTTAAAAGCTGGCGCTAAAACACGCCGAGCAAGTGTTTTTCATTCATTAATTATTCTAGTCACAGTTTTTTTCTTAGCACCTGTAATTAGCTTAATACCAATCGCAGCTCTAGCTGGGGTTCTATTTTCTGTTGCTTTTTCTATGATAAATCATAAAGAGTTCTTTGGATTATGGAAAACCTCGCGATCGGAAGGGCTTATCTACCTTATAACTTTCATAACCATCATTTTCACCGATCTACTTGTCGGCATACAAGCTGGTATTATTGCAGCCAGTATAATTATTCTCATCAAAGCCACTAAAACTCAATTGCATGTCTCTACCAGCTCTTATGACAATACTATACGCGTTTCTATAACTGGCTCATTAACATTTTTATCTGCTAAAGAGATCACCAACTTTGAAGGACATTTAAATATAGCTCAAAGTGGCCAAACCGTGGTACTCGATCTATCTCAGGTTACCAATTTAGACAGCTCAGGGGCCAATGCTATTATTGATTTATTTAATTATTGCCTCTCACAAAAAATTAATTTTTACATCAAGGGCCTGCCTACCCGTTTTGAACCATTATTCAAAATTTGGGGCGGCGGTAAAATCATTGATCATTATTATCTTTTCTCTGAAACAGAACTTAAAAAGAAATCTCTTTCAACTAATGGAGTCTCTTCATATAGCCGACTAGTGCATGGTGTTCAAAAGTTTTATGCTGAACGAAAATACTATGACCGTAAATTATTTGACTTTATGGCAACCAAACAAGAACCACATACTTTATTTATTACATGCTCAGACAGCAGGATCGATCCTACACTTATCACCTCCTCTGAGCCTGGTGAATTATTTATTATGAGAAACGTCGGCAATTATATCCCTGCGCATAGTCATTTTATCCCCTGTAGCGAAGTAGCCGCAATTGAATTTGCATTAGGAGCGCTTAATATTACTGACATCGTAGTCTGTGGTCATGCCAACTGTGGCGCTATTCGTATCTGTGCTTACCCAGCAGTGAATCATTTATCTGCCCAGTCACAAATATGGATAGACAAAATGAAAGAGCAATTACAAATTTCTCTAGATTTGCCGTTAGATGAAATCGCCAGATTAAACGTTATTAATCAGATCAAAAATTTATCAAGCTATCCTATAGTACAAGAAAGACTGCAACAGAATCTTTTGACAATTCACGGCTGGTTTTTTGAATTTAATACCAATACTATTTCTGAATGGGATCCAAAGACCAATGTGTTTACTGACATTTCTTCTGGCCAATTCGAGCTTCCGTTTAAATTGAAACCACTATCTATTGAAGATTTAGAAAAGACTGGAAGTTGATTGGCACGGGGGCACCTAAGCCTTATAAGATTCTCCTGGTATATTTTAACCACAAATGTGCCAAGTCTTTGATTCATGATCCTATCTTTTCTTAATAATATTCACTAAGAAAAGATAGAAATATGCAAATTAACATCTGTCAAAAAATCTAGTTATCCAAGCCTATGCCAGAGCCCTTAAGTCCTTACGCAAAATCTTACCCACATTCGACTTCGGCAATTCATCCCTGAACTCAACCTGCTTTGGTACTTTATAAGGCGTTAAGTACTGACGACAATAAGTGATTAAATCTTCTGATGTTAAATTAGGATCTTTTTTAACAACAAATATTTTAACAATCTCTCCTGTTTGTTCACTTGGCACACCTATTGCTGCAGCCTCTAATACACCAGGATGACCCGCTACGATTTCTTCAATTTCATTAGGATAAACATTGAAGCCTGAAACAATAATCATATCTTTTTTACGATCGACTATTTTTACAAATCCAGACTCGTCTATAGTCGCAATGTCGCCTGTACGGAACCAACCATCTTTAGTAAAAGCTTTAGCAGTTTCATCTGGCTTTTGCCAATATCCAGACATTACCTGAGGACCTTTAATACATAATTCACCAGGCTGATTAAACCCTAGCTCCACATCGTTATCGCCTAATATTACTATATCTGTATTACTAATTGGTAAGCCGATACTACCTGTATAATTTTTCATATTAATAGGATTAATACACGCAGCGGGAGATGTCTCTGTAAGCCCATAAGCTTCTAGCAAAGGCACACCAGTAACTTCGTGCCATTTTTCAGCCACATGTGATTGGATAGCAGTACCACCGCCTAAAACAAACTTTAGATGGCTAAAATCAATATCTTTAAATTTAGGATTATTTAACAAACCATTGAATAAAGTATTCACACCTGTAATCGCTGTAAATTTTATTTTACTCAACGTCTGTACAAATCGTGGCATGTCACGCGGGTTAGTAATTAAGACGTTTAGGCCACCTATAGACGAAAATGTCAAACAATTGGCAGTAAGTGAAAAAATATGATATAGCGGTAGCGCAGTAATAATAATTTCTGCGCCTAATTTAAGATCATGCCCGATCCATGCTCTAGCCTGGCAAACATTAGCCACCATATTAGCGTGCGTCAACATAGCACCTTTGGCAACACCTGTGGTACCACCAGTATATTGCAGAAAAGCAATATCTTCTAAACTTAGATTAACTGGATTATAGGGTAACTGAGCCCCGCTATTAATAACGGTTTTAAATGATATAGCACCCGGTACACTCCACTTTGGTACTAATTTTTTTACATGCTTAACTACTAAATTGATTATAGATCCTTTTAAGAATCCTAAACAATCACCCATTTTGGTAGTTATAACATGTTTTAATTCTGTGTTATTAATAACTTTTTCTAGTACATTGGCAAAATTTTCTACAATAACAATACATGTTGCCCCGCAGTCTTTTAATTGCAGCTCTAATTCTCGAGCGGTATATAGCGGATTAACATTGACCACTACAAGCCCAGCCATAAAAGCGCCCATTAAGGCAATGGGGTATTGCAATAAATTGGGCATCATAATGGCGATGCGCTCTCCCTTTTGCATACCTAACACATTTTGTAAATACGCGGCAAAAGCCTTTGCTTGATTGTGTAATTGACTGTAAGTAATTTGTACACCAAAGCACTCATAAGCTGGGTTATTCTCATATTTTTTACAGCTTTGTAATAGCAAATCAGCTAATGAACTATACTCCTGAAAATTGATCTCTGCTGGTACCCAGGTTGGATAACTTTTTAACCAGACTTTTTCCATGTGTGCTCCAAAGACGTCTTAAGCTTATATTATGTAAGTATCGAATTATTATAATAATTTATTGCAACTAAGCAACTATATATAACTCTGTTGAGCAAATTAGGCAAATTAGTGTCACAAAATTAGCTTATATGCTAAAATTGACTAATTACAATTGAATCTGAGAACTCCTATGTCGGCAACTATACTAGACGGCAAAGCACTAGCTACTAGCTACCAAAATAAAATTAAAGAATATATTGTAACCAATAATCTAGAAAATAAAATTAATTTAGCTGTTATTTTGATTGGTAACGACCCAGCGTCTAAAATCTATGTACAAAATAAACAAATAGCTTGTAAAAACGTGTCTATCAATGCTATTGAATACTTTTTACCAGAAAGCATCAATGAACAAAAATTACTAGATCTTATCGATGAACTTAATAAAGATCGAAAAATTCATGGGATTTTGTTACAACTGCCTTTACCTAAACATTTATCCCAAAATGAAACATTAAGCAAAATACTCTCGTCTATCCATACAAATAAAGACGTAGATGGTTTTAACCCTTATAATTTAGGCCGTCTAGCTCAAAAATTTCCAACAATAAGACCGTGCACCCCTAAAGGTATTATGAAGTTGCTAGAGCATTATAAAATTAGTGTGGCGGCGAAAAATGTAACTATAATTGGTGCATCAAACATTGTCGGCCGACCATTAGCACTCGAAATGCTGGCAGCAGGCGCGACGGTAACAGTTTGTCACAAATTAACAGCTGATCTAAAACAACATTGTATAAATGCAGATATAATCTGTTCGGCTGTGGGCAAACCTGGCTTAATTAAAAAAGACTACATCAAAACTGGCGCTATTGTTATAGATATAGGGATCACCCGATTACCTAACGGAACTATTTGTGGTGACGTTGATTTCGACCATATAAAAGAGATTGCGAGTTATATTACACCTGTTCCAGGTGGAGTTGGACCGATGACAGTTGCTATGTTATTAGAGAATACACTTGAATGTTATAATCTAAATTTATCTGAATGGATAAAATAAACTTGATAAACTTAATCATGAATAATGAAATCAATGAAAGATTAGACTGTGTGTTGGAGGATATATATTTTCAAGTCCGTAGAGGTATTCAAGATTTACCCCATCCCCTTCGCTTCGCTCAAGTACTTCCCCAAGGGGAAGAAGTAATCCATGCAACTTAAAGGGCGTGAACAATTACTTCAAGATTTACGCCATCCCTTTCGCTTCGCTCAGGTACTTCCCAAGGAGAAGAGTTAATCCGTGCAACTTAAAGAGCGTGAATAATTACGCTTAATCTTTATACGACTGCCACAAATCACGCACCGGCCCAGGGTTAGTTAATAACTCTTGGGCTGTTCCATAAGCAATTACCTTGCCGTGTTTTAGCATAATAATTTTATCAAATTTTGACAGCAAATGTAGGCGATGCAATGACACCAGCATCGTTGCATCTGAAAAAGCCTCGAGTATGCCATTGAGGATTTGTTTCTCTGTTTGCAGATCAATACTCGAAGTTGGTTCATCCATTAAAATAAGAGAGCTATAACGTGCGGCAAATAAACCTCTTGCCAATGCCAATCTCTGTTTTTGTCCACCAGAAAAATTCAAGCCCTTCTCTCTAATATCTGTCTGTAAACCCAGAGGCAAAGTCTCTAGTACTTCATCAAATTTTGCTAATTTTATAGCTTGATCAATTTCAGATCGTTCAACCTGCAGATCCAGACTAACGTTAAACTCAACTGTGTTTTCGAATAACTCAGCATCTTGCGGGATAAGAGTTGTAATAGCCTGCAGAGGCTCTAGAGAATCAAAAGAAAAACCATCTATGGTTAATTTAACTTTATCTGCAGAATATGAACCCGCTAATAAATTTAACAACGTACTTTTACCACCACCACTAGATCCAATCAGCGCTATCTTTTCACCGCGTTTAAAGCTTAAATTAAGATCTTGAAAAACCTGTTTATATTTATACTCAGTTTTACCATGTTTATCTGTATGTTTAGAAACGTGATTGAAATTAAGATGCTCTATATTAAACTCATGCCAGTTCCTTGCCGTGCGCTCCCCTAATGGTACATGAGCTAACTGTTCCATTTCTTTCCATACAGGATCTAACCCTTTAATGTCAGTATCCATACGCACAAGCTCACTGTAAAAAGAACTTATCATATAAAACACTTCATTAAGATCAGTTTGATAGCGAAACATCATCACCACCAGGCCAATCATAATTGTACCAGTAGTATGGAGAGTATAAATAATATAAGTAACCAATATCAAAGATTGCATGGCTGATAAAACCAAGCCCACGCTAAACCATTTAAACTCATTAATTAAGACTTCGCGGCGATAATAAGGCCAAACGGATAGCATCCGCTGAAACAAGTTTGAGCGCGTTAATTCGCCCAAACGTAAAGTTAAAACAGTGGTCATATTGCTAATATAATCATAGATTACTGCGCCCACGTGATTATCTATCTCGTTTTGACTATTGTACAGAGGGATTAATTTACGATCATAAAGATGCACCGTAGTTGCTGCTAAAACACAGGTAAATACATTTAATAAACCAACAGGCAGTGAAATCCAAAGTAGAAATCCTAATGAAACAAGTAACTTTATAATTGTTTCAATATACATAAACTGATCACCGGCAAATTTTAATAAAGCTTGCGAGGCACGATTGAGTCTCGTAATAATATTGCCGGAGTGATGATCTTGATGCCATTTGAGTGGCATGCGGGTGATCTGATCATAAAAATTTATTTTATAGCCTTGCTGGATACGTAAAGCAACATATCGTTCTTGAATACGAGCAGGACCATGAAATACCCAAAAAGTTATCAGTGCCCCAACACCAAATGCCAACCAATAAATTACATCAGATAATTTGTCACTCGTAAAATTTTGTAGAACATCAATAGTACGGCCAAAAGCATAAGGACTAAGACTCAAGCAACCTTGCGCTATAATGTAAGCGATGTAATAACCTACTATAGACCTATGCCACGTTCTACCGTTATGCCAAACTGTCTTTATTAGGTTAAAATAAGGCTTAATCATGATATATCAAATTGTCTAATACCATTCGCGATAAACTACCTTTAGCTGGCAACAACTCTGGACATGTTTTGAGCGTTTTTAGGTTAAACCATCTCGCATCTTCTAGTTCATTAGTGTCGACAACTATTTCGCCAGAATCATATTCCGCTGTATAAGCTAGCATTAATGAATGAGGGAAAGGCCAAGATTGACTACCAAAGTATTTAAGATTTTTGATATTAACCTTTACTTCTTCAAAAACTTCCCGATGTACAGTATCTTCAGCAGATTCTCCTACTTCGACAAATCCTGCTAATAAGCTATAAACCCCAGCCGGAAAATGAGCGGATCGTCCCAATAAAATATTAGGACCATTGGTGATTGCAACTAGAATACAAGGGCTTAATCTTGGGTAATATTGCGCGCCACATTGCTGGCAAATCTTAGCGTGTTCTCTCGGACTACTAATAGTTTGCGCACCACATCGACCACAAAATTTATGATCATCTGCCCAATGAGCTAATTGTTTAGCCCTAGTAATTAATTTTAATTTACCCTGATCATTATGTAATTCTGTAGTTAATAATAACGATCTTATTGTCCTTAACTTAAAATTATAACTCGCTAGTAAATCCGGAACTAATTCGGAAGGCACATGGGCTGTAGAATAATTAGTCAAAACCTCTGAATCGAAAATCAAATTAGTCAAATTAAGCTGTTCAATAACAACATCTTGGCTTAATAAATCAGCCGCAATAAAGTCATTGTCATCAGTTAAGATAACTTGATTATCATTAAATAAGATTAATTTTGACACTCTTTATATCAGCCTCTTATAATCTACGCCAAATGGTACCACTTGCACCATCTTCTAAAATTATATTGTTTTCCAACAATTCCTGTCTAATAACGTCTGCTTTTTTGAAGTCTTTTTCTATCCTGGCCTGCTCACGTTGTTTTATCAAACCTTCGATCTCAGCAGCTGTTAATTGCTGATCACCGGGCTTATCTTCATAGGATGACTGCATGTACAGCTCAGGATCTTGTTGCAAAATGCCAAAGATACTTGCTAAAGTTTTCAATAAATAACCAAGCACACCTGCTTTAATCTTACTTATGTTAACTTGTTTATTGATTTCTTTTGCGAGATCAAATAATACTGCAAACGCTTGCGGAGCATTAAAGTCATCCTCCATCGCTGCATGAAATTCAGCCACATAACGCGCCACATCTTGATCATGATGATTATTAAGATCAAAGCTATCAATCTTTAATCCTCTTAATGTATTATACAATCTATCTAAGGCACTTTTTGCTTGATTAATCGAAACGTCAGAATAATGCACTTCACTTCTATAGTGATTCATAACTAAAAAGCAGCGTAATACTTCAGGCTGGTATTGAGCTAACACATCTCGTATTGTCAAAAAATTCTTTAATGACTTAGACATTTTTTCATTATCAATACGTAGAAACCCAGCATGCATCCAAAAGTTAACAAAAATCTTGCCTGTCTTTGCTTCTGATTGCGCCCGCTCATTTTCATGATGAGGGAATTTTAAATCAAAACCTCCTCCGTGAATGTCTATAGTATCGCCAAGCATTTTTTGCGCCATAGCAGAGCATTCGATATGCCAGCCTGGTCTACCCTCACCCCATGGTGATGACCAAGATGGTTCACCGGGCTTAGCCATTTTCCAGAGAACAAAATCCAAAGGATCACGTTTAGCATCATTTTTTTCTACACGCACACCTGACAGTAGACTGTCTAAAGATTGTTGTGTAAGCTGCCCGTAATCTTTGTAATCTCGCACCGCAAAAAACACATCACCATTTTTACCGACATAAGCATGTTTTTGATCTAATAGATCTTGAATGAAAGCTATAATCTCAGGAATGGTTTCTGTAGCTTTAGGCTCATCTTTAGGTCTTGCCAAACCTAATTTCTTAAAGTCTTCGTGCATGATGTTGGTAAATTGCACAGCAACATCGCTAGCAAGCTCATGACGCTCATTAGCTCGGGTAATTATCTTGTCATCTATATCAGTAACATTTCGCACATAATGAACTTTATAACCTATAAATTCCAAGTATTTATAAATCACATCAAAAGCAATGTATGTCCGCGCATGACCGATATGACAATAATCATAAACAGTAACACCACAGACATACATATTCACTTTTTTGCGGTTTTTATCCAGCGGGATAAATTCCTTTTTGGTGCGTGATAAGCTATCGTAAATTTTTAACACTAGAGCAATCCATATACTTTATTAAAACGTTCTTTGACTTTGGTAACACCCATAAGGTTTATCAACTTTTGCAGCTCTGGACCATTTTCGTTAAGCGATAAGCAGATTCTTAATGGCTGAAATAACTTCTTGCCAGTTAAGTTAAAACTATCTTTTAGATAATTACTTAAGGCTTTAATGTCCAACACTCCATCTGAATTATCTTTTGAATAATCTGCGGCTTTTTTGAAGAAATCTTTATCAGTTTGTTTAAGCAGCTCTATCTGCTCAACACTATAATCTTTTTGATCAGTAAACAAAATTTCAGCCCACTCTAACACTTCTTTGGGGAAACTAATATTCTCTTTCATTAACACCAGAAAATCTTGTTTTTTATCTGCAGGACAATAAGCTAATCCTTTAGCACTTGCTTCGTTACTTTCAAGCCACGCCTCAAATTGTTCAAGACTAATATTCAACACAGCTTCTTTTTGCCAGTGATTAAGATGCTGTTCATCATAATGCGCAGGTGATCTACCTAACGAGGCCAATGAAAACTTTTGCCCCAGGGTATTTATGTCGCTGAACTTGAGGTTTTCATATTGGTGCCCTAATCTGGCTAAGTAATTAACAATCGCCTCAGGTAGATACCCTTCTTCCCGTAATGATTTAATACTTTTACTACCGTGCCGTTTGGATAACGGACTGCCATCATGCCCAACTATTAATGATATGTGCCCGTATTCTGGGTGTTTTAGCCCTAAAGTTTGTGCAATCATTAATTGCCTTGGCGTATTGGTAAGATGATCTTCGCCACGTAAAGCATGCGTCACGCCCATAAGCGCGTCATCAATAGCATTACAAAACATGAAGGAAGCCGTCCCGCAACCTCTGATAATAATAAAATCCCCGATATCATCGCTTTTAAAGCTCTGCGGGCCTTTGACCAGATCATTAAATTCAATTAATTGGTTTTTTGGAATACGAAATCTAACTGTAGGCTTCTCACCGTTATTGATTCTCTTAGCTACTTCTTCTTTTGATAGCTTACTGCAAGTACCCATATATCTTGGCGGTAAATGCTGAGAACGCTGTAACTTTCTGCTTAATGCTAGCTGTTCTTCACTGCAAAAACAGTAATAAGCCTGATCATTAGCCAGCATTTGTTCATAGTATTTTTTGTAAAGCTCTTTACGTTCCGATTGACGGTAAGGACCATTCTTACCCCTATTGCCGGTGTGGTCCGGACCTTCTTGCCAATCTATACCGAGCCACTTGAGATCTGTATAAAGCAATTGTTCAAATTCCAAGCTTGAACGCTCTTCATCTGTATCTTCGACTCGTAATAAAAAATCTCCTTTTTGAGCAATTGCTGCTAATCCATTAAATAAAGCTGTACGTACATTGCCAAAGTGCATCTCGCCCGTCGGACTTGGGGCAAATCTTGTTTTGAATGTCATAGTAGGTAGTAAATCTTAAAGTTTTAATAAAACTCAAGTATATCATTTAAGTTTAATTTTTTTTAGTATAAAATTTAACTTATGGCTAAAACTTTCTTTATATCCGACTTACATTTATCTCCCCAAGAACCAGAAGTCATCAATCTTTTTTTAAGATTTATCGACAACTGTATACAACAGAATATAGAAGCTTTATATATTCTGGGTGACTTTTTTAATTATTGGATTGGCAATGACAGTATAGAAGCCTGGCACCAGCCCATCATGGCAGCACTTAAAAAACTGAGTTTAACTACAAAAATTTTTTTTCTAGTAGGCAACCGCGACTTTTTAATAGATCAATCGACTGCTAAAATGCTTAATTTCAATCTAATCCCTGAAGATTACAGAGTTATTAATCTTAGCTGTAAAATTACTATTCTGCATGGCGACACACTTTGTACACTCGATAAGTCCTATCAAAAATTTAGAGCGTTTGTGCGCAACCCCCTAATAAAAAAAATATACCTAGTGCTACCTTTAAGTTTAAGAACTGCTTTAGCTCGAAATATAAAAAAACGTAGTACTAATAGAACAGACTATTTTACTCAACCAGAAAAATATGATGTCGTATTAAAAGCAGTCGATGACATATTCCAAAAAACTCATACTAATATTATGATTCACGGACACACTCACCGACCTAAAGTTCATACTTATGAACATAATAATGTAAAGCAATATCGTTACGTGTTAGGTGATTGGCATGCTGACGGAGCCTATTACATAGAATACACTGATAATAAAGAGCTCAACCTATTAGAATTAAAATATTTTGTTTAATTTTTTGCTAATTTTACTGTAAATCATCTTTTGAGTTGCTATTATATTAGTGACGTTGGTTACGTTAATCAGGTACATTTTATAAAAATAGTTTAGCAATAAAGTTAATAAAGGAAATATTATGAAATCATTTAAAATAAGTCATTTATGTATGGTAGTTGGCTTTTTACTAAGTAGTTCTGCTTTCGCCTTAGACGAAACAATGGATGGTGGCGCAACTACTCCGGTAGCAGTTGATGCTAAAGATGCTGCTGCAGTTAGTTCTGATCAAGCAAAAACAGGAATGATGGATAAAGAAAACAAAGCTAAACCCGATATGGATGCTAAAGCTAAACGTAAGGCAGAAAAAGAAGCCAAACGCAAAGCTGAAATGGAAGCTAAAGCCAAACGCAAAGCTGAAATGGAAGCTAAAAAAGCTGAAGCCAAAGCAAAAATGGAAGATAAAAAACCAGAAATGGAATCTGAAGTAAAATCTGGGGCTAAAGAATAAATATAGCTAACATTGCGAGAGATAAGATCATGGTTCTTATTTCTCGCCCTGTTGTGTCTTTATTAAAATCCTCTACCTATATAATCTTTTCATAATTTGTAATACAATTTATTTTGTGTATTAGATGGAACTTTTTTACATAGCGCCAGTCTAAGAATTCGCATAACTACTATTAAACCCAAATTTACAGGAGAAGATATGTCACGTATCTCATTAATTAAACCAATCCTCACTTTAGCTTTGTGTACCCCTTTGGCGTTACTAGCTCAAACAGAAGATCAAAAAACAGCTCCAGAACCAGAAAAAAGCCTCCTAGAAAGAGTTAGAGACGCTCTGCCCGGTACAGCAGCACAACCAGCTGAAGATCAGGTTGCAGCAGATAAATCATCTGAAGCTAAAAACCCAGTAAACGAAGCAGACAAACGCAAAAAAGCTCTACAAGCTGCTAATAATTTAAAATTGGCCAAAGATAAAGAAGCTGCTGCAAAAAAACTAGCTGAAGATAAAACAACTGCAGCTAAAGCCGCCAGTGATAAAGCTGAAAAAGCTAAGGGCGATTTAGAACAAGCACAAAAAGATGCGGACAACGCTGCTGCTACAGCCAAGGCTTCTAAAGAACAGATGGAAAAGTCTAAAGTACAAGCAGATATTGATCGAGTGCAAGCTAGCAAAGATGCTAATGCTGCTAACGCTCTAAAATCAAAAGTAGCTAGCTTAACTAAAGCCAATGATATGGCTCAAAAAGCTGCAGAAACTGCTAAAACAGCTCAAACCACTGCAGAAACTAAACTCCAAGAAGCAACTAAAGCTGTCGAAGAAGCCAATAAAGCTGTAGAAGCAGCTAAATAGACCTTTACATTTTTATTAACGTTCAATAAAACCCAATAAATTATTGGGTTTTATTTTATTCTGTTAGGCTAGGAAAGCACAGGCAAATATTTACTTGAAATCTCCATTTTTACCGCCATAGTGGAGATATCAGGTTAATTTTTACCGACATATGCTATGTTCTACAATCATGCATTGTAAATTGTTCACGCTATTTAAGCAGAAACATTGACCAAATGACGTATTATGACCGATTGGAAGAGCTTTTTAATCTCGTACTCAAAAAGCTCGCAAATAGAAATAAAACAATCAACACCCAACAAGCTCTTTTGTAACCTGACACTAGATACACTGGAGCACCGTTAAGCATCCCTGCCTGGCCATCTAATGCTACCAGATACCCCATTATAGGCTGTAATACTAGTGCAGAAGTCATCGTAATCATATTGATTAAGCCCATACATGTTCCACTTAATCTTGCTGCAACTAAATTATTAGCAATTGTAAAACATAATAGATAACAACAACCAAAAACACCTGTAAGATATAACAGCATATTAATTATTATTACATCAAGATTACTGTACAATAAAATCAAAAATAATCCTGCGTTAATTAGACCAGACCAAAAAATAAGTTTATTAAGATCACGCAATTTGGTTGTTAAAACCCCTGCTAGAGGTCCACCGGTCGCAATTCCTAAGAAAATATACGACATAGCCTGAGTAGCATCCTCAAAAGATAATTGATTTATATTAACTAATGACGGCACGCCCCAAAGTGCAGCATAGGAAGTAACCAAAGCAAAAAAACTAAATGATATAACACCGAGAATAAGCATTTGCTTATCTGTAACCAACTCTTTGAAATCATGCGCAATGACTTTTATATCATGTTTTCGTGGCGGTGCAAATTCATGTTCTGGTGCAAATCTGGATAAACTAGATATATACATAAAAATTGCTATGGCAAGACCAATCAAACCAAAATAAAACAACACTGATTTATAACCATATACGGGTAAATAAAAACTAACCGCCTGCTCACAAACTGCAGTTAAAATAAAGCCCATCATTTCAGTAAAGCCGATAAATAAAGCCATATATTTTAAACTGAAATAATTTCTCAACACCCGCATAGTGCCTATAAAACCAAAAGCCGAACCAAAACCACACAGCATTCTAGCAAAAACAAATAAATAAACAGTAGAAGCCAACCCCATTAAAACAGCGCCAATGGCACAAATAGAACAGGTAATCGGCATGATATATTTTGCTGGATAGCGATCTAATAATATCCCTGCAGGTAATTGCATGAGCAAATATACATAAAAGAAAGAAGAAACTACATAGCTCACACTCACAGCATCTAAAGAAAAGGCTTGCATCAGTTCAACGGCCATAGGCCCTAAAATTACCTGTGTGCAAAATTGAAAGCATGTAAAAGAGCTAGCCATAAACCACGCCATAAATGCTCTTAAACTTACCGGATGATTGTGAATATTATACTGCTGCACTATAGACTTCTTATATATTCTTGCGTTCTTATCTTATAATTTTATCTTTTACAATTGACTAAAAGCGGTTACTAAATCTTGCTTAAGATCATCTAAGTTTTCTATACCCACTGACAATCTAATCAAACCATCAGTTATCCCTAAGTTCTTTCTAATCTCAACTGGTATGCTAGCATGTGTCATTTTGGCAGGATGATTAACCAAGCTTTCTACACCACCCAAGCTTTCTGCTAAAGTAAATAATTTTAAATGACGTAAAAATTTTGACGTGGTCTCATAATTTTTGAACTCTATACTAATAATTCCACCATAACCATAGCTCATTTGACTAGTTGCTAATTGATGCTGTTGGTGTGAGGATAATCCTGGATAATAAATTTTATTAATATAATTTTTCTTCTGTAAATAATTTTGTTCCAAAAAACTTGCAAGCTCCATGCTATTATCACAGTGAGCGCGCATTCTTAAAGCCAAAGTTTTTAAACCTCTTAGTGCCAAATAACTATCAAATGGCCCCTGTATTGCACCCATAGAGTTTTGTAAAAAAGCTAATTCATCCGCTAGATCTTTATTATCCCCGACCACGACCACACCGCCAATCATATCTGAGTGGCCATTTAAGTACTTAGTCGCAGAATGCAAAACCAGATCAAAGCCATATTCTAAGGGCCGTTGGATCATGGGCGTAGCAAAAGTGTTATCAGCTAAAGTTAAAATATTGTGTTTTTTTGCTATTTCAGCAATTTTACGTAAATCTACTAATTTTAATAACGGATTAGTTGGGGTTTCTACCCAGATTAGTTTGGTTTTAGAAGTGATGCTAGAAAGTAAATTTTCAGGATTAGTTAAATCTACAAAGCTAAAGTCAACACCGCTAGATTTACTAGTAACTTTTGTAAACAAACGATAACTGCCACCATAGATATCATTCATTGAAATAACATGATCACCAGGCTTTAATAAACCCATAACTGTATTTTCTGCTGCTAGCCCTGACGCAAAAGCATAGCCACGGGTACCTGATTCTAGATCAGCCAAGCAACGCTCATAAGCAAATCTTGTCGGGTTTTGACTGCGTGAATATTCAAATCCTTGATGCTCGCCGGGTGAAGCTTGTTTATAGGTAGACGTTGTATAAATTGGCGGCATCACAGCACCAGTTGATGGATCAACCTCCTGACCGCCATGGATGACTCTAGTAGCAATATTTAAATTTTTTGTTAACATTTGTACCTATACCTACGCTATTGTAACAATCCTTGCTGTTTTTTTTCTTTCAGCCACTCATCATTGTACATTTTGTCTTGGTATTTAGCACCCCCATCACAAACAAAAGTCAGCACTCTTTTTGGTTTTTCTTGTTCTAAGCAATATTTTAATGCTGCAGCTACTAACACTCCGCACGATGAACCACCGTAAATACCCTCTGTTTTTAATAATAATCTTGCTGTATCAAAAGCTTGTTTATCAGAAATACTATAAGCTTTTTTAGCCAGACTTATATCACAAATTTTTGGAATATAATCCTCACCTATGCCCTCTACCAACCATTTTCCTGGTTTAATTCTCTCCCCTGTATTAATCAACGGCGCCAGAATAGAACCAACAGGATCTGCTAATACCATTTCAAGATTAGGTGCATGTTCGCGCATATAACGTCCTATCCCCGTTAACGTCCCACCAGTGCCTACACCACAAATAATAGCATCTAAATTATGATCCATTTGTTGCCAAATCTCAGGGCCAGTCCATTCATAATGTGCTTTACTGTTGATGTCATTGCCAAATTGATTAATATAGACACTGTTGGGTATATCTTTAGCCAGATTTTCAGCTAAATCCTGATAATATTCAGGGTGCCCTTTTTCGACATCTGATCGAGTTAATACAATTTCTGCACCCATTGCTTTTAAATGGTTTATCTTAGCAGCACTCATCTTATCAGGGATCACAAATAATAATTTATAACCTCGACTAATCGCTACTAAAGCTAGCGCTAGACCAGTATTACCTGCGGTGGCTTCAACTATAGTGCCTCCAGACTTTAATTGCCCACGCTTTTCTGCATCATTGACCATGTAAACAGCAATACGATCTTTAATAGACCCACCAGGGTTTTGATTCTCTAGTTTTAAATACAGTTCACAAAGACCTGTATCAAATTTACTTACTTTAATAATGGGCGTGTTGCCAATAAGACTTAATATATTTTGATCGATGTTCATGTTACTTGATCCTTGTCTGCCCTTGTCTGCATGGTTAAAACATGGTTAAATCTTCTAAAATTCAGTTTATCTTACAGCCTAAACAATTTACCATGCAAATAACTAATAATACTAACTTGACCGATAGCCTGGTAAATTTTTTAGATACCGGGCTAAGAACTCTTTTTGGGAGCCCCATCACTACTGATAGACTAAATCCAAGTAAAAACTCTCAAATACCTGAATCTAAATCTGAGCCTGCGTCTGAGTCTGAACTAGATTTACAAAAATCTAGAGGCTTTATGCGGGTCAATCATTGCGGCGAGGTTTGTGCTCAAGCTTTATATCAGGGACAAGCCTTAACCGCCCGTGATCCTGTTATTAAAATAAAACTGCAAACAGCCGCCCTAGAAGAAAATGACCATCTTGATTGGTGTCAGACTCGCTTGACACAACTTAATAGCCATACAAGCTACCTAAATCCATTATGGTATATAGGATCTTTATCTATTGGAATTTTTGCTGGTCTAGCCGGTGATCGTTATAATCTAGGCTTTCTTGCTGAGACTGAAAAACAGGTGAGCAAACACCTAGCATCTCATTTACAGAAGCTCCCTGTCAATGACCATGCGAGTCGAGTAATTATTGAACAAATGTATAAAGACGAACAAGCACATGCGCATACGGCTATTGAAGCTGGTGCTTATAATCTTCACCCACTAATAAAATATTCAATGAAATTAAGTGGTAAAATTATGACGACCGTAGCTTATTATATCTAAACAGTATTATAAGATATTCTCTACTATAAGATTACTGATATCAATCTCATTCGAAATATGCTTGATAGTATTACAAGTGATAACGCGTTTCGCGCCAGCTTTTAATAGCTCTTCATAGCTATCAGCAGAAAAAATTGCGTGTACACCTATACATATAGGATCAGCCATCCTAACTTGCTTTAAATGCTTAATAACTTCTATCATAGTTCGGCCTGTTGAAATAATATCATCCAAGATCACTGGCGAGCAATTTTTATAACTGTCTAAATCGGGAGAAGAGATACTAACATCTACATCACTGTAACGTTTTTTTTCCATTATGATATAGGGTAACCCTGACAGACCAGCAATCTCACTAACCCATTGGTTACTCTCGCTGTCCGGGCCGATTAATATAGGATTACTAACATTATTAACTACCCATGTCGCGATTGAACCCGCAGCATGTAAAGCTTTAGCAGGTATAGAATATATATCACTTAGTGTATTGTAACGATGCAGATGTGGATCTATAGTCACTAGCCAATCAAAATGCTCTGACAAAAATTTTGCGAATATTTTAGAAGTCACAACCTCACCAGGATTAAAACTTTTATCTTGCCTCATGTAACCCAAGTACGGGGCCACTATACCTATTCGGATGCAACCTTGTTCCTTTACAAAATTAGCAATAAACATCAAAGCTATTGCTTTTTGATCAGGATTATCTAAACCACATATTAGGATTACATCACTATTTTTTACTTCAGTGTTTAATCTGACGAAGGTTTCACCATCGGGAAAGTTTCTTATTATTAACTCACCTAATATAGCAGTAGATCCAGTATTTTTAAATTGATTATAAATTTTATGACATAGTTCCTCATAACCTGGAAATGCAATAAATATAGTCATACTAAGCCTTTATCTGAATAATTTCGTTACCTTCTGCTATATAACGTAAGGCATATTCTAAGTTACCAGTAGAATGTGCATATATAGTAAAAAGCGCATCATTAATTTTTATTTTATCGCCAATCTTCACATGAAGATCAACCCCTGCGACTTTATCTGCAGGGGCACCTGCCAAAGTCGCAATGAGTGCTAATCGACGGTTATCGATACCTGTTACTATTCCACTCCTGTGAGACAAATAATCATGAGTATGCTCAGCGATAGGAATGTTTCTCATGCCACCTTGAGCTTGGCAAATGCTTTGAAACTTATTCCATGCTTGCCCACTATCTAAAATAGATGTAGCCAGTTCAAGTCCTGTACCTTGCTTTACGATGGGAGAAAACTCAAGTATTAGTCCTGCTAAGGTTAAAGCTCTTAATCTAAGATCAATAGGTGCATTTTTATCGTTTTTTAAAACTAATAACACATCCCTGGCCTCTAACGCTGGACCAATACCTCTACCAACAGGTTGCTGCCCATCAGTTATAAGTACCTTAACAACTATACCTAATTTTTCTCCTATTATTGTCAAATAGTTTTTTAATTTATGAGCTTCTTCTAACGAGCGTACTTTGGCTGTATCTCCGACAGGTATATCTATAAGTACGTGCGTTGAACCAGCTGAAATTTTTTTTGATAAAATAGATGCTACTAATTGAGCCTGACTATCTAAATTAAGTGATCTTTCAACACCTATCATAATGTCATCAGCAGGACTCAAAGATATTGAGCCGCCCCATACAATACAACCATTCTCTTTTTTTACGATATCTTTTATTTCAGCAGCTGTAAGTTCAACTGGCGCTAAAACCTCCATTGTATCTGCAGTACCTGCTGGCGAAGTAATAGCTCGAGATGATGTTTTAGGCATGTGTAAACCAAAAGCAGTGATGATAGACACAATAATTGGTGTTGTACGATTACCTGGCAAGCCTCCCACACAATGCTTATCTACGACTAAATCAGCATCCCAATATAATGTTTCGCCTGCTGAAATCATAGCTTGGGTCATATATGCAATTTCATCAATTGTCATTCTGCCACCTGCGCATGCAGTGATAAAAGATGAAATATAAATGTCTGAATATCTTCCAAGGGCTATATCATTAATAATCGCTTGAATTTCATTTTGTTCTAAATCCTTGCCATAAATTTTTGCACGCAGGTACTTGGTCGACTCCACATGTCGCGCATGAGTAATTACAACTTCATCGCCATTTTTCGCGCCTAGTAATTTCCAAGCATAATCAGAAAGAGATACTTCTCCAGAACCCAAAAGCTCTGAAGTTACTATATTTACTGTAGCAACGATACTATTATTATTTAATTTAACTTTTACCCTAGCATGCGCTTGAAAACCTTCTGAGATACATACATGACAATCAGACCGCATATAAATAACTGACTCTTTGTATGTGTCGATCCCAAGTTTACGTAATTTTAACGTTTGGTTTTTTTTATTGGTCATCTGAGTAATCAAAATATAATTATATTGATATTAACGCCTTGGTGAAGCTGTACTTCCAGCTAGAATACCTCCATCTAGAACAAGTTCAGCACCTGTAATATATTTTGCCTCATCTGAACCTAGATACAGAACAGCATATGCAACATCCATCGGCTCACCCATTTTACCCAAAGGTATGCCCGAAGAAATATGAGCGATCGCGTTTGATCGTTCCTCCGGATGGTTGCTCAGCATTGAATCCCAAAGCGGTGTTAAAATTGCGCCCGGGTGAAGTGAATTACAACGAATATTATATTTTTGTTGAGCGCAATATATTGCAACAGTTTTAGTGTGATTACGTATGGCAGCTTTACTTGATGCATACGCACAAGAAGATGGAATACCTACCAATCCCGATCTTGACGACATATTGATTATAGATCCGCCATGCCCCTTCATCAAATAAATTCCGTATTTACAGCCTAGAAACACACTATCAAGATTAACATTATGAATCTCATGCCAACTTGCAAGTGATGCATTCTCTGGATCTTGCGGCCCAAAGCGTTCTTCAAAGCCAATAATTCCTGCATTATTAAATAAAATATCTAGCCTGCCATATTTACTTTTTATATCACCCACAACTTTTTGCCAATGATCCTCGCAAGAGACATCCAAATGATAATAAACGGCTCGGCTACCGATTTGAGAGGCAAGCTCTGCACCAACTTCATCTAAAATATCAGTAAGAATAACTAAAGCACCTTCATCAGCTAGGAGCCTAGCTGTAGCTGCACCGATACCACGACTAGCACCTGTTATTAATGCAATTTTATTCTGAACTCGATTCATAATATTTATGGGATATAAAATAATTTAAATTGCCGATAAACTCAGAGCTTGTTTATTCTAATCCAAGTTTGATTTTATCCAGTATAAGAGATTTTTTAGCTAGTATGCAATAAATACATGCTTGGCCTTATTTATCTACCAAAGGCGGGTGGTAGATCATCTGTACCGAACGACCATCTGGATCTTTACAATAAAAACTGCGAGCCCCATCCCGATGTGTACGAGGCTTAGTAAGTATCTCAATCTGTAATTCAGGCTGAGCTAAATATTCATACCATTTATCTACTGATTCAATTTCATTTAGAATAAAACCTATATGGTCGAGAAACTGATGTTGACCCACAGCAAAATTGTTAGGCGCACGATGAAGCGCCAAATTATCATTCCCAGAAGTTAAGTAATAGTTATCTGGATCTGGCTGCCACTCTATTTCCATAGCTAATAACTCAGTATAAAACCGAACGCAGCTTTCTAAATTAACACAAAATAAAGCTACATGTCTTAAACCTGTAGTTTTTCCTGGGTGAGACATTTGAGGGTTATTGCCCATAGATATAATTTATAACCGCTATAAAATTACTATAAAAATTATTACGAGTTTACACAATTTTTATTAATTTTAACAATTTCTATTGAAGTAAAAAAACAAATGCTTTAGAATTTATCAAGTAATTCAGAATAATAGTAGCTATTCATTGTTATTTTTCTATTGAATGCTATAAATACAATATACAGTTAATAGTTGTGCAGATAAAATCAACATGGTGACATCAGGAAATCAATTTATGAATAAGTTTAAATTAATTAAAAATTCCAAGCTACAGCAAGGTTTTACCTTAATCGAATTAATGATAGTGGTAGCCATCGTTGGGATCTTGGCTGCACTCGCTATTCCATCCTATCAGGATTATACAGTAAGAGCCAAAGTCTCTGAAGGTATCATCATGGGTGGCGGCTTAAAGACAGCAGTGGCAGATTACTTCCTAACACAAAGTACATTCCCTGCAACAAATGCTGCAATGGGCTATACAGAAACGGGTACTGAATTCGCTGGTAAATATGTCAGTTCTATTGTAGTCACCGGTACATCATCTACTGGCACCATGGTAGTAACTTTTGGTTCAGGTTCTGATGTTCCGAGCGTTATTCAAGGTAAACAGCTTCAATTGATTGCAACTCAGCCAACATCTGGTGGCCCAATTGTCTGGACATGCGGCCCTGTTTCTGGTGAAGATGGTGTTGCTACTAAATATTTACCTGCAGATTGCAGATTCGCGTCCACAGAAGAAGAATGATCTTCTCTTTTAGGGCAGGGTCGTATTATGAGCAGTTAGCACGTTAAATTTATGTTATCCTATTGCATTGACTAGCAATAGGATAATAAAGATCAAAGCAGCAAGAAAGTTATCAACATTTGATCCTTATCGTGAAGATTGAATCCTTTATCTTATTACCTGTTGTTATCTCTTTTACGTATGTAGCATAAATGGTACATGCACTAACAACTCTAGAGCATACATAGTAATCTATTCTATTGTTTTTTTTACTAATAAAACATAATATTAAACAATAATTTTTATTTTCTAAGATTCCTCATGCAATTAAGCCGCCGCTTTTCGCCGCTCACTTTATTATTAATAAGCATCAATGGCATGCTAGGTTCAGCGTGGCTCTTTGCGCCTCTGTACGCTGCAAAGATAGCAGGTGTAGGATCTATTATCTCCTGGCTTATAGGTGGCTTTGCAACAGCTGTAATCGCTTTAACCTTTGCAGAACTATCTGTTCTTATGCCTGTTGCCGGAGGGACAGCTCAAATCCCAGAGATAAGTCATGGGACTTTTACGAGTTTTATTTTCAGTTGGATTGCCTGGTTATCCGCACTCACTATGGCACCCATAGAGGTACAAGCCGTATTGCAATACGCCTCTACTTATTTTGGCTCTTTAATCTATACATCCAATGGGGTACCAGTACTGACAATTTTGGGGCTTTTTTGGGCAACTATTTTAATGTTATTTTTGAGCATAATGAATATTATAAGTTTTAAAGGTTTAGTGAGATTTAATTTTGCTTTATTTTCTTTCAAAACTTTAGTAATTATATTAGCGATTGGAACACTTATTAATACCAGCTATCATCCCGAAAATTTTAGCTTAGATTCAAATCTTTTAACTGGTGACAGTTGGCGTAGTATCTTATCAGCAGTAGCTAGCGCTGGGGTTGCTTTTGCTTTTACTGGTTTTAAACACGGCGTTGAACTAGCTGGGGAAGCTAAAAACTCTAAAACTGCTATTCCTGTGGCCATCCTAGGATCAATAGTAGGCTGCTTAATATTATATTTAGGCTTACAAATTGCTTTTATATTAGCTTTGGATCCCAAGTCTCTTAATAATGGCTGGAGCAATTTAACTTTTATCGGCGATGTTGGGCCATTTGCTGGTCTTGCTGCCAGCCTAGGGATCATGTGGCTGCTGTCTTTACTATATGTCGATGCTGCAGTTTCACCCTTAGGTGCTGGCTTGATTTATGTTACTTCTACTTCGCGCATTCTATACGCCATGAGTAAATTAAACATTTTTCCGAGTGCTTTGACTAAGTTAAATAAACAAAATTTCCCTATCGTGGCTATTATGGTTAATTTTTGTATTGGCATGTTTTTATTTTTGCCATTGCCTGGCTGGCAGTCAATGGTGGAGTTTTTAGTCTCGGGTATGGTCTTATCTTATGCGATGGGTCCAATAGCTTTATTATGCTTGCGTAGCGAATTGAAATCAGAAAAAAGATTATTTCGCTTGCCGTTTGCTAATACTTTTTGTCTGCTAGCCTTTTATTTTTGTAATCTCATCAGCTACTGGACCGGCTGGCAAACCATATGGAAACTCGAGGTTGCTATTCTTATCGGCTTAGTAATATTTATGATTGGCTATATACGAGGCAAAATTACCGTTGCTAATTTAGAATTACAATCAGCTTTATGGATAATCCCATATTTGTTAGGTCTAGGATTAATATCTTATTTAGGAGCTTTTGAAGGTAAGAATGTTATTACTTTTGGCCAGGACTTTTTTGTTATTTTTATTTTTAGTTTAGTGATTCTTTATCTAGCTTATATTTGCCGTAGTTCAGCTAATGTTATGCATAAATTTGAGATAGCAATGGCCAGAGTTGATTAAATCTTACTACGTCTGTTTTTTACGCTCATTAAGTTGCAAGGATTACATCTTCGCTTTGGGACAGTACCTGAGCGAAGCGCACGCTCATACTTAAACTCACAGTAATTGTTCAACTTAAATGGCGTGAACAATTACAACTCACACAACAATCAGCCCCTTAATCCTTGCATAAACAGATTGACTAATGCCGTTGACGTTTTTGATCTCTTTTATATTTTTAAACGGCCCATGTTCTGCTCTATAAGCAATAATTGCTTTAGCTTTTTTCTCTCCTATGCCATTTAATAATATCAATTCTGACACCGTTGCAGTATTAATGTTTATTTCTTTTGAAACTATAATAGATTTTATTAATTTTCTTTCACTTATATTAATAAATTTATTAGGATCAGAGGGGTAAATCATAGTCGCTAAGCAAAATAAACTTAGCGATATCAATATTTTGATAAACAGCTTCGGATTCAAGAAATACTCGCAATAATGTTTTCTAAAGTTTCTGTAGGATTAGGTGAACCAGTAATTTCTCGACCAATGACTAAGTAATCACTACCCGCAGTTAGAGCCTCGATTGGTGTCATCACTCTTTTTTGATCATCTAAAGCAGCTGTCAATCTTATACCCGGTGTAACCAGTTTTAAATTACTGAATTTTTCTTTAAGCATTCTTGCTTCTAAACCTGAACAAACCACGCCATCAATTTGTGCTTGCACTGCTAGACCAGCTAATTTTAAAACTTGCGCATTAATATCTGTGTTTAATCCTAAGCTTTTTAATACATTGCCATCAAAACTTGTTAACAATGTCACACCCATGATAATCGGCTTACGAGCACTATTACTTGTCATAACGCCTTCTCTAGCAGCTTTTAACATATCTAGGCCACCAAAAGTATGCACAGTTAACATCCATATATTAAGATTAGCGGCTACTAAACATGCATTAAATACAGTATTGGGAATATCATGGTATTTAAGATCTAAAAAAACATCAAAGCCTTTATCCTGCAGCCATTTTATTAAATCAGGCCCAGCTGCTGTAAATAAAGCTTTACCTACTTTTACACGGCACAGATTAGGATCCAACCTTTCTACAATGTTTTTTGCTTCTGCTGCATTTAAATAATCTAAAGCAATAATAATGTTCTTTTTATATTTAGTATATTTGGTAGAGTGCATAGTTTAAAAATATTACATCTATTAATCAACGAAGTCTAAATTTGTAATAGTATCCCAGTTCTTACAACTTGGACAAAGCCATAGTAACTCTCGACATGTAAAACCACAATTATTACAATTATAATTTTTTTGATCACTCAAGAGTTTTTGCAAGCCCTCGCAGATCTTATTATAATAGTCAATACTTTTAAAGCCCCTTTCGCCAATCAGCTCTAATAAATTCGACATCATGCGCAACCTTGGTGTTGTCACTGCAGCATCTGCAATTAAATTAAATGCATCTTCATGACCTTTATATTCGACTAATAAATTAACTACGTCTTTTATAATCAAAACCTGAGGAACTTTAGTAATCAATTGCTCAATAAAAATAATTAAGTCCTCAATCTTATCTGAGTATTTTAAGTGAGCAGTAATCAAAACTGGTAGAATAATATCTAAATAATTTTTATGAGATCTTGCGGTATCAAAATAAATACTGAGACCTTGAGCTGGTTGATCGGTTATTAAACATATCTCAGCCAAGATAAGATTAGCACGAACATTTTTATCTTTAATTTTCAAAGCCTGATGATTATACACAGATGCATTATTATAGTCACACTTTTCCATCGCGCTAACTGTAAGCTCACAATAATAATGAACAACATTTTTAGTGTATTTATCAGGATAACTACCGAAAGAATGTTTCTTTAATAACAAAGCTATATTAATTGCTGCTTGCCAATCACGCTGCTGTTGATAGATATCTAATAAATATTGCAAAGCAATAATGTTGTTTGGATATTGCTTTAAGATATCATTGAATATATTTTCAGCACGATCCAACACGCCGGCAAATAAGAAGTCGTAACCCAGCTCAAGCATGCCATTTAGTCGTTGCTGCGCACAAAGATTGGGTCTAGCAATAACGTTTTGGTGAATTCTTATAGCTCGCTCAACTTCACCCCGTCTACGAAAAAGACTGCCTAATGCCAAGTGAGTTTCAACGGTATCATTATCAACAGAGAACAAATCAATAAATACATCTACTGCTTTATCAGTTTGTTCATTTAAAATTAAATTAAGTCCTTTGATATATTTTTGATTGAAGGTATTATCTTTGAACTGTCTGCTACTTGATAATTTAAGCTTGTTTTTAGAACCTGCAATCCACCCAGAACAAGCAGCTACAGGCAAAAGCAACCAAAACAGTTCTAACATTAATGCTGATCCTTGATGGGTATAGCACGCAGATTAGAAATTTCTTTATTTGCTAATTTAATCTCTTGTTTTAATATTCTAATTTGGTATTTTGCACTTACTATACTTTTTAAACAAACAGCTGCCCCTAACAAACAACCTGCCGCCAAGAAAATTCCCAAAGCTAAAGACAAGGGTATAGAAACTCGACCAAAGTAATAAAACAAATCTACTTCGTCTGCATTAGCCACAGCAAAACTTGCTACCAGAATAACCGTAAGAATTATAACTATATTATAAATAGCGCGCATAACAATCCTATATAGACAGTAATGGGTTAGATAATATTAAGAATATAATATAGATAGCTTTTTATTACTAGTGCTGTATTGTTACTATCGATTGCTAAGAATTACTGAAGATTACTCAGCTTCATCTTTAGCTAGCTTGATTGGCTTACCTTCCGCAAGGCTCAGGTTAACACGCTCACGCATTTCCTTGCCTGGCTTAAAGTGTGGGACATGCTTACCTTGTAACTTTACCGAATCACCTGTTTTAGGGTTACGACCTGTTCTAGGCTCTCTGTAATGTAAAGAAAAGCTGCCAAAGCCACGAATTTCGATTCTGCGACCAATAGACATAGAATTGGTTAAATACTCTAAACTAGACTTAACTGCATACTCCACGTCACGATAGCTAATCTGCGTGTATGTATTGGCTAATTGTTCTATAAGCTCTGATTTAGTCATATCCCATCCTTCGTGGCAATATCTTCTATAAATGAAAGTATAAATTGTTATATATAAAATATAGCAATAATTCAACAACAAGCAATTGATTTATTATCATATTTACCAATTCTAATACATTTTAGGTGATTTAATTCGTTTTTATCACGCCACAGAACCTTCTTGCACCGCCACCACCTAAAGGTGCTGGTTTATCCGAATAATTATCACTACCCGCATGTATCATAACCGAACGGTTAATTACGTCAGATAACTTAAGATTAGGTGCTACTAGCAGTCTGTTTGCTTCACCATTCTTATCTACCAGCAATAAAGGGAGGTCACCAAGATGCCCTTCTTTACTATAAGGACCAAGGTGCTTTGTAGTATGCTTTGGATCAAGATGATC
>CAYLXL010000003.1:55134-74566 GCA_964387745.1 uncultured Gammaproteobacteria bacterium | reverse complement strand
TGCTGACCTGATAAATCACCTAGTTGTTGTGAGCTCATCAAATTAGATAACACTTTAACTATTTCATCGCTGCTAGCATCTTTTAAGCTGATTATTTCTACATCGTCAGTATTTTGTTTATCAATACGATTGATGATTTCAATTATTCTGGCAACATTGGCTGCGTGATCAGCAACCACAATAACATTCGAAGGGGCATAAGCAGCTAAATGAGCAACTTGTTGATTAACTAGGCCTCTTAAAATAGGTAACAAAGCGGTTGCTGAAACATTTTTAACACTAATAACTTGCACGACCATTTCGTCGCCTAAAGACTTTAGATTATTAGAATTAACTTTACTATCGATTTGTTTAGCAATAGAGTCTGGAACTATTTTTGTAACCGAACCGGCGTCAATAACAGCAAAACCCTGTACCTGCAAAATAGACAAGAAAGCTTGATAAGCTTCTTCATCATCCATGGGCTTATTAGAAATAAGACTCGCTTTACCAGTAACTCTAGAATCTATAATAAAATTACGGCCTGTTATTCGTGACATTTCGCCAATTAAAGCAAGCAAATCAACATCATCTAGATTCCACATCTTTTTCTTGGAATTTTTTATACTTACTGGTTGATTGCTGACAGCATCATCTGAAAAACCATCCGATGAATTATTTAATGATTTAAGTGCCGGGGCTTCTAAATCAATCTTATTCGTTGTTTGGGCAAGCTGAAAATTATCTAGTTGATTTACAGAACTTTCTTGCCATCTATTAGCGTGGGAATTATTACGTGCGAATGCATAAACACTTTCATGAGAATAACTTAAAAAAAGTGCAGCCCCAGTGAGCAGTGTAAATTTAACTTTGTTTAACAAAGCGTTATGAGCTTGTGTTTCTGCTAATAATTTCATGTAATATATTTTCGTCTTATAGTCACAACTACACGCCTCACATCATAACCTGCTAATTAGGAAAAATAAATGACCGTCCCTAACTATCCTAGTTTAATTATATTAATTATAGATTCTTTTAATTTGATTATTAATTCTATCAGGATTATTACTGCCTTTTGGCTGATTTCTAAGTCGCTTATTTAGGCTATCAACTCTCGAATTATTCATAAGATTGTTACTATTTGGTAAATCAGAACGCTCATCTGCTTCCTGCTCTTCATCATCTTCCTGACTAACTACAGGTGCGGGCACAGGTACAGTGACTGCTTGTTCATTAGGCTCTGCCCCAAAAATTGTTTGTTGCGGTAAATTTTTGTTAATGATACCTGAATTTCCCGATCTAAAAATATTTTTATCACTCTTACCACTCAAAGTAGAAAGATCTAGAATCGGATACAAAATATATTCTAACCTGCCATTATTTTTGATATAGACTTTTTCTCTATAGATGTATTCAAGCACAACGTGCCCTGAAACGCCCTTAAGTTGATCACCTGCAGCATAAACTTTTTGCTTACCATCTCCTCCTTGAATAATTGCTTGGCCAAGTTTAGAATCCGCACTATTAGCTATAACACCTTTGAGGACTAGAGGTAGTGCCGTTTTTACTGCGTCAGCTAGTGATCCACCTGGGCGCGCTAAGGCGCCAAAAATATGCTTATTCACAATAACTAAAGTATTATTAGGTTTGGATTGACTATTGGCTCGATAAATTTGTTCTACATCGGGTAACTGCCAATTTTTATAATTATAATAAAGAGAATAAATCAGGCATGTCTGCCAGAGTAGTAAAGCTAGACTAAAAAATAATATTATTTTTGCAACTTTAGCATCATTGAAAAAGTATTGTAACTTAATAATTACAAGCTCTTTGATTCTCTCGATATCAAGATTGTGCAAAAATTCACTATATTTCATACAATGTAGTATAATAGATTACTAAAGTTCTTACCATATTTTTATATTTTGTCATGAATGACCTTACTAATCTAATCCAATTAATTTGCCTATTCGCTATCCCAGTTATTTTTGCAGTTACTGTCCATGAAGCTTGCCATGGTTATGTCGCAAATTATTACGGCGATCGCACAGCAAAAATGCTTGGGCGATTAACTTTAAATCCGATCAAACATATCGATCTAATAGGAACTATTATCATTCCCTTGACTTTGATTGTTTTAAATACCGGCCTTATGTTTGGTTGGGCAAAACCGGTACCCGTTGATCCACGTAATCTAAAGAGCCCTCGTAGACAACTGGCAATTATTGCTTTTGCAGGCCCCTGCTCAAATTTTGTTATGGCGCTTGCCTGGGCGCTATTAGCTAAAATTGCTACTCTTATTCCCTTTTGGTTTAGCACACCTTTATTTTTAATGGCTACAGCCGGAATCCAAGTTAACTTTATTTTAATGCTATTGAATATGCTACCGCTGCCACCTCTAGATGGCAGTAAAATTTTAAATAGCTTCTTATCAGGAAGAGCTGCTTTGCTCTACGATAAAATTGAACCTTATGGTTTTATTATTTTAATTCTTTTATTAATTACCGGAATATTGAATATAATTCTTACACCTTTATTTTATAACTCTTTGGTGTTGATTAGATTTATATTTGGATTGTGATTTCTAGCTATTTTAACTCATTTTCTATTATGTCATAATGGCACGATACATGATTTAACAGGAGTACAATTATGCTAAGTTTTGCGGAATACATATGGCTAGACGGAACCGAACCCACGCATGAGTTGAGATCTAAAACACGAACCATCAATCATGAACGGCTTAGCACTGATCCAAAGGACTACCCTGTTTGGAATTTCGATGGCTCTTCTACAAATCAATCACCAGGTGGTAGTTCTGATTTATTAATCGTTCCAGTCAGAGTCATTAAAGATCCTATCCGTGGTGGTAATAATGTTTTAGTCTTAGCCGAAGTTTGTAATCAAGATCACACACCTCATAAAACGAATTCTAGAAGTAAACTAGTTAGAGTCTTAAAAGAAGGCGCCCAAGATCAAGACGCTTTATTTGGTTTTGAACAAGAATATACTTTATTTCAAGGTCAAAATCCTTTAGGCTGGCCAGAAACTGGCACACCAAAACCACAAGGCCCTTATTATTGTGGTGTAGGTTATGATAAAGCTTTTGGCCGAAAAGTTGTCGAAAAGCATATGCAGTATTGTTTAGAAGCAGGTATTAGTATCTATGGCGTTAATGCTGAAGTTATGCCAGGACAATGGGAATACCAAGTAGGTTATCGCGGTTTTAAAACAGATGAACTAGATGCTCTAACTATTTGTGATCACCAAATCCTAGCACGTTGGTTATTACATCGTACTGCTGAAGATTTTGGTATTATAGTAAGCTTTGATAATAAACCAATCAAAGGTGATTGGAATGGTTCTGGTTGCCATACAAACTTTTCTACTAAAGAAATGCGCACACCTAAAACTGGTTACGAAGCTATATTGAACGTCATTGATCGCTTAGCAAAAAAACATGATCAACACATTAAATTCTATGGCCACAATTTGCATGAGCGTTTAACCGGCAAACATGAAACTTGTTCTATCCATCAATTTCGTTATGGCATTTCTGATCGCGGTGCGTCAATCCGAATCCCCATTAATGTAAAAGAAGAAGGCTGTGGCTATCTTGAAGACCGCAGACCAGGCGCCAATGCAGATCCTTATTTAATAGCAGCCTGTTTATTAACTACAGCCTGTAACTTAAGCTGGGATTGGGTCAATGATTGCGTAAAAGCCGACACTCTAAAAGTTTAAAATTATTTAACATTTCATCAAAATACATTCAAAGGACCCTCCCCGCCTGTGGAGGGTCCTTTTTTACTATCAAATTCGCAAATCCGACCACTGTCGCCAGCTATTTATGACTGTTCAAAATTTGCACAGCAAATCTAACCTATTGTAAATATTGAACTTTATAGTCTTTTCCACAGACTTTCCTCAAATTGCTAAACTCATGGCGAACAATTCTGTGTATAAAACGACATCTAATCACTATGATTTACTTATTATGTAATTTTGTTATAATCATACGAGTTAAATTTTAATTTATTTATCTATCAATTATCCAATTATCAGGAATCAAAAGTTATGTCTAAACTTAAAGCTTTAATAACCTGTTCTGTAATTTCTATTACTTTACTTACTGGCTGCGCAGAAGGTGGCGGTGTAAACAAAGAACAAATGGGTACCGTATTAGGTGGTGTAGCTGGTGGTATCCTTGGTAATCAAGTTGGTGGTGGTAGCGGAAAAGCTGCAGCTACTATCCTCGGTGCAACTGCAGGTGCTATGGCTGGTAACGCTATAGGCTCGACTATGGACAGAGTTGATGCGATGAATGTTAATAATGCTCTTGAAAACCAAAAAGACAATCGTGCAACAACCTGGGTAAATCCAAACAACAATGCAAGATACACTGTAACTCCTACTGTCACGACTAATGATGGCTCAAAATACTGCCGTGAGTATCAAATGCATTCAACTATTAACGGCAACA
Organism: uncultured Gammaproteobacteria bacterium; assembly: GCA_964387745.1. Taxonomy (GTDB): domain Bacteria; phylum Pseudomonadota; class Gammaproteobacteria; order JAGOUU01; family JAGOUU01; genus JAGOUU01. The sequence continues at coordinate 70,104 of CAYLXL010000003.1, read as the reverse complement.
GTGAATTTGTTACCGGCCGTGCTTGTCGTATCAATGGTAGATGGGTTCAACAATAATCTCCATGGCAAACGCGAAACCTGACAATTGTTTATTCTGTAAAATTATAGATAAAACAATCCCAGCGGATATCATCTTTGAAGACAATGAATTTATTGTCTTCAAAGACATCAATCCTAAAGCATCGATGCATCTGTTAATAGTCCCCAAACTACATATTACCAGTCTCGCCCACACTGATGATTCTCATGCTGAGCTATTAGGTAAAGCTTTAATAAAATTAAATAAGCTCGCATCTGACAATAATTATTCTAATGGATTTAGAACTGTAATTAACACAGGCCGTGGTGGTGGACAAGAAATAGACCATCTGCATTTGCATTTGCTTGCAGGCAATCTGAGAACATTTGGTTAAGCGATTAAGCGATAGAGAGGTATATATGGGTTTAAGCGGTATCAGTCCTGGATCATTATTATTGATTCTAATAATTCTAGTTTACGTTATGGGTGGCAGTAAGTTACGCACTCTTGGGGAAGATTTAGGTGCAGCCTACAAAGGCTTTAAGAAAGCACTTGAAGGTGATGACAAAGACACTTCAACTAAAACACCACAGAATTAGTGATCAAACAACTTACGATTACCTTTGTGTTCCCAGCTGTCAATGATCACTGTTGCAACCACGTTGCCTATCATATTGGTCATTGAACGAGCCATTGACATAAATCTGTCGACACTTAATAACAAAGCTAGTCCCTCTATAGGTAATATTTTTGTGGCCGTAATAACAGCAGTCAATGTAATAAAACCGGCTCCGGTTACAGCTGCTGATCCTTTGGAAATTAATAAAGTAAAACCAATAATCATTAATTCTTGTTTAAAACTAAGATCAACTCCGTAAGCTTGCGCTAAAAATATTATTACGATTCCCAAGTAGATTGACATGCCGTCAAGATTAAAAGAATAACCTGTAGGTAATACCAAAGCTACAGTCTCTTTATCACAACCTTTTTTAACCAATTTTTCCATAAGTTGTGGCAAGACGACTTCTGATGATGACGTACCTAAAGTTAAAATAATTTCTTCTTTTATGTAATATAATATCTTACTTAGTCTTAGCCCCATCAAACGACACACCAGGCTCAAGAAAATAAAGATAAAACAAAAACAACTGCAAAAAACTAACAAGACTAGTTCACCTAAATTAATTAACGTATGTAGTCCAAATTTTCCAACTGTGTAGCTCATTGCACCAAATACTGCAATTGGTGCCATATAAATAATTAAGTGCAATATTTTGAATAATAATTGATTGAAAGTTTCTACGCTTTTCAAAATGGCTGTATTGCTTTCTTTCATCAAAGCCAGAGCAACACCAAACAATACTGCTATAAACAAAATATGCAACAGATTACCTTCTACAAAAGGTTTAAATAAAGAATTCGGGATCATATCCAATAATTCTTGATAGACTTTAGGAGCCTTAGATACTACTGTCTTGTTAGAGTCTTGATTTGTTACTTGTGCGGTATCAGTACTCACATTATCATATATATTGGCCTGTAGATCTAAACCCTCACCTGGTTTCACGACATGTGCTATTAACATTGCAACTATCAATGCAATCGTAGTAATCACTTCAAAATAGATAATAGCCTTGAGACCAATTCTGCTAGCTTTTTTAAGATCTTTATGTTGTCCTATCCCTATAACCACAGAACAAAATACGATGGGGCCAATTAATAATCGTAATAAATTAACAAAAGCTTCACTAAAAAAATTTAAATACTCACCTGTACTTGGGAAGAATAAACCACAGCCTACCCCTAACAATAAGGCTATAAGAATATTAATGCTAATTTTGCTGGCCATGACTTAAAATACCTATATTTTTCAGATGGTTATAATATAAAAGCTTCTTAAGTTTGTTTTAAGACTTTATCTATATAATAAACATATTATTTTATACTAAACTCATTAAAATCCTATGGCAAACAATAAATTTGAATTATTATCTGAAGACACAGCTTATGATGGCTTCAATAGTATTGAAATCTTAAATTTTAAGTATCAAAAATTTAATGGCGGCCAGAGCAATATTATTGAACGTGAATTATTTCGCAGAAAATCATATGTAGGCGTTTTGCTATATGATCCTAAACGTCAAGAAGTCGTCTTAATCGAGCAATTTCGAATCGGCCCTATGGTCAACAATGATCACCCCTGGATGTTAGAAATCGTTGCTGGCTGCGTTGACGAATACGAAAGTAAAGAACAAGCAGCATTACGGGAAGCAGTTGAAGAAGCAAATTGTAATATTATGAAACTCATTCCCATTTATGAGTATTACTTAACTCCAGGCAGTAGTAATGAGATTTTAACTTTATATTGCGGAATAACTAATACCAATAATGCAGGTGGTATTCATGGCTTGGCTGAAGAAGATGAAGATATAAAAGTCCATGTTTTAAGCTTTGATGCTGCGATGCGAAAGATTAATCAAAATCAAATAAGAAACGCTTCTACCATTATTGCTCTGCAATGGTTAGCGCTTAATAAGCATTTATTTGCATAACAGTCGCTAAATTTTTTTTAGTACCTTACAATAATAGTAAATACTAGAACTGACTTTAAGGGAACATTAATGTCTACTTACTCAAGGACGGCGAGATTTTTAATCTTAATTATAACATTAAATTTCAATCATATTATATTTGCAAAAACACTAAACATAAAATCTTTAGATTTAGATATTAGTGATTCTATTAAACTTGTACAAAATAATTTCTCAGAACAAATCAAATCTACTGTAGATAAAATAAATCATTCACAAGTGATTGTAGCGCTTGCACCGGCTGGTGGTAGTAAAATTACGCCATTTAAGCAATTAGATTTAGATGGACTTGTTATTATAGACTGGCTAAAAACAGGATCGCCTCAGGATATAATAAATGCATTTTCTAAACCCGACTTAAGACATAAACTACATAAATCCGTTACCGAAGGTCTAACTAATGGCGCAATGAACACGAGCTCTGTCTTGGCCACCCCCTTGTCCGCACAAATAATATCTCGATTGCACTATGAATTAGATGCTAAAAATATTGTTATTAGTTATTGGTTAAGTAAAATTGACAAATCAAATCTTGAAACTAAACGTATTAATATTGATGAGAATCTCTGGGCGCATGGATTAGTCAACGAATCCGATCCTGTACTAGCAACAATCTACTCTTTTGATATGGCCTCTAGTCGCAAGGTTCTTATTGTTCTGAGCTATTTAATTACTTCTGATTATAATCTTAAACGACAATCTTTGCCATTTACACAACTTCAAGACTTAGCAATCCAGCCTTATTCTTGGCTTTATCATTCTGCTGATGGCTTGTTTTTCTTTAGTAATAAAGACAATAATGGTCTACAGTTGACCAGTAAGAAATTATTAGAAATGATTAAACCAGGGGGAGGCGTCATCTTAGACTATCCTACTTTTTTTTATTATACCGACACGTGTGATAATTATAATAATATAACCTCTATGTGTGGCCGTAAAAATCTTGAGGCTTATGGATTAAATTTGTTACAAAATATTAATGTAACTTCATCCTTTGTTTTTGGTTATTGCCATGCAGGAAAAGATCTCAACGATAGTGTGAGAATCTATCAAAAACCCGGTGCAAATTATTATTCAGCTATTAACAATTTATTATTTGATTTTTCAAAATTTGAGCAGGTTGGGGATTTGTATCAGATTGAATTCGATTAACTTATATTCGGCCAATCTTGTAGTCAACTACATGATTAGCAGAATATGGCTCTAACAGCGTAAATGTTCACGCAGGGGCTAGAGCTCCGTCATCCTGAGCTTTTGTCGTCCACAGTTATGGTTAACTACATTTTAACCACACGACAAAAGCGTCAGGATCCAGTTGAGATTTTGATTTATAAGAGAAAAAATGCAGTCATCTGTGCGAGCCTGAATTAATCATACCACTAAGAGAAATCTGCACTGGATCCTTTCAAAAAAGTCGTGAGATTGATTTATTTTTTTCAAGTTCACGGACGACTTTTTCTTAGGATGACGTACCCAGTGAACAATTACCTAACAGCACGATAAGTAACACAGCTATTTCACAAACTCCAACAGCTTTTTCTTCTTATCTGTTAAAACTATCCAGTCTCTTGGCTTTAAATAGTAATCAGTAAGCTCAAATTCTTTGGTCCCAGGTTCAGGCGTCCAATTATAGCGCCAACGAACTTCTGGTGGCAGGGACATTAAAATAGATTCTGTGCGGCCGCCAGTCTGGATACCAAAGATAGTGCCACGATCATAAAGTAAATTAAACTCTACATAGCGACCACGACGGTAACATTGGAAATCACGGTGCTTAGCTGTATAAGGCTCATCACGTCTTTTTTCAATAATAGGAAAATAACCAGAGATATATCTTTCAGCAACTGCTTTAATAAAGTTAAAACAATTTTCAAAACCCCATTCGTTAAGATCATCAAAAAATAAACCGCCGATACCACGTTGTTCTTTACGATGCTTAAGATAAAAATAATCATCACACCAGGTTTTAAAACGATGATGAATATCCGTACCAAAGGGATCACAAGCTAACTTAGCTTGGGTATGCCAGTGTACGCAATCTTCTAAGAAACCATAGTAAGGCGTTAAATCAAAACCACCGCCAAACCACCATACGGTTTCATTTTGCTTAGTGGTCGCAATAAAAAAACGTAAGTTTGCATGAGATGTTGGGGCGAAGGGATTTTTAGGATGGATAACCAGAGAGACCCCCATTGCCTCGAAGCTTGCCCCTTCTAATTGAGGACGGCTCAAGGTTGCTGTCTTTGGCAGATTATTACCCATAACATGAGAAAAATTGACGCCAGCACGCTCAAATACGTTACCATCTACTAGGACTTTGCTTATACCGCCGCCGCCAGTTTTGTGCTCCCAAGTATCTTCGATAAACCCCTTCCCATCAATCTTGGCAAAGTCATTACATAAACGCTTTTGCCAATCTAAAAGGAATTCTTTAACCTGTTTTTTATACGCTTCTGTCATATTTTTTATGTTTTATCTTATTAACCCGCCTGTCACAGCATCTATAATCCTAGATGGCTTATCATACCCGCCTAAATCTCCTGCTACAACCCCAGAAATCAGACTGTTTTCATTAACTAATTGATATAAGCTGCCCTTATCTTTTATAGCCTCTTGACCACTAATATTAGCACTAGTGGAAACAATTGGTCCACTAAATAAATTACATAATTCTACTACTACTGGATGTTTCGTGACCCGGATAGCTATTGTTTGATGTTGGCCGTAAATTAATGGATCTATTATATCCAGATTCTTGGTATTAAGCGGCAACAGCCAAGTGGTGAATTCTTTATCACTATCCATTGGATAGAAGCTGACATCAACATACTGCTCTAACTGTTTAATATCAGATGCAATCAAAATAACGCCCTTGTTAACCGCTCGTTGTTTAAGAAACATGAGATTCTGTAAAGCTTGGTGGTTACGCGGGTCACAACCTAGACCATAAACTGCTTCCGTGGGGTAGGCAATGATTTTACCTTGATATAACTGTTCTACAGCTTGGGTGATTGATAGATCTTGGTTTAATAGTGTCATACTGCCTCTATCTGGACTATTCTTCTTCCAATGCCTCTTTAAAGTTACATCCTTGCTGCGGACAAATCTTACTAGTTCCTGAACGCTTAGTAACTTTTTTAGTTAAAATTGGCCATTCACACTTTGGACAATTCTCAGCTACCGGCTCGTCCCAAATAGCATAATCACATTTAGGATAGTGTTCACAAGAATAAAATATTTTACCTCGACGAGATTTACGCTGAAGAATCTTACCCTCTTTGCATTTAGGACAAGTTACTTCTGTACTTGCTGGTTTTTCTAAAGGCTCTATATGCCTACAATCAGGGTAACCACTGCAACCAATAAACTTACCATAACGGCCATATTTAATTACTAAATCTTTACTACATAATGGACAGTTATGATCAATCTTGATTTCTTCGCCTTGACTATTGTCTTCTAGACTACGAGTATAATCACATTCTGGAAAACCATCACAGCCAATAAATCGCCCACTACGACCCAAACGGATCGATAGAGTGTTATTGCACTTTGGACAATTTTCTTCAATTTTTTCTTGGGTAACATCACTACGCTTAACGGTGTCATTGATCTCCACTGTTAATTTTTTAAACGGATCCCAAAACTTACGTAAAATAGGCACCCATTCTATTTCACCGCGTGCTATTGCATCTAATTCATCTTCTAGATGGGCTGTGAATTCATAATCAACATAAGTACCAAAGTATGAAGTTAAAAACTTATTGACTACACGGCCTACATCCGTTGGATGAAATCTTTTATTTTCTAAAATAACATACTCCCGATTCTGCAAAGTTGAAATAATACTTGCATACGTCGATGGTCGTCCAATGCCGTGCTCTTCCAGTGTTTTAATTAAACTTGCTTCGCCGTATCTTGGTGGTGGCTCTGTGAAGTGCTGCTTAGGAATAATTGCATTAAAGGGCACCAAGTCACCTTCTTGCAATACAGGTAAAAAGCGACCATCTGCATCATCACTATTCTGATCATCTTTACCTTCTTGATAGACAGACAAGAAACCAGGGACAATAATAGTAGAACCATTGGCTTTAAATAAATTATCTGTATTACCACATTCTAAATCTACGCCTACAGTATCAACAACAGCATTGATCATTTGACATGCCATGGTTCGCTTCCAAATAAGCTCGTATAATCTAAATTGTTCATTAGATAAATAAGCACGGATATCTTTTGGCGAGCGCAAGCAAGCTGTTGGTCTGATCGCTTCATGCGCTTCTTGGGCGTTCTTAGACTTATTCTTGAAATATCTTGGTTCATCAGGACAATTGTTAGCGCCATAATGCTCAACAATACAGCTTCTGATTTCTGCAATAGCATCTGCTGCTAGAGTTACCGAGTCGGTACGCATATACGTAATAAGACCCGTTGTACCTTCACTAATCTCAATACCTTCATATAATTGTTGTGCAACCCGCATAGTTTTCTGGGCACCAAACCCTAACTTTCTAGCCGCTTCTTGTTGTAATGTAGATGTAGTAAATGGTGGTGCAGGATTACGCTTACGTTGCTTTTTATCAACTTTTAAAACTTTTAAATTATTTTTAGCAAGCTTGGTTAATTTATTAACAGCATCTAGGGCATCTTTCTCGTTAATAATACTAAACTGCTCAAGCTTTTCACTATTAAACTTTATCAGCTTGGCATGATAAATTTTTTCAGGATGATCTTTATCATAACATTCTGCGCTAATACTCCAGTATTCTTGCTGGATAAACTTTTCTATTTCTAGTTCACGCTCAACTATTAATCTTAAAGCTGGACTCTGCACGCGACCTGCAGACAAACCCCTTCTAATTTTGCGCCATAATAAAGGTGATAAATTAAACCCTACTAAATAATCAAGGGAACGTCTTGCCTGCTGGGCATTAACTAGCGGCATTAAGATATCACGAGGACTGGCAATCGCATCATTAACTGCTTTTTTTGTGATCTCGTGGAAGACTACGCGTTTAATATTTTTATTTTTAAGATTCTTTTTTGATTTTATAATTTCTTGCAAATGCCAAGAAATTGCCTCACCTTCTCTATCAGGATCTGTTGCCAGATAAAGATTATCAGCATCTTTTAGTGCTTTGATTATATTATCAACATGCTTAGTATTTTTTTCAATCAACTGGTAACTCATGGCAAAATCATTGTTTGGATCTACTGCTCCTTCCTTGGGAATAAGATCACGTACATGGCCATATGAAGCTAAAACTTCAAAGCCTTTGCCTAAATATTTTTTTATAGTTTTTGCTTTTGCAGGTGATTCTACAATTACGAGGCTTTTTGTCATTTAGTCATTTAGATAATAAAATTATTTTATATCAATATACTTTCTTAATACTGTTAAATATAGCTTTTGTCCAGTTTTATAATGGATTTTAGTGGAAATAATATAAGATGCAATTAATTATTGCTCTTATTTCAAATAATGGTCCTTATATACCCCCCAGGGACTTGCGCAATATAACCTCCAATTTCTAAGTGCACAAGCTCAGCCGTAAGTTCATGAGTAGCTATGTTACTGTTAATAACAATATTATCGAAATCTGATACACCGCCTGAGATAATTTCTAACAACTTTATTTGTTGCTGATTAAGGTCTTTATAGACCTCTAAATTTGTCTTTATTGTAGAAAGCGGCTTAAGCATGGTCTCAGTAGATCTCTGTTTAACCACATTCTTCTTATAATCAACCCTTATTCCACTTAGTTCTTCAATAATACTATTACCATCAATAACTAACTTTGCACCATTTGCAATTAAATCTAAGCAACCTAACGCTTGCGGATTGTTAATATTACCTGGAACAGCAAATACTTCCCGAGATTGTTCCATTGCACAGCGTGCCGTAATTAATGAGCCACTTTTACGTGCTGCTTCTACAAGTAAAACACCACGACTTAAACCAGAAATAATTCGATTACGTCTGGGAAAAACTGATGGATGTGGTGGTGTAGTAAAACCATTTTCGCTAATTATAGCCCCACCAGTAGCAAGAATTTTCTCTACATAATTCTTATGCGATGATGGATAGATACAATCTAAACTCGTTCCCAAAACAGCAATAGTCGGCATTTTATGGTGCACGGCTGTAAGATGGGCAATGATATCAATCCCCATTGCAAAGCCGCTAGTTATAGTATAGCCATATTCTAATAATTCTTTAGTTAAATATTCTGCATTTTGTCTGCCATGAAGTGTAGGCTTCCTTGAACCAACTATCCCTATTTGTATCGATGTTAAGATTTTTTTATTGCCTTTAAGATATAACACTACTGGTGGATCGTAAATTTCTTTTAATAACTCTGGATAATCCGGATCAAAATAGCTAATAATCTCTATATTATTACGTAAAGCAAAATCTAACTGTTGATCAGTATATTGAAAATTCGGCTTTAAAATTTGTTTGATTTGCTGTTCATTTAAACCTAACTGCAAATCGTAAAGCTGTTCTGCGCTTGAAGCAAAGATACTGGTAATATCATCAAACTGATTAATTAATCTATGTATTTTAACACAACCAAGTGATGTAATTGATGATAAAAATAATAGTGTTTTTAACTCAGTATATTTTTTATTCGAATCTAAAGCCATACTACAACTTAATACTATTATTTTATAACTTTTATTTTATAACTTTTATTTTATAACTTATTTTTTATAATTTTATTTTACTTTTTATCCTTTGATTTAAATAAACAGGCTGCTTACTCGACGTGATTAACGCTAAGCTTAAATCATCATATGTATTATAGACAATAATCTCTCCAATTTTTTCGTCAGGAAGTCGCACTAATTTTTCAGCACCGGCATCATTTTTATCAAAAAAATCTTTTTCATACAACTGTACTGAACGATGTATAGGTTTATTATCTATAAGATAAAATCTATTACCTTTTTGGATACCGTGTTTTTTACCTCTATTGATAAGAACAGTCTGTCCTGTAGTGGCCATTTGAGAGGTTTCTGGAATATAAACTATATTCCCCTCTAAAGTTGGATTATTATTTTTTACTAAATTTATTTTAGGGGTTGGTTTTTTTACTAAAATTCTATCGCCTACCATAACTTCACCATTTAAGTAAGTAATAGTTACTATTGATAAATTTGCTTGAACATCAAGTTTTTTTAATTTCACATCGCCAACATACATCAGTGGATAACCTAAAACTTTTTTTCTGTTTTCAGGAGAAGTAATCGGCCGGCCTAACCTATAAATTGCTAAAGGTCGTTTTGTATTTAATCTATGAAGGTTGCTAATATACATATCTTCATTGATGTGAGGTAACAGTGTTCCTGAGACATTTGAAATGACTCTTGGTAAATCTTCAATCTCTTTTTGATCTAGTACTTGAATATTTAAAAAATTCTTTTCCCAATCATTCAATTTGGTTAGTAATTTATTTTGTTCATTGTTTTCAACGATATGTAGCTTTGGTGACAAATGTACGGTCGCTTTCTTCGCTTCTGAAAGCTCGGATTGAGCATAATTAAAATTAATAAAAATTAAATTTATTACTGATAATAAAAGTAAAGATTTGAAATTTCCGATTTGGTTCATTGCACGTCCTTGTGTAGAATCTTACGATAAAATTAGGTTGGCTTGAGAGACAGTATAATCTATTTCCTCTCAAAACTACAGCGTATTAATATTTTAAATAATCTTTTAAAATCTACGATCATCTATTCCCAATTCATGCAACATATCTTTAGAAGCCCTTATCAAAGCATCAATAATACCTGTTTCAACAATTGCATGACCGGCCTCCCTCACTATACGCAATTCTGCATAGTCCCAATGTTTATTTAAGATATAAGCATTCTCTAGAGGTGATAACATATCATAGCGGCCGTGAATAAGTTTTGCTGGAATTTCTTTTATCTTATTCATATTTTTCAAAATTTGATTATCTTCTATAAAAATATTATTAGAAAAATAATGACTGGATAATAATGCAAGATTTAAAGCCGTATGCGGATCACGGTAATGATGCACAACATCATTATTAAAATGTAATGTTGCACAATGCGCCTCCCAAGATGACCAAGCTTTAGCAGCTGCCATTCTAGTTAGATCGTCACTACCCATCAAATATTGTTTATAAGTAGAAAAAACCTGATCAGGTTTATTATCACCTAATAATTTAGCAAATGCTTTCCAGTGTTCAGGGAAAAAACGATTAACACCGTCCATATAAATCCACTGTAAATCACGCTGCCTTAGTAAACAAATACTCCATAGCAGCATGGCCTTAACTCGTTCAGGGTGAGCTTGAGCATAAAGTATACCTAATGTTGATCCCCAGCCACCACCAGCAACCAACCAACGGTCAATGTTCAGGTATTCCCTAATCGCTTCCATATCTTCAATCAAATGTTTAGTTGTGTTATTTTCCAAACAATGAAATGGCTTTGAACGTCCACACCCCCGTTGATCAAACAATACTATTCTGTAGAAATTGGGATCAAACAAGCGTCTTAAGCTTTTACTTACTTCCCCCCCTGGACCACCATGACAACACACTATTGCAATACCATTAGGATCACCAATTTCTTCTATATACAATTCATGTTGACTATCCACTTTGAGCGTATGTTTTTTGAAAGGTTTGATACTTGGATAAAGTGGTAACATAGGTAAATCTTCTAAATGTCTATATAGTAAAAACTAGTTAAGTATTAAAAAATAGATATAACCTGGCGCCTGCTCCGTGGTCTTCTATCTTCCCAGCAAATTCAGCTAACAAAAGCATTATATTTTGTTAATTATGTTCCGAACAGTTATAAATAATATATTAAAATTATCAAATATATTAATTTTTTTAATAAAAAATTTCACATTTTTTATATATTAAACTATTGTAATAGTAAATATAGATTATTTTTTTGAATTGCCGACAAAGTTTTTTCTGATCATTCGATAGATAATGATCTCTTCACCCGGGCCCCCACCCGGGTTTTTTTATCTCTGGGTGGGGCATAACATATCTAAGAATCCAAACTAATTCTTAGCATCGTAATTTGAACGCTTGCGCTCATGCTCTTTTAACAGCTTTTTACGTAAACGAATAGATTTAGGTGTGATCTCAATTAATTCATCATCATTGATATAAGCCATAGCTTGCTCAAGTGTAAAAATAATTGGTGGTGTTAGAATAATATTTTCATCTGATCCCGATGCGCGCATATTCGTTAGTGCTTTTGGCTTAATAACGTTAACAATTAAGTCATTATCACGACTATGTTCACCAACTATCATGCCCTCATAAACTTCAGCTTGCGGACCAACAAACAACTTACCTCGTTCTTGTACGCTATATAAAGAATACGCTGTTGTTTTACCTTGAGCATTAGACATTAGCACGCCCTTAACACGAGCGCCAAGCTTGTCAGCCTGCATAGGGACGAACCTTTCAAACACATGGTAAAGTAACCCTGTACCTGAAGTCATCGAAGTAAAGTCCATATAAAAGCCAATCAAACCACGAGCAGTGATTTCATAATCTAATCTTACTCGACCGCGACTATCTTGCTGCATATCAATTAATTGACCACGACGTTCACCTAGAGCCTGCATGACCGCACCTTGATACTCTAATGGGATATCAGCAGTTAATGATTCTAAAGGCTCATGCGGCACACCATCGATTTCTTTAATCACGACCTCAGGTCGTGATACTGCAAATTCAAAACCTTCTCGGCGCATGGTTTCAATTAGAATAGCTAAATGTAATTCCCCACGACCAGAAACTTTAAACTTATCAGCTTCTTCAGTAACATCTACGCGGAGCGCCACGTTATGAATTAGCTCTTGTTCAAGTCGTTCAGCTATTTTTCTGGAAGTAACATACTTACCTTCTTTACCAGCAAACGGTGAGTTGTTAACCACGAAGTTCATACTCATGGTTGGTTCATCTACTTCTAGCGCTGGCAGAGCTTCAACATTATTACGCTCACAAATAGTATCCGAAATACGAATTTTTTCGATCCCAGTAACTGCTATAATGTCACCAGCATAAGCTTCGGTTAATTCTGTTCTTTCCAAACCCAGATATCCTAATACTTGATTAACCTTACCCTGACGAACAGCACCATCATGATCAACAATACTGACTAACATATTAGGCTTAATTATACCTCTAGTGACGCGACCGATCCCGATTGCACCAACATAACTAGAATAGTCTAACGAGCTAATTTGTAACTGTAGTGGACCATCAATATTACGTTCAGCTTTTGGTACATTATCAATTAAACACTCAAATAAAGCTGTCATATCAGGAGTTGTTACATCTGGATCGTTAGTAGCAAAACCATTAATAGCAGAAGCATAAATAACCGGAAAATCTGCTTGTTCATCACTCGCATCAAGATCTACAAACAATTCAAATATTTTTTCTAAAACCCAATTGACTCGTGCGCCCACGCGGTCAATCTTATTAATAACTACAATTGGTTTTAATCCGTGCTTGAATGCTTTTTGAGTTACAAACCGAGTCTGTGGCATCGGTCCTTCAACAGCATCAACAATTAAAAGCACGCTATCTACCATTGATAATATACGCTCTACCTCGCCACCAAAGTCAGCATGTCCAGGAGTATCGACTATATTAATACGGTGGCCGTTATAGTTGATAGCTGTATTCTTAGCTAAGATAGTAATCCCACGCTCTCTTTCAAGATCATTACTATCCATCATTCTTTCTTGATGATCTTTACGTAAATCTAAAGTACCAGACTGCTTCAATAAGCAATCAACTAAAGTGGTTTTACCATGATCCACGTGTGCGATAATAGCAACATTTCTAACGTCTTGATTTTGCATGAGATTTTATTCTAAGATTAATGAGAATTTAAATTATAAACAAACAACTATATACTATATAGCCTCAAATAAAAAGGCAGTTTTATTAATAAAATTTTAAAAATCCATTTTAGTTATTATTTAGTTGTTATATTAAGAAATCTCTTTAAATAACAACAGGTTACTGTCAAAACCAAACTGCTAGTCCTAGACATATTAAACATTTTCAGCCATACTAAAAAATATAACTTCAAAATTTACCTGACATTAATGTTTGGAGTTGGCTTATGAAATACTCACAATACTCAATAGATTCAAGCTCTACATGCTCTTGGCACAAACTAATACAAGAGGCCTTAAACAAGTCTAATCGTCATTTAACTGAAGATCTTGAAAGCTATTTGATATTTCTATTAATGAGATTTACCAAAAATACTCAATTAGCCGACAGCATTCTAGCACTAGAATATCTAGAATCACAAAATTTATCCGGTAATAATCAACATGAACATCTACGAGACGTAGGGGACAAATGCTTATTATTTGCTGGATTTTATCCTGAACAAGCCCATAAAAAATTAGTCACCCTACCTTATTTTGTTAATCTTGGTCGTGGTGCCTATGATCAGATCGCTAGGCAATCTATATATAATCATCAATTATATAATGGCTTAAATGATTTATTCGCGCAATTAGCCTTGAATTTTGTAAACTTATTAAAAATTTTACATCAAGTTAAGCTGCTTGATCAAACCTACTGTTGGCAACCAGATGAAATTACAAAATTTGAAATAAAAATTTTAAATTCCGATTCAAACACCTTAAGCCAAAAAATGCATTAAAACTCTTATTAAGCATCTTTAGTATGAACAATCTAATTTGAATCAATCAACACTTGTAGGCTTTTAACTTTAATTTTATCAGCTAAAAGATAATCTGCATTACCTGGAACCACAACGGTAAGATAATCTAAATCTAATTGCTCTAAACAAGTATGCATGGATGACGTTAGTTTAGGTCGGCTCGAATATTTAATTTCATAAGCATATCTTTTATTATCTTTTACTATGAGTAGATCCAATTCTGCACCTGTTTGTAAGCACCAAAAAAAACAATCTTGTGGCTCTGCTTGATGATATTGTATTATTTGTTCTAAAGCAAATCCTTCCCAAGAAGCTCCAACTTTAGAGCTATTTAGCAAATCTTGTTTTAATTTAATACCAAATAAAGTATGAAAGATACCGCTGTCTCTAAAATAGATTTTATATGACTTAACTTGACGCTTAGAAATATTAGCAAACCATGGTTGCAGTTGACGAATCATAAATGTGCCAGTTAGTAGATCTAAATATTTTTTGACACTCTTATGATCTATATTCAACGACCTTCCTAATTCAGATGCATTAAAAATATTACCATGGTAATCACACAACATACTCCAAAAACGTCTTAATAAAACTGGATTTAAATCTAATGTATTTATATAACAATCTAATGTATCTT
>CAYLXL010000003.1:16307-55124 GCA_964387745.1 uncultured Gammaproteobacteria bacterium | reverse complement strand
AAATTCGGAATATCATATTCTAAAAAAGTTCTTATATAATTTTGCCGCCATCTCGTACTATCTTCTTCTAGCTCAGCCAAATATGATTTTGGAAACCCACCTCTCAGGTGCAATTTACTCATATCATCAATTTCTGTAATTGAAAATGGCGTTAATTCCAAGTATCCGATCCTACCAGCTAAACTTTCAGAAGATTGCTTTATTAAAATTTGCGAAGCACTGCCTAATATTAATAATTTGATTTGTGGCTTGTTGTCTACTAATACTCTTAAATAAGGAAATAAGTCTGGCCTACGCTGGATTTCATCAATAACTATTAAACCGGAAAGGGAATCTAATAATAATTTGGGCTCATCCAAGGCTGTTAGATGATCCGGGTCTTCTAGATCATAATAATGAACTTCATTTACATCTTTTTTATTATGTTGCAAAAACATTTTAGCCAGCGTAGTCTTACCACACTGCCTTGGCCCTAAAATAGCACAGATAGGGTGACTTCTAAAAATATCACCTATCTCTTTTAAATAACTATTTCTCGAGATCTTTTTCATAGGCTAATTATAGAGCAACTATCTTGTGTTTGCAAATTGGGAATTTAATTCCCAATTTGCAAGTATTTTTATAACCCATTGATTAATATCGTTTTTTACAGGTGATCAAATGGTTAGCTTGAATTTATAAACTTTTACAGGAATGACAGTATTTAAGTTATGTAACGAAACTCCTCTACCAGTAGACATTAACTACCGTATTTGATATTCTAACTTATATTTTAGGTTATTCTTATAGTAATAGGGCTGATAGATGTATACCCCACGTTATGATAAAACTGTTAAAGGCTGCCCTAAGCGTGATGAACAACTAGATGCTTTAACAAACAATGCTTACTGGACTGTACTTAACTGTGATTTGTTCAATAGTAAACCTGTACTAGAAGATCCATCTTTAAGATTTGCTGTAAATAGTCTTAAACATAGATTACAAGTGTACGGCCCCTATAATCAGCATGTAACTCATGACCGCCGACCTAATCTAGGTGCAGCCCAAGGTTCTATTTTTCACCACCACGTTAAAGGTTCAACTCCAACAACCTATGTAATCGAATGGGCGATTACTGATGTTCCCAATAAAAAATTAGCAATCATTGGATTTGCTAAACATGAAAATTATCCCTACCATCAACGTCCCTTAACAAAAGAGGAAGTAAACAGAATTGACCTTAAACCGTCTAATATAAAAATTTTAACAGACGTCATTAAGTTAAAAAAAGATGCAATGAATAGAATTAGAAAAAATGAAAGCAATGCATCGCGCGGAAAGATGAGTAAAAAAGAATTTAGATCTAGAATGCTTTTAACAAAATAAACCCATCTTAAATGGGTTTATTTTAAAACTATACCGCTAGCAAATTAGCTTTAATTTTATCAAATACTTTCTTTTCTAATTGACGCACGCGCTCAATAGAAACATTATATTTTACAGCGAGATCAGAAAGCGTTGCTTTTGGTTCCGATAACCAGCGGCTTTTAACGATGTCTTGTGAACGTTCATCAAGTTGTTCTAACACTAATTGCATTTTATCCACTGAATTATTGTGCGATGTTTCATTCGCCCAGTATTCAGCAGGATCAACTGACTTCTCACAAGTTAAATATTGTACTGGCGCATAAGCTAAAGACTTAGAGCCTTGATCATCTTCATCATCATTATCTAAATCAAAAGATGCATCATGCGCGTTTAACCTAGATTCCATCTCACGTACATCAGAAGCTTTTACACCCAATGTTTCAGCAACATCATTGATCTCAGCTTCGCTGAACCAACCAAGACGTTTACGCATTTTACGTAAATTAAAAAACAATTTTCTTTGTGCCTTGGTAGTCGCAACTTTAACAATACGCCAGTTACGCAAAACATATTCATGAATTTCTGATTTGATCCAGTGCACAGCAAATGATACTAAACGTACACCCATGTTAGGGTCAAAACGTTTAATTGCTTTCATAAGGCCAATATTACCTTCTTGAATAAGATCAGCTTTCGGCAAACCGTATCCCACATAATTATAGGCAACTTTGACCACAAATCTTAAGTGAGATAATGCAAGCTTTCTCGCCGCTTCAACATCTTGGTTCTCATGCCATGCTTTGGCTAATGCTTGCTCTTCTTCCAGAGTCAACATAGGTATACTATTTACATGTGCAACATAAGCTTCAATACTCCCGACAGGAGTAGCAAAATCAACAGCTTGCAACATTTTGTTCATAATTTATACCTCTTTTATACCCGGATTATAACATTTTTAACTTAAAATTTCAAAGCCTGTAACGCATTGATATTACTAGTTAAATTATTATTAATAAGCTTATTATAGTAAATTAACTCTTTGAAATTAACTGAGTTTTCTTTATACAGAACCATTAAAGACTGTAGTTTTACGATAACCTCCATATCATTTTCTGAGAGCTTTAAATTGAGTATTTGAACCAATTTTTCATTCAAACTATCATAGGCAATATATATCTCTTCGCCTTGTGTATTCGTTAACAGCAGCCACAATCCTACTGTATGTTGTGCATGCTTTATCCTGAACTCAAAACGCCTAATTCGGAAACTATACACTGTAATCCTTAATTAATTAAATAAATATTTGTATATTTGAATAGTAATAATTTCAGAAAAGTATTTTATATGCGTTTATATTTCCCGTCAATGCATTATAAATTATTATTAATTTTGTTTGTATTTATAATACACATTAAGTATTATCTTATTAATAATGTTAAGCCTACATAAATAATTAATACTCATGATCAAAACCGAAATCGCAGTTAATCTAAAAAAATTATTATTCGAGTATGAAATCAGCGCAACCGAACTTGCACAGTGTATAGATATACCACAGCCAACTATCCATAGGATTATAGTTGGCAAATCTAAGCAGCCACGCAATGAAACTATTAATAAAATCGCTGATTACTTCAGAATAGACCCTGATAAATTACTAAGCGCAGATTTTAATGTAAATAATCATCTTGCAAAGCAGCAACGAAAAATTTCAGCTAATAATACAAGTGATATCTTCGAAATCCCTATTATTGATCTTCAACAAACTGCTAGTACTATAGAAGCTAATCAAAATATAAACAG
Source organism: uncultured Gammaproteobacteria bacterium (assembly GCA_964387745.1). GTDB lineage: Bacteria > Pseudomonadota > Gammaproteobacteria > JAGOUU01 > JAGOUU01 > JAGOUU01. The sequence continues at coordinate 51,974 of CAYLXL010000003.1, read as the reverse complement.
GCATATTTTATCAACCCGAGATATCAATCCCAAATGTTTTGCCGTATATTTAAACGACTCATCTATGGAGCCTATTTTTACTAAAAATAATCTCATAATATTTGATCCTGATAAAACTCCCACAGACCGTGACTATATTTTAGTAAAATTAGATAACTCGATTATTTTTGTATTTCGCCAATTAATTATCAATGGCGGAGATAAATTTTTAAAACCATTAAACCCTGAGTTAAATGGTTTTCCTTTGAAGTTATTACAACAAGATGATTTAATTCTCGGCGTAGCTGTAGAATCACGCCAAGAATTTATATAGCTTTTAGCTCTATAGCTCTATAGCTCTACCAACTTCTCTTGCAGACGATTAGCCTGAAAATGCATGGTGAGTCTAGCAGCAATTAAACCTAAGCAAGCACTAGATAATAATAAAAATAATATTTCGCTAAAGCTAAATCCTGTTAGCTCTGCATTGATTATCTTAGTATATCCGAGTGCATCAATAGCCTGATACAATTTAGCAAATAAAGCACTAGCAACGATACAAGCAGTTATCCCTGCAAATAAACCATACATAACACCGCTATATAAATAAGGACGTCTTATATAACTCATGGTAGCACCCAACATACTGAATAAAACCATTTCTTGTTGTTTATTTTCCAGCATTAGTCTAATAGTATTGCTAATAACTAGTAATATAGCCACCCCCAGCACAAATGAGAAAATATAAATCACATAAGAAAACACTTGTAATATATTCGTTAGTTTTTCTAATAAAATTATATCTGCATCAGCTTTGCTAATACCCATGATATTACTGCTTTTATTTACGACACGCTTCATGCTATTGATATTACGATATTCTGGTTTAAGATTGACCACAAAAACAATAGGCAATGGATTATAGTCTATGTTTTTTAGTATTTCTTCTATCCCTAAAGTCTGTTTTAATTCTTGAATACCTTGTTCTTTAGTAATAATATCTATATTTGCTATTTCTGGCCATTTGCTCAAATTGTCTTTAATAAGAGTCGCTTGTGCCGGTGTCAAACTACTGTCTAAATACAAACTGTACTGATAAAAGTTTTGTTGCCATGTGTTTAAAACTAAGCTTGTGTTTAAAACAATTAGATATAATAAAAACGGCAGGGCCAGAGCTACACCCAAAATAGACATGGTAAATAAATTAGCCATTGGTGCAGAATATAATGCCTTAAGACTGTCTTTATAAGCTAATACATGACTATCAACCCATTTATAAAAATCAGATTTATTTTTGATGTTTTTCTTTACGGTAACTATCGATTCCATATCTTTTCCTATTAATTAGGCTTCTATTAGGCATAGCTAAGTTCGTGCGTATCTTCAATACTAATTAACTGTCCACCTGATAAAGTAATAATCCTATACTGCATTTGTGCAATCAATGCTAAATCATGGGTGGCTATTAATATACATACACCAACCTGACGAAAAGCTTCGAATAATTTCATGATTTCGCTCGCCAGCATCGGATCCAAATTACCTGTCGGTTCATCTGCCAATAATACAGATGGCTTGGTAACCACTGCTCGGGCAATACCAACACGCTGCTGCTCACCTGTAGATAAAGCTAACGGATAGGATTTTGCTTTGTGTAGTAAATTTACTTTGTCTAAGGCCGCACTAACTCGACGTTTGCACTCAATAGAGTCATAACCGGCAATAATTAAAGGTAGCTCAATATTTTCGAAAACTGTTCTATTAGTTAATAGACAAGGATTTTGTAAAATCATGCCTATATGACGCCGATAAAAAGGTAGCTGAGTTTTTGATAATTTGCCTACATCCGTTTGCGCAACCATTAATCGCCCATTACTAGGCTTGGTTAAACACATAATTAATTTTAGCATGGTAGTTTTACCAGCCCCAGAATGCCCAGTCAAAAATGCTAACTCACCCGACTTCAGACTCAAACTAATATTGTCTAGCGCAATAAAGCCGTTTTCATAAACTTTCGAGACATTTTCAAATTTTATCATAATCCCTTGTACTATTCGGTTAATTAGTTAATTGCCAAATTAATTTCCTATAAAAGCATCAACAAAGTCTTTGCTATTAAACTTTTGTAAATCGTCAATCCCCTCACCTACGCCAATATACCTAATAGGTATTTTCAATTGCTTGGCAATCGCAAACACAATCCCGCCCTTAGCGGTACCATCCAATTTAGTTATAACAACGCCAGTTACATTAATCAACTCTAAAAAGAACTTTGCCTGCTGCAAGGCATTTTGTCCTTGACTCGCATCGATAACTAACAAAACTTCTTGCGGGATCGCTTTATCTGGATCTACTTGTTGTTTTGCTAGTACTCTTTTTATTTTAGCAAGTTCTTGCATTAAATGGGTTTGGGTATGCAATCTTCCTGCAGTATCTGCTATTAATATATCAATTTTTTTTGATTTTGCTGAGTGATAAGCATCAAAAATAACTGAAGCACTGTCAGCACCAGGTTGCTGGGCAATAACAGCAACATTATTACGCTCTCCCCAAGTCGCTAATTGTTCAATAGCGGCGGCCCTGAAAGTATCACCGGCAGCTAACATCACAGAATGGCCCTGACGCTTAAATTGACTCGCTAATTTGCCTATAGTTGTTGTTTTACCTGCGCCATTTACACCAACCATTAATAACACACAAGGACTATTACTATTTATAATAGTCTGTATATCTAAATCACGCTCACAGGGTTGTAAGATTGCAGTTAATTTTGTTTTAAGAGCAACTTTAAGTAGATTTACATCTTGACTATCTTTAAACCTTATCTCTTTAGTTAGCTCGTTTAATATTTCTTTACTTAAATCTATGCCTACATCAGCCATAATTAAACTAGACAATAACTCTTCCCATAATTCATCGTCTATTTTTACTTTACCCGTAAATAAACTGCTAACATTGCCAAATAATTGCTTCCTAGTTTTGGTAAGCCCAGAATATAATTTACTGAAAATACTTTCTCTAGTTGCCGGAGGCTCTACTGGACTCGATGTAAGGCAAGTTGAATCAGATAGGTCAGATTGATCAGATTCAGCACGTTGATTATCAATATCTTTTTGATCTGGAACGTTCTTTACGTTATCTTTATCTTTGTCTTCTGTTTTATTTTTAAGACGTTGAAAGAACTTTAGCATTGATGCTCCTATTACGACAATTTACCAAACTACATTAACTTAAAACCAGATCCGAGAATGTTATGAAAATTTTTAAAACCTCACAGCTATTTATAGGTTCGACCATAACGACCATAGTTAGTATAATCATAAGTATTACGAGTGTAAACAGCTATTCGGCTGTTTCACCTCATAACAAAACTCAAGAGTTATTGCTCAATAATGGGTTAAAAGTAGTTGTGCGCGAGGATCATCGTTCACCAGTCATCATTTCACAAATCTGGTATAAAGTAGGCTCTAGCCATGAGGCTAATGGTTATACAGGTTTATCGCATATGCTAGAACATATGATGTTCAAAGCAAGCAAAAACTTAAAAGACGGAGAGTTCACTAAAATTATTGCTGAAAAAGGTGGCCAACAAAACGCTTTCACCTCTAATGATTATACCGGCTATTATCAATTATTAAGCAAAGAGCATCTTGAAACTAGTTTTCGCCTTGAAGCTGAGAGAATGGTTAACTTAGCATTAGACGCTACAGTTTTGGATAAAGAACGCCAAGTAGTAATTGAAGAGCGGAGAATGCGTACTGATGATAATCCGATAAGTAATACATATGAGCGCTTGCTGGCTGCAGCTTATATTAGCGGCCCTTACCACCAACCTGTAATTGGTTGGCCCGATGACCTTAAAAATATGCACATTAATGATCTACAAGACTGGTATAATTCCTGGTATACGCCTAATAACGCAACGATCGTAGTTGTTGGCGATGTAAAATCTGCTGATGTATTTGCCTTAGCAAACAAATATTTTGGTGCCTTAAAGAAAAAAGATACTCCCAAGATCAAACCCCGCGCTGAAATAGCCTCGCTAGGTGAACGTCAAATTACTGTAAATATTCCTGCTAAGCTACCATATCTCATGATGGCATATAATGTTCCTAGTTTTAAAACTGCAGAAAATAAACAAGATGTTTACGCTTTAGAAGTTATTAATTCTATTTTAACTGGTGGCATCAGTGCCCGTTTGAATAAAAAATTAGAAAGAGAACAAGAAATTGTAACTGGTATCGATACTAGTTATGATAGCTTCAATCTTTATGATAGCTTATTTATAGTGTCCGCGATTCCGATGAAAGGCCATACTATAGCTGAACTTAAAACTGCTATCACTAAACAATTAGAAGATTTAAAAACATCTACAGTCACCTCCAGTGAATTAAACCGCGTTAAAGCAAATCTTATTGCTAGTAAAGTGTACGAGCAAGATAGTATTTCTCAACAAGCAATGGTTATTGGCGTATTAGAGAGCATTAATCTAAGCTGGCAAGAATACGATAAATACATTGAAGCTCTAAAAAAAGTAACGCCTGAACAAATTAAATTAACTGCACAAAAATATTTTATTACAGAAAGATTAACAACTGCAGTTTTAGAACCAAAAGAAATTAAATTAGCTAATGCTTAATAAAATTTAAACGGATTACATAGTATGAAAAACTTTTTTAAAAACAACAAGAAATTAAACAACCCTCAATTTTGGTTAATTATACTAACCTTAATATTTGGTATAGCATACATGATGTCTGACACCAAACAGCGTCTAACAGGTGGATTAGAACCAAAACAGCCATCAACTGATATACAGCAAGATAGTCAAGAGAATCAAGATAATAAAATTAGTAATCTATCATTGCCTGCTAAACAAGTTACTGCAAAAAAAGTAAATATGAACATTAATCATTGGCAAACTAAAAATAAAGTCGATGTTTATTTTGTCGCAGCACACGAATTGCCAATGCTGGATGTCATGGTAACATTTAAAGCAGGTGCTGCTATGAGCGCTAATAAACCAGGCGTTGCAGCTTTGACTAACGCTATGCTAAATGAAGGCACTAAAAAATATAACAACGAACAAATAAGTGAAACTTTAGAGTCGATCGGGGCAATTTTAGGATCAAATATAGATCAAGATAAAAGCTCCGTCAGCTTACGCACACTTACTGAACAATCCAAACTAACTCAAGCTCTAGAAATATTTAATGATTTATTAGCTAATTCTACTTTTCCACAAAAAAACTTCAATCGCATCAAAAACCAAGCTATTGAAAATTTAACTTTAAGCCAGCAATATCCAGAGGTTATTTCTAGTAATGAATTTTATAAATTAATTTACCCGAGTCACCCTTATGGTGTACCTACAGACGGAACCATAGACTCTGTAAAAGCTATCACTCGTGAGGACTTAATTAGCTACTATCATAAATATTATAATTATAATAATGCACAGATCACCTTAGTAGGCGACATTACAGCAGATAAAGCCAAAGAATTAAGCGAAGACATTGCAAGCCGTATGTTAAATGGCGATAAGGCTCCAGAGCTTGCTAGTATCCAGCCTGAGCTTACTAATGGTGTGATCAAACACATTAATTTTCCATCAACGCAAACCCATATATTATTAGGAAGCGTTGGCATTAAACGCAGTGACCCTGATTATTTTGCTCTTACTTTAGGCAACCATATATTAGGCGACATGCCACTTACGTCTTTATTATTCAAGCATGTCAGAATAGAACAAGGATTAGCTTATTCTGTCTCAAGCGACTTCATAGCTATGAAAAGTGAAGGACCTTTTCTTATTAATATGCAAACCAGAAACGAAAAAGCTAGCGAAGCCTTAGATGTATCTAAAAAGACTTTAATTGACTTCTTAAAAAATGGACCTTCAGAACAAGATTTAACTTTAGCAAAGCAAAATCTTACTGGTCAGTTTCCAATTAATATAGCTTCTAATTCAAAAAAATTAGGGATAATAGCTGCAATAGGGTTTTATAACTTGCCACTTGATTATTTAGATACTTATGTGGACAATATCAATAAAATTTCGCATCAAGATATTATGACTGCTTTTAATAAACATATAAACATTAACAATCTTACGATTGTAACTGTTGGCAATACTGAACAATCCAACGCTAACACCACAGATCCTAATAATAAGAAAGTATAATTTGAGCAATAATCTTATCCGCATCATTGGCGGCAAACATAGAGGTCGTAAAGTACCTATTTTACCAAATAGTAATATACGACCAACACCTGATCGTGTACGCGAGACTTTATTTAATTGGCTCATGCATGATATCCAAAATGCTCGTGTATTGGATTTATTCACCGGCAGTGGCGCTATGAGCATAGAAGCCCTGTCGCGTGGTGCAGACTTTGTTTTATTTAACGATGCTAATCCAAAAATTATTGATCATATTAATCAATTTATTAAGTCTTTATCTATCGAAGCTAATAAATTTAGCCCATCTCATTCAGACACACTAAAACTTCTTGCTAAAATGCCTGAAGAAATAAAACAAAAACCGTTTGATATTATTATTTTAGATCCACCATTTAATCAAAATCTTATTGAACCCTGCTTAGATTTGATTATTAAAAATAATTGGTTAAATCTCACCCTTGCTCATAAAAGGGCTTTGATATACATAGAAGCTGAAAAAACTTTTAATTTAGAAATATTAGCCAAATATAAGCTTAATATAGAAAAGCAAAAATACACTGGTAATGTTTTTTACGGCTTATTGGCCCTAAAAATATAACCTATTGATTTAGTAAAACACAATTTTTTTTCTCTGCTATACTCATAACTACAATGCATTTAAAGAGGTAGCATTATGCATATCAAAAACTTATCTACTGGTCTTTTAACTTGTAGCTTATTAATTCTGTTGACAAGCTGCACAGGTAATCCTTATCGGGATAATCAAATCATGGGTACCGCAGGCGGCGCTGCTGTGGGCGGGCTAGTTGGGCATGCTATAACCGGCGATTCTACGGGCGCTATTGTTGGCGGTGCGATAGGTGCTGGGGTTGGATCAGCTGCAACTTCAAGAAATCACTAAACTAGCATCTTGTCATCCAGAGCGTTAGCGAAGGATCTCTTTTTTTAAATATGAGATTCCTCGCAAAGCTCGGAATGACAAAATTCAAACTTGGAATGACAAAAATCACACAACAAATTCTAATTTATTTTCTCTGTGAAATAATAATTTCATCTCAAATTCTTTGGGATCTTTGATCGTTTTTACCGTGCTGCCTTTAGGGATGCAAAAAGCTAATAAACGCAACAGCCAAAAACGTAAAGACGCGCGCCGTAGCATAATCTGCCAATAATCCTCAATATCATTTATACTATGAACCAAATTGGTATAAAGATCGTAATTCTTATTAAGCTCTAATAAATAACTGTCAATAAGGCTATTGTATCTATCCATACAAACAACACCTTTCTTATTATAATCAAGTGTCCAATCATTCACTACAATAGCAAGATCATACAAATAATAGTCAGTGCACGCATAATAGAAATCAATGACTCCTGCCAATTTATTATGCATGAATATGGTGTTATCACAAAATAAATCCGCATGAATTGCACCAGTAATATTTTGAATATAATCTGCACTCTGTTCGATAATCAAATCATTGGTAATAATTAAATATTCTATTTCATCTTTTATTAATAAATAATGATCAGGCGATAACAAATTATCAATTTGTTTAAACACATTGATGCACCAAGTTAAGCCTGCGGGATTTTTGCGCGCCTGTTTAAATTGACGACTTGCAAGATGCATTTTAGCAACAGTTGTGGCAATTTCGTTACAATGCTCAACAGCTATATTTGCAGAATTAGAAATTATTGCATTACCCGTAACAAACGGTGTTAGCATAGCTATTTTGTCTAAAAACTGAACAATACTTGCACCATTACGATTTCTAAGCGGCGCTACTGCTTTAATCCCTAGATCAGATAAATACTGTGAGTAATTAACACAAAAATCTAATTCAGCTTTAGATAGATTCTGTTCGAGAATAGTGAGTATATAACTAGAAGTATTGTTATTGTTTTTTAAAACTACTTTATAATTGCTGTTAGTAGTCCCAGCTGCCACCGGAGTATATTCTATTAATTCGCCTAAATTATAATAAGCTAATAATGATTCGAGTTGATGCTTATTGATTAGAGTATAAACAGCCATAAAATTTTATATTAATAATAATAAATGTTATCCTTATCTTTAACATTATTTAGGCTCCAAGAAAAATAAACAATCTTTTAGTAATTATTTTTAATAATTTATGTCACAAACAACTCCTACCCTGTACCTGGTCGATGGCTCTTCTTATTTATATCGCGCCTATCATGCTTTGCCACCTCTGACTAATAGTCATGGTGAACCAACAGGTGCCGTATTTGGTGTCGCTAGTATGATCAGAAAATTACTTTTAGATAATAAGCCAGAGTATATAGCTGTCATTTTTGATGCCAAAGGTAAAAATTTTCGCCATGAATTATACGAAGAATATAAGTCTCACAGACCGCCGATGCCTGATGATCTACGTGTACAAATCGAACCACTGCATCGGTTAATTCAAGCGATGGGGATCCCGCTTATTAGTATTTCAGGGGTTGAAGCAGATGACGTGATAGCGACATTTGCTAAACAGGCAGAGCAACAAAACTGGCATACACATATCTCTACAATAGATAAAGACATGATGCAGTTAGTAAATTCACACATCAAAATTTACAATGACATGACTAAGACCATGTATGATGAGGCTGGCGTACTAAAAAAATTTGGTGTACCTAGCCATATGATAGTTGACTATTTAGCTTTAATTGGCGACAAAAGTGATAATGTCCCTGGAGTTCCAGGTGTTGGACCTAAAACAGCCATAAAATGGCTCAACGATTATGGCAGCTTGGAAAATATTATTGCTAATCGCTCTCAAATCAAAAATAAAGCCGGGATAAGCTTATGCAACAGCGTAGACTTTCTACCAATGTCCAAGCAATTAGTAACTTTAAAAACAGATGTAGCTTTAGAATATACTTTAAGTGATTTAAAAAAAAAGCCTACAGCACACCAACCCTTGATCACATTATTAGAAACTTTAGGGTTCAGATCTTGGTTGAATGATGAATTAAAAAACGGTCCAGCGCCCCAAGCGAATGGCCTATCAACAGCAAATGCTAAACATGCTGAACAAAACTGCAGTAGTCAAGATAAGACTGCAGATTATAATCTTATAGTAAACAATTCTGAACTAGACAATTTGCTTAATATTATCACAGAGTCTCAATACTTTTGTTTTGATGTAAAAACAAACAACTTGGGCGATCCGCATAATATAAATACGACCATCACAGGATTAGCAATCGAATCCAACAGTAAATCTTATTACATTCCTCTGGCACATAAAGATAATGAAACCAAAAATATAAGTTCTAATCAATTAGAACCAGATTATGTTCTATCTAAGTTTAAAGATTATTTTAATTCTGCCTATGTAACTAAGATTTCGCAAAACATTAAACATCAAAAAAATATTTTAGCAAGATACAATATTACGGTAGCAGAACCTTATCATGATGTTAGCCTTGAATCTTATGTTTATAATAGCACTGCTAATAAACATGATGTAGACACATTATTTTTTCGTATTTTTAATAATCTTAAAACTAGCTATGAAGATGTAGCAGGCAAAGGCGCAAAACAAATCAATTTTGATGAAGTTGATTTAAACGTGGCTGGCAAATACTCTTGTGAAGACATTGCTGCGCTACATCAAGTACATAATCATTTTCATAGCGCACTCAAGCAAGATCCAAAGCTATTAAAAGTCTACAATGACATAGAGATCCCTCTAGTTAATATATTATCAGAAATGGAGTGCGCAGGTGTTTTAATCGATGCTGAATTATTAACCGTACAAAGCAAAGAAATAGAAATAACTCTAGAACAATTATCAAATAATATCTTTAAAACTTCTGGCGAGGTGTTCAATATTGACTCCCCTAAACAACTACAAGAAGTTTTATATCAAAAACTAAATCTTCCTGTCTTTGAAAAAACACCGACCGGTCAACCGTCTACATCAGAATCAGTGTTACAAGATTTAGCTTTAGACTTCCCAATTGTAACTGATATCTTAAGATACCGTGGGCTAAGTAAATTAACGTCAACTTATACCTATAGCTTGCCCTTACAAATCAATCCCTCGACAGGCCGGATCCACACTTGTTTCCAACAAGCTATCACAGCAACAGGTAGATTATCATCAACTAATCCAAATCTACAAAACATTCCCATTAAAACTAGTGAAGGACGTAGGATCCGTCAGGCGTTTATTGCCCCTAAAGATCATGTATTAATTTCTTGTGATTATTCACAAATTGAATTAAGAATCATGGCACACTTATCAAAAGATCAAAACTTATTAAATGCTTTTAATAAAGACCAAGATATCCATAATTTTACAGCAGCAGAAATTTTCAAAATTAATCCCAATGATGTAACCAACGAACATCGTAGATATGCCAAGGCTATTAACTTTGGCTTAATCTATGGTATGAGCGCGTTTGGACTAGCTAAACAATTAAGTATAGATAACACATCTGCACAACAATATATTGAGTTATATTTTACTAGATACCCAGGTGTCAAAAAATACATGGATGACACTAAACAGTTAGCAAAAAACCAAGGCTATGTAGAAACCCTATTTGGCCGAAGATTATATTTACCCGAGATAAATAGTAAAAATGTTATGCGCAGAAAAGCCATAGAACGAGTTGCTATCAACGCACCCATGCAAGGCACCGCTGCTGATATCATCAAACTAGCGATGATTAATGTCGACAAAGCCTTAACCCAACAAAAACTTCATAACCATGCTAAGTTAATCTTACAGGTACATGACGAATTAATTTTAGAAGTACACCAAGATTATATTGATCCCGCAAAAGCTCTAATGGTCGATGCTATGCAAAGTGCTGCAAAACTTGATGTTCCTCTGAAAGTCTCTAGTAATGTGGGTAAAAATTGGGATGAAGCGCATTAACAGTAATTAGCTATAAACTCGTCGCAGTTAACTAATATATTTATTTCCATTATAGCTTTCTTGCAACATTGCTAACTCACTTTTGAGAGAACGCTGGCAATCAATTAAGTCATTATGCCTTATAGATTAAGGAAAATTATACTACGATAATATGTATATATCTTACATTTATAGCCAAACCAAAAAGAGTTATCCGAATGAATAAAACTCATGCGCTTCACCTCCATTTATTACTGCTAGTCTTTATAACTACAACGTATAATACTTTTGCGAGCGAATTTTACAACAATTATTATCATTGCGATTACCATGATGAGTTGAAAATGGACAGAGTAATCACTAAAAGCGACGATAAAACACCTTTTACCTGTAATCAATTTTACTTTGCATGTCGAGAAGATTGTATAAGTGATACTTGCAATAGCAGCCGTCTTGATGGATCTGGATACCGTGTTGTAGAAATCAATTTTATTAACGGCAAAAGAGATTTTTTTGAAACTCTTAAAAATGGAACCGGGACTTTTACAGGCACAATAGATTTTAGATATTATGTGACTGACGACCCTAATAGCAAGCTCCCTAATGGTAAGCCTCGTTGTGAAAAAACTTATGGAGAGTGTAAGTTTGGGGACTCAAAATGGAGATACGATTACACAACTGCGTGCAAGAACATTTTTTACCCTAAACACTCTGCAGAAATCAAACGGACTTTTTTGCCAGAGCACAAAAAATTGTTTGTAAATAGATTTATGTGCTCTCAAAATAAAAAATTCAAACTCAAGTTACAGAGCGACGGGAATTTGTGTATATATTCTGCCTTAGAAAAGGATAAAGAGAACTTCATTTGGTGTTCTATGAAGACTTTTACTACAAATAGCAAAACTAATTTAGTCATGCAAGATGATGGAAATTTAGTGTTGTACAGACACAGAAATTCCGACCCAATGTGGTCAAGTCGCACTTCTAAAAGCATCTTAGAACAGGCTATGAGAGACTTTAACCGAGGTATGGAAACCAAGGGCCCAGAAGAACCAAACATTGCGTATGTATCAAATGAAGGTAGTTTGAGTATAGGCAAGAACATTGAGAGATACTCGTGGAGGGCTAACACTACAACCGTGAGACCTCAATACGAGTTCACCGATTGTCAATAAAAATACTTGATAAGATATTTGTTGCTCAACAAATATCTTATCAGTTTAACCATTGTAATAATTTCTGCTGTAGTTCTTCCACGCCTTGCTTACTGTCAGCCGAAAATAACTGCACAGTTACATTATTAGATAATTTTTTAGTCTCTTTGATAGCACCTAACAAAGTATTCTTCTGCTGACCATAGCGTAGCTTATCAGCTTTAGTCAGAATAATATGAGTATCTATGTTACAGGCTTCGGTCCAATGTAAAAACTCCCAGTCTGAATCTTGTAACGGGTGACGGCTGTCCATGACTAACACTAGGCCCTTTAAACTTTTTCGTTGTCTTAAGTATTGATCTAAAACCTGTGACCAATCTTTTTTAATTTCTTCAGGAACTTTTGCATAGCCGTAACCTGGTAGATCAATTAACCGACGATCATCAACATTCAGAGTAAATACATTTAATAATTGTGTACGCCCTGGAGTTTTACTTGTTCTAGCTAGTCGTTTCTGATTAGTAAGTGCATTAAGCGCACTTGATTTGCCAGCATTGGAACGCCCTATGAAAGCAACTTCGGCCCCGGTGTCTTTAGGCAGATGAATTAATTTAGCTGCGCTTAATAAAAACTTAGCTTGATTGAAATTTATTTCTGATATATTCATTTTCGTTTATAATATAATTTACAAAATATGGTGAGTTGTGTTATTTTTATAAGCTGTATTTTACACTATATTTACATATTAAGTGGTGATGTAACCATGGCAGTTAAGAATCGAAATTATAACACTATCCAACATATTTTTACAGTTATAGGTGTTTTATCCTGTACATTATTAAGTAACATAAGCCTAGCTGCAGGCAACATAGAGGCTGGCAAAGCTAAATCAACAACTTGTGCTACATGCCATGGACCTGATGGTAACAGCATTTTGCAAACATATCCAAAAATTGCTGGCCAACACGAAAACTATTTATTAAAAAGCCTTATCGCCTATCAAGCTCTGAGTACCCCTGAGAGCGAAAAAGCCACTAATAAATCTGCTACGGCAGGGATTATGAATGCCCAAGTAGCAAAATTAACGCAACAAGATTTAGAAGATTTAGCTGCATACTACAGCTCACAAAAACCAACTGTAGGCGAAAGTACTGCTCAAGGCTACGAGCTTGGCAGAAAGCTTTATTTGGGTGGCGATATCGAACGCGGAATTCCAGCTTGTGCAGCCTGCCATAGCCCTACTGGTAATGGTAATCTACAAGCCGTGTTCCCTAGATTATCTGGTCAACAGCCTGAATATATCAAAGCTCAACTTATGGCATTCAAAAATGACGAGCGACTAAATGATATGATGCAGGCTCTTGCCAAAAAGTTAGATGATAATGATATGGCCGCTGTTGCTAATTTTGCAACAGGCTTGCATAATTAAGTTTTATCATAACATTCATCAAATCCTAAAAATCCTAATGGATAAATCTCAATTTATTCATTAAGATATACTTACTATTAATTCATATTAGTAAGTGTTCACTATACAGATAGCGAGCAAAGGATCTTCCCCTTCAGGGGAAGTACCCGAGTGCAACGAGGGGGAAGGGGTTGGTTTGAGTTTTGCACAACCTTATTAAAATTAAGTCGTGCTATGTTTAGGCAACCCCATCCCCTTTTGCTACGCAAAAGGTACTTCCCCTGGAGGGGAAGATCACTCTGTTCATTATCTGTAAGCTGAACACTTACTCATATTAAATATATATAAATGATATTTATTAAAAAGGAGTGATGATGAATATGCATGCCAAATCTATACTTGTAGGTTTAAGTCTAGCAGCTATTACATTAACTAGTTACAATTTTTTTGCCGCAGGCTCTGATCCCAAACCAGCAGCAGGTAATCCTCCCACCTCTTTATCAACACCAAACACTTCTAATCCTGTAACTGGTACCAACCAAGCCTCGAGTGTTATTTTCAATCGCGATTATAAAGCTATACCCATTAGCGCAAAAAACGATGACAACATCGAAGAATTTTATCTGAAAACCAATTTATGTGAAGGCCCTACTGTAGTTGAATTCTTTAGCTATGGCTGCCCAGGATGCTATATGGCTGAGAAGAAATTCGAAGAATGGAAAAGCACTAAGTCTAAAGATATACAATTTAAACGCGTGCCAGTTATATTTCATTCTGGTTGGGATCTACTTGCTAAGATTTATTTTACTAATGAAGAACTTGGTATCACTGAAGATCTCCATAGCAAAGTGTTTGAATGGGTACAAACTCGTTCTAATCCTATGGTACCAGTTAGCGTAAACGAAGTTGAAACTTTTATCAAAGGTGAGCTTCGAGGAAATCCAGAACTTGCTAAAAAAGTTACGCTTGAAAACTATATGAATATTTTAAATTCATCTGCTTTGAATTTAAAAATGAACAGAAGTATGGAAATGTTTGCTAAGTATGGTTTAGAGTCTTCTCCTAGTGTTGTGATTAATAATCAATACGTAGTTACAATAAGCCAGGCTCAGACGCTAGATAACTTCATTGAGATTATAAAAGCATTAGCTAAGGGTAAGACTAGCTGTAAGAAAGTGGCTTAATCTCATTATGGGCGAACAGACGTTCGCCCTTTCATTTATAGATTTAAGATGCTTTATCTACTACATAAGCTAACGATAGCTTAGCAAAGTTCACCATTCCATCTACACTCACCGTATCCACAGAATCTTGATCAGAATGTAAATTAGGATTCAACTCACTGAAACTCGTGCTCAACACAGCTGCAGATACATAGCCACTTTTTGTCCAACTAGCATGATCACTACATGCATAACCGCATCTTGTAAAATTAACAGGAACTTTAACGTATTTAGTAGTTAACCCTGCTAAATAATCAGTAAAGTCTTTATTAACATAATCTCGCAAGAACCAGAACGTAGGATCATCTTTCTTGTCTTCTGGTCTATATCCAACTATATCCATATGGAATACCGAATCAACTTTAAACCCCTTAGCTTTTGCATCTTTAACTACAACTTTAGAGCCTACTAACCCCATTTCTTCTGCTGCATACCACATAAAGTATATTGGTCGATTAAATGTCTGTTTGGATTCTAAAAGCACGCGAGCTGCTTCTAATACAACCATGGAACCAGAAGCATTATCATCAGCACCAGGCATTCTGCCACCGCCTAATGTATCTAAATGTGCACTTAGTACTATTGCTTCACCAGGTAAATCTTTACCTAATACTGCTACAACTGATGGTTGTCTATACTGATTAGTTGCTACCAGCTCAACCGAAAATTGTTCTTCCGTAAGATTATTAGCCGCCCTTAAATCTTCCATCCAAGTTTTTAGTTTTTCTGCAGCTTCTACACCCGTCTGTGTGTTAGCGCCACGATTAAAAAGACCTGTGAATTCATCCAAGCTATTGGCAACTCTATCTTTTTGTATACTACTAAATAATTTTTCTATAAGTGCTACTTTTTCATCACCATCTTCTTGATCTAATAATGATGCTGGTTTAGTAAACTGTGATTCTGTTTCATCCGCCACAAAACTCTGCAAGAAGCCATCAAAATCAAGAGCTGAAGTGGATTGTTTTGAACGAGAGAACGCATTGGCATCTAAAAAGTCACTCAAGTCAGAGTTTACGTTTATAAATTTACCACAAACATTTTGTCTATCTTGCTTTAAGACGGCTAATTGATCCCACCAATAAGCTTGTTCAACCGAGAATAACACTAAATCTTTTTCTTTGTTGTAAGCAAGCTCTTCATGAGTAAAATTATTATTACTGATGAAACACTTTGGTGCTACCAAATATTCTTGCTGCACACCCTCATTAGCAACAGCCAGGGAGCTCATAACAAAAAGCGAAGAAAGAATAGCACGGTAGGTGAATTTTGAATTCATAAACACTCCTTATTTACGTTACAGATTACTGGCGCGCCCGAGAGGATTCGAACCTCTGGCCTTTGGTTTCGGAAACCAACACTCTATCCACCTGAGCTACGGGCGCAACCGAGCCTTTGATTATACTCTATAATATGTATTCTTTTCAAACTTCATTTTTTAGTTACAAGAATTTAAAATATAAGATATACTTTTCGACTATTACTAGTCTTATATATAGTTTTATATAGTTTTTATTATCCAAATATGATTACTTTGAATCAACTTGCCATGGGGCATGGCGCCCGCGTATTATTTACTGACGTTACTTTGAAACTCACCAAAGATACTCGTTATGCCCTAGTTGGTGCAAACGGTACGGGTAAATCAACCTTATTACAACTTATAGCCGGCACTGAATCCCCTAGCGACGGCACCATTGCAGTCCCTAAAGACTCAACCATAGGCTGGTTAAAGCAAGATCAATTTAAATACGAAGACGTGAATGTCATTGATGTTGTTATCCAGGGTAAACCTAAGTTATGGGAAGCTTTGTTAGAAAAAGAAGAGTTACTGACCTCGCCTGAATATAACGAAAAAATTGGCTATAGATTAGGTGAACTAGAAGAAACTATAGCGCACTATAACGGCTATAGTGCTGAACCTACGGCCATCAATTTACTTTTAGGTCTAGGTGTTGATGCTAAATACCATTATAAACCGCTTAAATTGCTTTCTGGCGGTTATAAACTGCGAGTTTTATTAGCACGAACTTTATTTTCTGATCCTGATATCTTATTACTCGACGAACCGACAAACCACTTGGATATCTTATCTATAGCATGGCTAGAAAAATATTTGCGCAATAATTTTAGTGGCTTATTATTATTTATTTCCCATGATTTTGAATTCATCAATAAACTTGCTGGCTGTATCTTAGATGTTGACTACGGTGAGATTCGCCCTTACAGCGGCAATTATAATAAATTCTTATCTGAAAAAGCAGAAATAGAACAGCAAAAACTACACGAGAAAAAACATATTGAAGATAAGATTGCGAGCATGCAGGCTTTTGTTGATAAATTTAAAGCCAAAGCCTCAAAAGCTCGCCAAGCGCAATCTAAAATGAAGCAAATCGAAAAGCTTGAATTGCCTGATATCAAACACTCTTCACGTATAGCACCAAAATTTACTTTCCCGGTAAACAGACCTTCTGGAAAAACTGTTTTAACAGTTAAAAACATTACCAAATCTTATGGCGAAAAAAGCATTTTCAATAAGGTCAGCTTTTCTATCCGACGAGGTGAAAAAATAGTCATCATTGGTGCCAACGGGATTGGTAAATCAACCCTTATTAAAACCTTATTAGGTATAACCAATCTAGATAGTGGTGAATACGAATGGGGCGCTGAAACACATATTAATTATTTATCGCAAGATCACCATGATTTATTAAAAGATCACCAAACATTAATGAACTGGCTCGCTGATCATGCGACCAAATCACCAACGCAAGAAGTAAGAAATATGCTAGGTCGTGTATTATTTTCTAAAGACGACCATGAAAAAGATATTTTAACTTTAAGCGGTGGTGAAGCAGCAAGATTATTAATCGCCCGAATTATGCTTAACCCTGGTAATGTGCTAGTTATGGACGAACCCACTAACCATATGGATCTTGAAAGCATTATTAATCTTGGCAATGCTCTAAAAGACTATAATGGCACACTATTGTTAGTAAGCCATAATCGAGATTTAATCAAACAAGTTGCAGATAGAATTATATTTATCAGCAAAGACGGGATGATTGATTTTAATGGCAGTTATGAAGAGTTCACTAAAAAGAACGAGCAGCTTGCGCTGTAAAAATATATATATTTATTCAAACTTGAAGCAAATCTTTCAACAAATGCGGATAATTGGTAATAATGCCATCTATATCCCAATCTATCAGTTGTGACATGGCTTGAGTATCATCCACGGTCCACGGAATGACTTTTATATTATAGCTATGAGCTTCTTTGATTAATTCTGCCGTCAGATCTTTATAATCTGGACACCAAATATTACCGCCAAGTGTAGCAATCAGGTGCGGTATAGAATTAGCCCCCTCTTCTAATTTGTAACCCGCCGTCCAACCCTCAGCAAAACTATCAAACCAAGCATTTTGTTGTGTGATGAACGACGTCTTTACATCAGGTAATATTTGTTTAGCATAGATCAAAGAACGCCAATCGAAACTTTGCAGTTCTGTGTATGTAACAAAATCTGTTGCAACTAATACTTTTGCTATAGCATCAACAAAATTTTTGACATACTCATGACTATCATTTGGCTCTGTTTTAATTTCTATCTGGATCTTGTGGTTTTTTTGTGTTTTGTTTTCATGCTCTTTGATAAGCTCAATAATTTTTTCTAAAGTCGGAATAATGACGTTATCGCTAGATTTCTGGTGTGGGAAACTTGAATAATAAGTGCTATTGGGATTTACAGAACCAACATCATACAATAGTAATTCATCATAATTTAATGTATCTATCATCAAATTATTATCTGTTAACCACTGCTTGTTTTTATCGCGAGTAAAATCTTTATTTAAAAAACGGTCATGACTGGCAACAATAATATTATCTTTAGTAATAGCAACATCGATATCCAAGCTATGCACACCTAGATTAATACTCTCCTGATAGCCTAATAATGTATTTTCCGGATAGCAACCAGCATAGCCGCGGTGTGAATAGATTTCTATTGAGTTGGGTGTAGCGTTAAGCGATGTCATTATCATGATGGTCCCTATAATTATAGATAATATTTTTTGCAAAGAATATTTATATATCATGTAACTACTTATAGTTTAAAAAAACTAAAACCAAGTTTACCACCAATTTCTATAAGCACTCAAATATAAACAAATAAATAACAATCTAGCAAGGCTCAGGTCGCAATTTACTAAGCTGTGTTTTTGGCCTTTGTGACACAGGCAAACATTCGTTCAATCTATCAATTTTTTCAGACTGCTTTGTAGCATATGAAAACAATAACGCTCTACAATGGTTTATTTTATCTTGTTCTGAAGCGTCAACTTTAGTATAGTTTTTAAAATAACTTTTTGTTTCTTCTGAGAGCGTTGTTTGCTCTAGTTCTATATCGGCTTTTTTAAGTTTTCTATTGTATTTTGAAATTTTTCTATTTATTTTCAACGTTACCCAATCGATCGCACCTTTCGCTTTACCCACTCTAAATGCATCTTTAACAGATTGTAATTCTGCGATTTCCGCTTTGTTCATTACAAACCCCCAAAATGGTTTTTTCTTTTTGGCTATATAATCTGCCAACACTTCCTGCATATTGGCTATATACGTCTTTGTTTCAGGAGGGCAACAAGGATCATTACCGTGATACCCCCCCGTATAAACATTACATAAACTATCCAAATATTCAGGATGTTCGCTTTCATCCAAAGGTTTTTCTGGAATAACTATTGCTGGTTTGAAACCAACCCATTTACGCACGCGTTCAAAAAATTTATTTGCAACTCCGACCACTAGGTCTCTTAATGGCTCAAATCCATTTATCGCATAGGCTACAATATTAATTTTAAATAAAATAGCATCAAAAGGCAGAATTATTGTTATACTCGGTGTCAACATCACTATAGTGAATGCAAGCAGCGCTATGCCTGTGGCTATCACTAATAATTCTACTAATGTTCTTTTTTTAGTAAAACCATCATGTATATAACAATACAGATTGATTAGAGCTAAGACAATATTAGTAACGACTAATACAGTTGCTTTTGATAAAAGGCTAGTCACAACCAACACTGGAGCAACCAACAAAAACATCAATATATTACTTACATATTTTATAACTTCGGTATATTTTGAAAACGGCCCCCGAGCTGCAGTCTCTTGTGGCAAAGCCTTTCTTCTGAATTTAGAATGATCTAACTCAAGATCCCCTAAAGTAAGTGTTTTTTTACCAAGCCATTGACCGATCTTACCAAGCATATTAGGTGCTCAACTAATTAACATATAGAAACGATATATTATACCACGAATTCTAAAATTATTAAGTCACATTACATTTGCTTTATTATCTTATTGATTTTATTTAAGTTTTATTAAAAAATTCTAGTTGAACTTACGCCTTAATGGGCCTACAATCCGCAAAATATATCTGATATAATCTGAAATCATTTAAATATTGAGCGTGAGAGGCGGTTGTGAGTAAAAATTATAAACTAATTATTTCAGTATTATTGTTCGGGTTTTACAGTTTAAATTACTCAGCTTTGTCAAGAGAAGAGAAAATTCTAGAAAGAATTAAACCCCTTGGTACCGTCAATATGGCCGAAGGTGCTGCACTTGATTCAGATGTTAAACCTGTATTAGCTGCCGATGCTGGCATGAAAAGATACAAATCTACTTGTTATATTTGTCATGACACTGGTGCCTCTGGCGCACCTAAATTAGGTGACAAAGCTGCTTGGACTACTCGTCTTAAAGCTGGTAAAGATACTGTGCATAGTCACGCACTTAAGGGCTTTAACGCTATGCCTGCTAAAGGTGGTTGCTTGACGTGCTCTGATGAAGAGATTGTGAAAACTGTAGATTATATGCTTGAGAAGAGTCAGTAATTATTTCTTCCAACCTCTAATTGTATTACGGGCTGTAAGAACAGCCCGCACCCCATATCTCTCCCAAAATGAATTTAAATATTTTTCTAAACTAATTCTGGGATAAGGTCAGAGCAAGAGAAAACTACTCAACAGTCACCGACTTCGCTAAATTTCTTGGTTTATCAATATCCGTACCTCTCAAAACGGCAATATGATAAGACAATAATTGCATCGGGATAGTAAACAATAACGGCTTAAGTAACTCATGACTCGTTGGTATATAACAAACATGTTTACTTAGTTTTGAGAAGTCTGCTTTTGAACCCTGTTCTGCAAACACAAAAATGTCACCACTTCGGGATTTAACTTCTTGTAGATTGGATAACATTTTTTCTTGAAAATCATCATTAGTGACTAAAGCAATGACTGGCATTTTTTCATCGACTAAAGCCAATGGACCGTGTTTTAATTCGCCGGCAGGATAACTTTCAGCATGAATATAAGAGATTTCTTTTAGTTTTAACGCACCTTCCATAGCTATCGGGTAACTCGGGCCACGGCCTAAAAACAATGCGTGGTTTTTTTCAATAAAAAACCCAGCTAAGGTCTTAATCTCATCTTCTAATTTTAAACACTCTGTTATCAATCTTGGCAATGTTTGAATGGCATTATTAACTTCATGCTCATTATAACCATCAATGTTTTCCTTACGTTTCATTAAACAAACGGTTAACATCAATAAACCCAATAATTGTGTTAAAAACGCTTTGGTTGAAGCTACTCCTATCTCTGGGCCCGCACGAGTGTGCATGACTAAATCTGCTTCGCGTGTAAGGCTGCTATGCGGAACATTACAAATTGCTAACATAGCAAGATAGTTAAATTCTTTAGCTAGACGCACTGCAGCAAGCGTATCAGCTGTTTCACCTGACTGAGAAATAGTTACTAATAGAGTGTCTTGTAATACTACTGGTTGTTGCATCCTATATTCGCTAGCTATAGAAACCAAACAAGGAATCCTGACATATTTTTCAATCCAATATTTAGCAACCAGAGCTGCGTTATAACTAGAACCACAGGCCACAAACTGTAATGCTTTTACTTTATTGAAAATCTCTGTGCTTTTTAGACCAAAAGTAGAATCAAGAATAGCATTATCTAAAATATTACCCATTAAAGTGTCACCCAAAACAACTGGCTGTTCTAGGATCTCTTTATACATATAATGACGATGTATCCCTAAATCTATAGAAGTAATAGTCGCTGTACTTTGAGTAATTGACTTCTCAACAAGATTATCAGCAGCATCATAAATCTTAAACTGATCTGCCGTCAAAATAGCAATTTCAGCATCGTCTAAAAAAATAAAATTACTTGTGACTGGAAGTAACGCTAATTGATCTGAGGCAACAAAATTTTCTTCAATCCCAATTCCAATAACCAAAGGGCTGCCTTGTCTAACCGCATAAATTTTGTCAGGATGATGTTTGTCTAACACTGCGATAGCATAGCTACCTTTAAGTTGCTTGATAGTTTTCTGTAATGTTTTTAGCAAACAAGGTTCGTTTTTATATTGCTGAAAATTATCATAAAGCAGATGCGCAATAACTTCAGTATCGGTGTCAGAAGTAAATTCGTAATTTTTTTTAATTAATTCTGCTTTTAGTTCTGCATGGTTTTCAATAATACCATTGTGAACTACAGCAAACTCATTATGAGAAACAATGGGATGAGCATTGTGTTCACTCGGGGCACCATGCGTTGCCCATCTGGTATGCGCAATCCCTATATGACCACTACACGGCTCACTAGCTAATTTTTCTTCAAGCTTTTTTACTCGACCTTCCACTTTTCTAGTTTCAATAAAGTGTTCGTCATTATAGATACATATCCCGGCAGAATCATAGCCTCTATACTCCATTTGGTACAAACCACTAATAAGAATAGAGGTTACATTTCTTTTTGATACTGCTGCAATGATACCGCACATAATTATTCTTCGGAGTTATCTTTAATTCTTTGCCAATTTTCAATCGTTTTTTGCTGACCTCTTGCTAGGGTCAATTTGTTATCGGGTGCATCTTTACAAATCGTTGAACCGGCCCCTATAGTAGAATTTTCGCCTATGGTAACTGGCGCAACCAGTGAAGAGTTAGAACCAATAAACGCATTATCACCAATAATAGTCTGATGTTTCTTAAATCCATCATAATTACAAGTAATCGTACCAGCGCCAATATTAACGTTTTTACCAATCACAGCATCGCCGATATAACTTAAATGATTAACTTTACTACCTTCACCAATAGTCGACTTTTTAACCTCAACGAAGTTGCCTACATTAACATTGTTTTCTAATACAGTTTGAGGTCGAACACGCGCAAAAGGCCCAATGACACAGTTATCATTAATCACAGAATCTTCAATGATCGAGTTAGCTTTTATATGAACATTATTGCCGATAGTAACGTTTTTTAGTACGCAATTAGATTCAATTAAACAATGACTACCCAAGATGACTTGGTCTTTGAAAATACAATTGATATCGATACTAACATCATTTGCGCAGACCAAATTACCACGGATATCTATACGATTTGGGTCATTGATATTGACACCTTGCTCTAGAAGTCTTAACGCATATAGAAACTGATAATGTCTTTCAGCTTGTGATAGCTGGTACAAATTATTAATACCGCGATAACTATCTTGATCTGATACAGTAACTGAATTAATGACTGTACTAGTGCTTACAGCTTGCTTAACTATATCAGTTAAGTAATACTCATGTTGATTATTGTTAGTTTTTAAGTCTTTGAGCCACGGGATCACCATAGGATATGGTAATAAAAAGATGCCCGTATTAACTTCTGAAATCAATTTCTGATGACTGTCCGCGTCCTTTTCTTCAACGATGGCAACAATATTATCGTCATCTTTGTCTCTTATTATTCGGCCTAGGCCAAAAGGATTAGAAGAATTAAGTGTAAGCAAGCCTAGTTGATCACTATCAGTCGTTGTTAATAATCTACTCAAGTCATTAACATCTACTAAAGGTACATCCCCATATAATATTAATACTTGAGTAACTTTTGCAGCTTGTAATTTTTCACGAAGAGCAGTAATAGCAGTATTGACTGCATGCCCGGTACCTAATTGTTCAGATTGCAGAACCCAGTGTAAATTATCACCGGTCGTGGTTGATTTAATTAAATCACCGTTTTTACCGTGCACAACAGCACACAGAGAGTGCTCAAGTTTATTAGCGGTGTTTAATACATGATTTAATATAGGAACACCCGCAAGTTTGTGTAACACTTTAGGCTTCGAAGACTTCATCCTTGTGCCAAGACCAGCGGCTAAAATTATAACAGCTAACGTCATTCTTTATCCTATGATCAATTATGATCTTTTGTGTTCTGCGCGATTCTTAAAACGTTTTGCAGCACGTAATTGCGCTAAAGACTGTGCTAATTGTACCTGTAATTTTGCATAATCTAACTTGGCTGATTTATCAGCAAGTAATTTTTCAGCATCCTCTTTTGCTCTAAGCGCTTTAGATTCGTCTATATCTTTTGCGCGCTCTGCATTATCAGCTAAAATAGTTACTAAATAAGGCTGTACTTCAATAACACCACCGGAAACATAAAAACCTTCTTCATGCTCCCCTGTAATAATGGTTATCTGACCAGGCTTTAACATAGCTAAAAATGGTGCATGTTTTGGTTTAATCCCTACTTCTCCATTATAAGCAGAAGCAATAACCATATCAGCCTTATCCCAATATAACTCACCATCCGAGCCTACAACCCGAACAGCAATAGTATTTGCACTAACCTTATTATTCATTTATATATACCCAAGTTATATTTTTTTCGCTTTCTCTATAGCTTCTTCAATTGTTCCGACCATATAGAATGCCTGCTCAGGTAAATGATCAAGCTCTCCAGAGATAATCATGCTAAAACCTTTAATTGTATCTTTCAATGATACGAACTTACCCGGGGCACCAGAAAACACTTCAGCCACGAAGAATGGTTGCGACATGAAACGCTGAATTTTACGGGCACGAGTTACAGTCTTTTTGTCTTCTTCTGACAATTCATCCATACCTAAGATAGCAATAATATCTTTTAATTCATTATTTTTTTGTAATATAGCCTGAACTTGACGGGCAATATTATAATGCTCATGTCCAATTACAAGTGGATCTAGCTGTCTACTAGTAGAATCAAGTGGATCTACCGCAGGATAGATACCTAATTCTGCCACCTGGCGAGATAATACGACTGTAGCATCAAGATGGGTAAACGTAGTAGCAGGAGATGGATCGGTCAAATCGTCAGCTGGTACATAAATAGCTTGCACAGAAGTAATTGAACCAGTTTTTGTTGAAGTAATACGTTCCTGTAGAACCCCCATTTCTTCTGCTAATGTTGGCTGATAACCTACCGCAGATGGCATACGACCCAGTAAAGCTGATACCTCGACCCCGGCTAAAGTATAACGATAAATATTATCAATAAATAATAATACATCTCGCCCTTCATCACGGAACTTTTCTGCCATAGTCAAACCAGTTAAAGCTACACGTAATCTGTTTCCTGGTGGCTCGTTCATCTGACCATACACTAAAGAAATCTTGTCTAATACTCCCGACTCTTTCATTTCATGATAAAAGTCGTTACCTTCACGAGTACGTTCGCCCACACCGGCAAACACTGATGAACCACTATGCTCTACAGCAATATTACGGATAAGTTCCATCATCGTTACTGTTTTACCGACGCCTGCACCACCGAATAGTCCTACTTTACCGCCTTTTACGAAAGGACAAATAAGATCGACTACTTTAATCCCTGTTTCTAATAATTCAACACCTGATGATAATTCATCGTAAGCAGGCGGCGCATTATGAATTGATCTGCGTTCTTTTTCACCAATCGGGCCCTGATCATCAATAGGATTACCTAAAACATCCATGATACGACCTAAAGTTTCTGAACCAACTGGTACTTGAATCGGTCTACCTGTATTAGCTACTGATAAATTTCTTTTTAAGCCATCAGAGACACCCATTGCAATACAACGAACAACACCATCACCAAGCTGCTGTTGTACTTCTAAAGTAAGCTGGTTATCGCCATTTGCTACAGTTAATGCATCATAAACTTTTGGCACAGCTTCTCTAGGAAACTCTACGTCAACAACCGCACCAATGATTTCTTTAATCTTACCTGTATTTGCATATGCTGCGTTTGCATGAGCATTTTTAGTAGTCATGGGATGATCTTACCTCTTCGTCTTTAAGATTCTATCTATTTCTGAATTTCTAAATTTAATTTTTAATTTTTAATTTTTATTGCGTTGTATAAGTCTTATCACACCACCGCTGATGCACCTGCTACGATTTCCGATAATTCTTGCGTAATCGATGCTTGGCGTGCTTTATTGTAAACGAGCTTTAAATCACCGATTACTTCAGTAGCGTTTTCAGATGCTGACTTCATAGCAACCATTCTAGCTGCTTGCTCTGAGGCAATATTTTCAACTACAGCATGATAAACCTGAATTTCAACAAATCTTATAAGCAAAAATGTCAGCAAGTCTTTTGGATCAGGCTCGTAAATATAGTCCCACTGGTGCTTAACTTGTAAATCATCAACTGGTGCAATCGGTAGTATTGATTCAACCTTAGGAACCAAACTCATAGTATTAACGAAGTCATTGTAACATACATACAACTCATCAATTTGCAGGTTGTCATACATTTCAAGCATTATTTTAACGCCACCAACCAGATCATAAGCGCTTGGTCGATCACCTAGATGCGTAATAGATGCAGCGATGTTTGTTTTGACTCGTTTGAAAAAGCCTTCAGCTTTACCACCTATTATAAAACACGTAGTTTCTACTCCTTGCTGCGTATATTGCTCCATGCTCGCAAGGACTTTTTTAAACAAATTTATATTTAGACCACCACATAAACCCCGATCAGTAGATACAATAATATATCCTACTCTTTTAACATCTCGTTTATCCATGTACGGATGTTTGTACTCTGGATTAGTCTTTGCAATGTGCCCGACAATATTGTGTATAGCTTGAGAATAAGGACGCGCTGCATACATAGCATCTTGCGTTTTACGCATTTTACTCGCAGATACCATTTCCATGGCACGAGTAATCTTCTTCATGTTATTCACACTTTTAATTTGTGATTTTATCTCTTTGCCGCTAGACATATTGCTACCAACTTACCACTGTGTAGATGATTTAAATGATGTTAGAACTTGATCAAATTTGTTTTTGACATCGTCGTTATAATCACTTTCTCTGTTAACCTGCTCTAATAGTTCAGGATAACTTAGACGAGCATAGCTAATTAAGGCATCTTCAAAGTCAGTAATTTTCTTAACATCTATATCATCTAGGTAACCTTCATTTGCAGCAAATAAACAAAGCGCTGTTTCTGCTACTGTAAGTGGTGAATATTGACGTTGTTTAGTTACTTCCATTAGGACTTGTCCACGTCTTAATTGCTTTCTAGTAGCTTCATCTAAATCAGATGCAAACTGTGCAAAAGACTCAAGCTCACGAAACTGTGCTAACGCCAAACGCATACCACCGCCGAGTTTTTTAATAATCTTAGTTTGCGCAGCACCACCTACACGAGATACTGATAAACCTGCGTTAATTGCTGGTCTAAAGCCGGCATTAAACAAACTTGTTTCTAAATAAATCTGACCGTCTGTAATCGAAATCACGTTGGTTGGAACGAATGCAGAAACGTCACCAGCTTGTGTTTCAATGATTGGCAACGCTGTTAATGAACCTGTTTTACCTTTTACACGGCCATTAGTAATCTTTTCAAGATGCTCAGCATTTACACGTGCGGCACGTTCTAATAATCTTGAGTGTAAATAAAACACGTCACCAGGATATGCTTCACGGCCTGGTGGACGGCGTAATAATAAGGAAATTTGACGATAAGCCCAAGCTTGTTTAGTTAAATCATCATAAACAATAAGTGCATCTTCACCATTGTCTCTGAAGTATTCACCCATTGCGCAACCAGAAAACGGCGCAATAAATTGCATCGCAGCAGGATCTGATGCTGTTGCTGCAACAATAATAGTGTGTGCTAAAGCATCATGCTCTTCTAATTTACGCACAACGGCAGCAATCGAAGATGCTTTTTGACCGATAGCAACGTAAATACATTTAACGCCTGATTTCTTTTGATTGATAATAGTATCAATAGCAACTGCTGTTTTACCTGTTTGTCTGTCACCAATAATTAATTCACGCTGGCCACGCCCTAGCGGAATCAAAGCATCAACAGATTTTAAACCTGTTTGCACGGGCTGGCTTACTGATTGACGTGCAATTACACCAGGCGCGACCTTTTCGATAGGAGATGTTTGTGTAGTTCCGAGTGCGCCTTTACCATCGATAGGGTTACCTAGAGCATCAACAACGCGGCCTAATAAAGCTTCACCAACTGGAACTTCTAAAATACGACCAGTACATTTAGCTTTTTGCCCTTCAGCAATTTTATCAGACTTTCCTAAAACTACAGCACCAACAGAGTCTTGTTGTAAGTTAAGCGCAAGACCGTAAGTGTTATTTTCAAACTCTATCATCTCACCTTGCATAACGTCATCTAAACCATGCAATCTCACGATACCGTCCATTAAGCTACTGATAGTACCTTCAGTTCTTCCTTCCGAAACCAGCTCAAAAGAATCGATACGTTGCTTAATTAATTCACTAATTTCAGAAG
This sequence comes from uncultured Gammaproteobacteria bacterium, assembly GCA_964387745.1. Classification (GTDB taxonomy): domain Bacteria; phylum Pseudomonadota; class Gammaproteobacteria; order JAGOUU01; family JAGOUU01; genus JAGOUU01. Next base: position 23,469 of record CAYLXL010000003.1, on the reverse strand, counting down.
CTCTTAATGGTTGCATTGACTTAACCTCGAATACTTATACTTTAATACTATACTTTGATACTATATTTTAATTTATTTTAACTTTATGCTGCTAATTTTGTTAAAAGCTTATTAAGCTGACCTTTTACAGAAGCATCAATAACTAGATCGCCTGTTTTTACTATCATTCCGCCTATCAAATTCGCGTCGACCTTAAATTCCAAGTTAATTTTTACACCTAATTTCTTTTCAAGTGCCGCTTGTAACTGTTGCTGCTGCTCTTTTGATATCTCAATTGCTGACGTAATTTGCGCTTTTGCTAAACGATTATGTTTTAACTTAAACGCATCGTAGAGACTTGCTATTTCTGGCAGCAACTCTAGACGACCATTTTCCGCTAAAAGCCTAATAAAATTAGAAGAAGCTTCTTCTATTTTTTTATCTTGCGATGAATGTAAGTTAAAAGAAATTAAGAAATCTGCCGTTTTATGACTAGCATAAGCTGGGTTATGTATAACTTTAACCACTCTCTCATCTCTAGTAACTGCTGCTATTTCATTCAAAAAACCAGACCACGCATCTAGACAATTATTAGTTAATGCATAACCAAAAGCCGCCTTTGCGTATGGTCGTGCAATGGTGAGTTTTTCAGTCATCTAATAATTTCCAACTTATTTATTAAAATTGTTGCACTATATCAGCAATAATGTCATTTTGAGCTGTTGCATCAATATTCTTTTTAAGAATTTTTTCAGCACCTAAAACTGCAATATTAACAATTTGCTTTCTTAACTCATCACGAACTTTTGTTTCTTTTGCTATTAGCTCAGCTTCAGCGGAACGAATGATATGATCATACCTTTCTTTAGCTGCAACTTCTGCTTCTTCTAGCATAACGATGGCACGCTGATTAGCTTTTTCAACTATTTCCATCGCTTGCTGCTTAGCTGATTTAATTTGATTAGTTGCAAGTTCATGAGCTTTTTTAAGCTCGTAGTGCCCGCGCTCTGCAGCAGCCAAACCGTCAGCAATGACTTGCTCACGCTTTTCCATTGCAGATATTATAACCGGCCACACGAAACGCATGGTAAACCAAACAAATATGGCAAAAGTTATCATTTGCCCAAATAAGCTCGACAATAGTACACTCACGGGTGGCTCCTAGTATTCTTTAAACTTAAATCTTAACCAGCTTCGCTTTCTGATGTATGTTCAAGAGTACCTACTGTAGCAACGCCAGCAGCAGCTGTTTTAACTTCAGCTAAGAACGGATTTGCGAAAGTGAAATATAATGCCATACCAACACCGATCATCGTTACCGCATCTAATAATGCTGTCACAATAAATAATTTACCTTGTAATTCACTAGCCATTTCTGGTTGTCTTGCGACGCTTTCTAGGAATTTCCCACCTAGTAACGCAAACCCTATAGCTGTACCTAATGCACCTACTGCAATTAATATTGCCACAGCAATAACAGTAGTACATTGAACATTTGCAATTAAAGTAGCTGTAGTATTCATAACTTCTCTCCAAATAAAATTATAACTTTATTGATTTATTAACTTTAAAATATATTACCTAAAACATACTATAAAATATACTATGTAATAATTTGTTGCCATCATATATTATTAGCCCCGCTTTTGGAATCGTTAAACAGGATTAATTTTCTATCTCTAATACTATTTCTAGTGTGAATGACTCGCCATATTACAATAGACTATGGTCAATATCATAAATACATACGCTTGTAACGTAATAATTAAAATATGAAAAATAGCCCAGGGTAGACCTAAGGTCCACTGTAAATACGAAGGAATCAACGTTGCTATTAATATAAATATCAACTCACCTGAATACATGTTCCCAAATAGACGTAACGCCAAAGAGACAGGTTTTGCAAACTCTTCTACTATTTTAAATACTAGATTAACAGGTGCAAAAATAACCTTCAAAATCAACCAGTCACTAGAAAATGGATGAAATATACATTCACCAATAAAGCCTTTAATACCTTTTGCTTGAATATTCAAAAATATCAAAATAAAAAACACAGAAATAGACAAAGCAAAAGTCATATTTAAATCTGCTGTTGGCACAGCACGAAAATTCTCAACACCTAATGACTCTATCATTCCGGGAATTAAATCCACAGGTAAAAGGTCAACTGCATTCATCAAGAAAACCCAACAAAAAATTGTTAATGCTAAAGACGCTACAAATTTTTTGCTCTTCCCATGATAAGTCTCAGATACACAATTGTTTACAAAGCTTACAACCATTTCAACAAACAACTGTAATCTTCCTGGCTTACCCGAAGTTACATTCATTGCAACTTTCATAAAAAAATATAAAAAAGTGCAGCCTGCAATCAGTGAAACCAACAAAGTATCCATATGAATAGCTGTACTTGCGTCACTACCAACTGTCCAATGAACCAGGTGATGTTTGATTGTTTCTGAAATCTCTGTACTTGAACTCATTTAAATCACTCTTTTACTATTTATTATTGTTTATTTAACAAGTGGTAAAACAAACATACAACTAAACAAAACTACAAATCCAAATAAAATACCCAGAGGGTTAAGTCCTGGAATCGAGTAGCTAATGCACAACATACAAACCACTAAAACAAACTTCAGCATCTCAGCAAAATAGATACTGTTTAATACTTTCCGTGCATTCTTAGCGCCTATATAACGAAAACTAAAATAGGCATAGTATAAATTTGGTATTATTGCGCACAAACTGCCGATAGTAACCGAACAGACATCTGACCATTCCAAACTAGTCATTAAAGCTGTTATTACTACAAGCAAAACCAACGCTATACACTGAAGTTTCACAACCGTTTTGACTAACAAACGTTGCTTCTCTTGGTAATAAGCATAACCAGTTTTTCTAGTGTTATTTTGGTTATTTACTGCGCTCATCTTAAAATACAAAGAATTTTATTACGTTTATTACAACATTGCAACGATTATGTGATGATAACTAACGATAACTCATGATAACAATACAGAAAATATATAACTTGCTGTATGGCTTAGTGAATTTTTTCAATTATACCATCAAGCTCATCAAGACTATGATAATTAATTACTAATTTACCTTTGCCTGATCTCTCGTGGTTAATCGCAACATTAGCACCTAAAGTTTCTGATAACTTAACCTGTAAAGCGCGTATATTAGGATCTTGGATATAAGATTTTTCGCCTGTGTCTAGATTGGGCTCTAGAATCTCTTTTACCCATCTTTCAGCTTCGCGTACTGATGCTGATCTAATAATAATTTTATTAGCTAAATCTAATTGCTGGGTTTTATTTAAAGATAATAAAGCCCTGGCATGCCCCATTTCAAGCTTGCCTGCCTCAAGCATTGCTTGTACCTCAGGAATCAGCCCTAATAAACGAAGAGTATTAGTCACCGCACTTCTAGACTTACCGACTATTTGCGAAACCTCTTGCTGAGTTAAAGCAAACTCATCAATAAGGCGTTGAAAACTTGTTGCTTCTTCTATGGGGTTTAAATCTTTACGTTGAATATTCTCAACAATAGCCATAACCAGAGCAGTTTCATCGTCAACATCTTTTACTACTGCTGGGATTGTATGCAACCCTGCTAGTTGAGCCGCTCGCCAGCGACGCTCACCTGCGATTAATTCATAGTTATTGGCATTTTTACGAACTATAACAGGCTGAATAAGCCCCTTAGCCTTTATTGACTCAGCTAATTCCTGCAAACCCTGTGGTTCAAAATTTTTGCGCGGTTGATAAGGTGAGCGGACAATCTCCTCTATCTGGAGATGGACTAAACCTTTTGCTGATTGATTGTCTTCTACGCGCGCGCTAACTTGATTAGTCTGGCTAGTAGCAACAGGGGCCTTTTCTTCGCCATCGTCTAGAACCAAGGTATCATCTAAGCCTGTGCTGCTTAATAAAAATTCTAACGTTCCTTTTTTTAGACCCTTTTTTTTCACGGTCATTAATTAGTTGCCTTATTTAAGATTAATATTTATTAATAATTACACTGCTATTTGTTCTAACTGCTTTGATTCTTTAATTCTATCCTCATCAGCTTCTACTTCAACATCTGTCACTTTTTGCCGATGGCGTCTTAGTATTTCACCGACCAGCGCCAAGTAAGCAGCAGCACCGCGAGAATAACGATCATACTCCAAAATAGTCAAGCCATGACTTGGAGCTTCAGCCAACCGTACATTACGAGGGATCGACGTGTTAAAAACTTTATCGCCAAAACATTCGATTAACTGTGCTGATACTTCATTAGTTAACTTATTACGTGGATCACACATGGTCCTCAATAAGCCTTCTATTTTTAAGTCCTTATTAACCATTTTTTTTATCCCTTCTATAGTTTGGATGAGAGAAGCCAAACCTTCAAGTGCATAGTACTCACACTGAATTGGGATTAATACACTATTTGCAGCGACCAGTGCATTTACTGTTAACATATTCAGCGACGGTGGACAATCAATGACAATATATTCATATTTATGAGCTACTTTACATAGTATATTTTTTAGAATATTTTCTTTATTTGGTAGTTCAAGCAGTTGAATCTCTGCACCGGTTAAATCACGATTAGCTGGTATCAAGTCAAACCCAGCTTTTGTAGTTTTGATAGCCGAATTGATATCTTCGACTGATGCTTCATTCTCGTCAGTTATTAGTAAATCAGTGATAGTCAAATCAACATCATTTTTATTGATACCACTACCCATAGTTGCGTTGCCCTGTGGGTCAAAATCAACTAATAAAATCTTTTTCTTAACAAATGCAAAGGAAGCTGCAATATTAATACAACTTGTAGTTTTGCCTACGCCACCTTTTTGATTAGTTACAGCGATTATTATTGCCACGTATAATCCTTATTTAATTATATATTTTAATTAAATTTCTGTTTTCAGATAAGTAAGGCACAATTATTACTAAATTTTCAATATTAGCAAATATTTTTAATTGATTGACTCTTTGAAACTCTAAAGCCTCTGATATCTCAATATCAGAGAGTTTAGACTTCATAGCATAAACTATTCCGTCTGGCTTAATTAAATGCTTAACAACATTGATATAATCAACTAAAGATGCAAAAGCTCTTGATATTATGGCATCAAATAACCTTTCAGGTATATAGTTTTCAACTCGTTGATTAATTACTGCTACGTTATTAAGTTTAAATTGAATTTTAACTTGCTGCAAAAAAGTAGTCTTTTTATTATTGCTATCTAATAAAGTAACTGATAATTCAGGTTTGACAATAGCCAAAACGATTCCAGGCAAACCCGCACCAGTACCTATATCAATAATTTTAAATTTTTCTGTCATCCCAGCCGAAGAACCGGGATCTTCTTGATGAGATCTCGGTTCCGCGCGCTGCGCACTTGACCGAGATGACAAAAAATCATCCAGAGCTGGAATCACAGCTAAACTATCCAGTATATGCTTGATAATAATTTCACGGGGCTCTGTTATCGATGTTAAGTTATAAACTTTATTCCATTTGATTAATAATTCAGCATAATCAATTAGACGCTGAACAGTGTCTGATGATAAATTTAATTTTAATTGCTCACAACCATCTGTTAATAAATTTACTAATGTAGGATTCATGCTTAATATGCTTAATATACTTAATTTTCTTAAACAGCTTCTTTTAAATTAAACTTATGTTTAGTTATATAAACTAGTAATAAAGATATCGCTGCAGGTGTCACCCCCGCAATTCTTGATGCTTGACCTAAGGTTTCTGGTTTAGCTTTAATCAATTTTTCTTTAATCTCGTTAGATAACCCTGAGATTTCTTTATAATTAAAATTCTTCGGCAATTTAAGTTCTTCGTGCTTTTTATGTTTTTCGATTTCTTTTATTTGACGCTCAATATAGCCTGCGTATTTTATTAATATCTCTATTTGTTCTATTTGAGTTTTACTAAGTTCAACTTCCTGGTTATTGATAATTTTAAGTTCCTGCAACAACTTATAATTTATTTCAGGCCTTCTTAGCAAATCGCTTAAATTATATTCATGAAGAATTTCATTACTAAGAAACTTATTCAACTCTTTAGACTCGGCTGAGTTTGGCTGAATCCATTGAGTTTTTAAGCGGCTTAGTTCTTTTGATATACCCTGTTGTTTATTGTTGAATTTAACCCAGCGATCTTCGCCTATTAAACCCAAGTCACGGCCAATTTCTGTTAATCTCAGGTCCGCATTGTCTTCACGCAACAATAATCTATATTCTGCACGACTCGTAAACATTCTGTAAGGCTCTATAGTGCCTTTAGTAATTAAGTCATCGATTAACACACCGATATAACATTCTTGTCTCTTTGGCAGCCACAGCTCTTTGTTTTGGGCACGACGCGCAGCATTAATACCTGCAACCATTCCTTGCGCAGCTGCTTCTTCATAACCTGTTGTGCCATTAATTTGCCCTGCAAAAAATAAGTTCTCAATATATTTTGTTTCTAAACTGGAATACAAACCCTGTGGATTAAAATAATCATACTCTATAGCATACCCTGGTCTTGTAATATGAGCATTTTCAAAACCTTTGATGCTTCGCACCAATGCTAATTGAGTATCAAACGATAAGCTAGTTGATATACCATTTGGATAAATCTCATGGACTGTTAAACCTTCAGGCTCTACGAAAATCTGGTGTCTGTCTTTATCAGCAAAGCGCATGATCTTATCTTCAATTGAAGGACAATATCTTGGCCCCACTCCTTCGATTTGACCATTATACATGGGTGAATCACTTAAGCCGGCTCGAATAATATCGTGAGTCTGTTGATTAGTATAAGTAACGTAACAACAAATTTGCTTGGGGATAAGTTTATTTACTTCTTCTATCGTTAAATCTTCATGATCAAATGAAAATAGCGGTACAGGCGTATCACCGTATTGTTTTTCCATTACTGAATAATCAATACTGCGGCCATCGATACGTGGTGGTGTACCTGTTTTTAAACGACCAACATCAAATGGCAATTCACGCAGGGCTTGCGATAAGCCCATAGCTGCCTGCTCACCTGCGCGACCACCACGGTGTTGCATTCTACCTATATGGATTTGTCCTGCTAAAAAAGTGCCTGCAGTTAATACTACTGTTTTAGCAGAAAAGATTAAACCCATTTGAGTTTTAACCGCCACAAC
>CAYLXL010000003.1:0-16297 GCA_964387745.1 uncultured Gammaproteobacteria bacterium | reverse complement strand
AATCAAGTCTTCGACTGCTTGTTGAAAAACAAATAAGTTTTCTTGGCTTTCAATATATTTTCTAATAACATTTTTATATAAAACCCGATCAGCTTGTGCTCGTGTTGATTGTACTGCAGGCCCCTTGCTGCTGTTTAATTTTCTAAATTGGATACCGGCCTGATCAATAGCGCGCCCCATAACACCACCAAGCGCATCGATTTCTTTTACAAGATGCCCTTTACCAATTCCACCAATAGCCGGGTTACATGACATCTGGCCAATAGTTTCAATATTATGAGTCAGTAACAATGTTTTACTGCCCATACGACTGGCAGCTAATGCAGCTTCTGTACCTGCATGACCGCCGCCAATAACTATTACATCAAATTTTTCCGAATAAAAATTTTTCACATCTATTTACCAATACAAAAACTAGAAAAAATATTACCTAATAAATCGTCAGAGCTAAACTCACCAGTTATCGATGCTAACGCCTCTTGCGCCAATCTTAACTCTTCAGCGATCAAATCTTGATAAGCATCACTGTTTAATAATTCTGTTGCCTTGACCAAACATACAGCCACCTCATTTAGACTTATAAGATGCCTACGCCGAGCTGTAAACCTACCTTCTGCCGTCTGTAAATAGCCACATTTCTTTAAGATTAAATCTTCAAGCTCATTAATACCTAATTTATCTTTCGCGGAAATAAATAAAACGTCTTGATTAACCGGGTCAATTTTCGAGAGCCTGAATACTTTATCAATCTTATTAACAATTAAAATAAAATCATTTTTATTAACCTGATCGTTATACTTGCTTTTTAAATTAGCATAATTTATATTCTCGAACTCTTTTTCTATAATCTCATCTAAACTTAAATTTCTATACTCTGGCAAGCTACCGTCGATTAGCAACAATACTAATTGAGCGTTATCTATTGCCTTAATAGCCTTTTTTATCCCCTCTTGCTCAACACGATCATCGCTTTGTCTAATGCCTGCTGTATCAAACAAGTTTACCGGGACGCCCTTAATACTAATATGAGTTTTAATAACGTCACGTGTTGTACCTGCTATATCAGTTACAATAGCCTCATCACTATGACAAAGTGCATTTAATAAACTTGATTTACCGGCATTAGGTCGGCCAGCGATTACAATATCAAGCCCCTCTTGAATAATCACGCCCTGTTTTGTTTGCGCAATAATCTTTTGTAACTTATCTGTTAATAACAATACTCTTTCTTTGATCTCACCTAGTCTAATAAAATCTATTTGCTCATCTGAGAAATCAATTGCCGCTTCCACATAGACTCGAAGATGAATAAGCTCTTCTAGAAAAGTATTTATAATTAAAGAAAACTCTCCCACTAAAGTATTTACCGCTGCTTGCGCTGCTTGTTTAGAAGTAGCGTTAATGACATCCGCAACTGCTTCAACTTGCGCAAGATCCATTTTGCCATTCAACCAAGCACGTTTTGTAAACTCACCTGGCTCAGCTAATCTAATATTACTGTCAGAACCAATAATTTCTTCAATAATATTATTAATAACTATAAAACCACCATGACAGTGTAATTCTAAAACATGCTCACCTGTATAAGAATTTGGCGCAGCAAAATACAAAGCTAATCCTTTATCTAAAATTACTCCTTGAGAATTATAAAAATTGCCATAATAAGCATAACGAGGCTTGAGAGAAGTTTTTAATATTTTATTAACAAGAGTTAAAACTGCAGACTTATTACCAGAGACCCGAACTATCGCAACTCCACCCATACCAACAGCCGTAGCAGAAGCTACGATTGTATCTACTGCCGCATCTGTTGGTACAGTATGAGAATCAATATTGACTGTATTTAAAAGCGCTAAACTATCCATCTCCCCATTTATCCGTTATGATTATCCATCATTCATTGCTTTTTTATTGATATCAATATTTTTAATATCCATCTTTTTAGCAGATATTTTGTTTTTATCCTTTTTTCTTGTATTACCATCTGCATCTACAGTTTTGGTAATCCACCACTGTTGAATAATTGATGCCACAGTATTTATTACCCAGTACAGTACTAAGCCTGCAGGAAAATATACAAACATGACTGTAAATACTACAGGTAACATCATCATTACTTTAGCTTGCGTTGGATCGGCTGGTGCAGGACTCAACTTTTGTTGCCCAAGCATTGCTAGACCCATTAAAATTGGTAACACAAAATATGGATCTTTTACTGATAGATCAGTTACCCACAACACAAATGGCGCTTGTCTTAACTCAACACTTTCTATAATTACCCAATACAAAGCAATAAAGAATGGTAATTGAATAAGCATCGGCAAGCAGCCACCTAACGGGTTTACTTTTTCTTTCTTATATAATTCCATCATGGCTTTACCCATTTTTTCACGATCTTCACCATATCTTGATTTCAACTGCTCTATTTTTGGCGCCAGTATTTTCATCTTTGCCATTGAACGATAGCTTGAAGAAGCTAAGCGATAAAATAAAAGCTTAATTAACAAAGTAATCAAAATAATTGCATAACCCCAGTTACCCACGTAGTTGTGAATTTTTTTCATCCCCCAAAAAATAGCATTCGATATCGGCCATAAGATTCCGTAATCAACCGTTCTTTCTAGGCCTGGAGCTAGTAACGCTAGGCTATCAGCCTGCTCTGGTCCAGAATAAAACTTAATGCTTTTGGTTTTAGTTTCACCAGGTTTAACCACAAAATTAGGACTTAATAAATTAACACTATAAGTGCCATCTTGATTTGCTTTTGCAGTATATTGATACGACTCAGAACTATTTGGTACCCATGCGCTTAAAAAATAGTGCTGTATCATTGCAGCCCAGCTGTGCTCACTACTCCATTTCTTTTCTGTGCTTTTTAGACTATCTGGAGATATCTTGTGAAATTTATCAGCAACTGAATAAGCCGCTATTCCAGTAAAAGCTGTAGGACTAAAAAAACTTGAACTAGATCCTAAGTTTTTTCTTTTTAATACACTAAATAAATGCCCATTCCAATCTGTTGTGCTGTTATTAATAACTTTATACTCAACATCAACTGTATATTTCGTTTTATAGAATACAAATGTTTTTATAAACTTTAAATTGTCTTTACCAATAGCAACAAGATTAACAGTTAGATTACCTGTGTCTTTATTGTAATCTTGGTCATAACTATACTCTGCCTTGTCTGCCTTATATTCAGCACGACTATTTTGAGTATCTGGCCCCTGCTCTCCAGTCAAACCATTTGGTGCAATATAAAGAGTCTCGCTATTACTGTTTAATAAATCTATTGGGGTTTTATCTTCATTTGATTTATTAAATTTTAATAATTTCACCTGGACGATATCGCCCCCAACTTGATTAATTTTGTATTCAACCACATCAGTAGTCACAGTAATCAACTTAGCAGTATTCACACTGCCATTTGTATTGCCTATATTACTCTCTGTTGGATTAACAGCGTTACTTGCAGGCACAGTAGGAACATCGCTTTGTAACACTTGCTCTTGATTATTGATTTGCTGTTGATATCTATCAGGAAAGGTTTCATACCAACTATTCCAAAGCAAGTAACTTAAGAAAAAAAATACTGAAGTTAAAATGACTTTTTGTGTTTCCATTATTTAAATTACCTCTATTATGAAACTGGTTATTAATCTACTGGATCGTAGCCACTGTATTTTTTACAGTTTTTATTATTAAATAAAAAAAAGGGGCGACATCTCGTTAAGCGAGACAATATTAGCCTAAAGCTTTTAAAGCTAACCCCATGGTGTTTAATAGCATGAATGCTGTATTCAGAACAGCTTGGATAAAAACGACAACCACCAACCATTGTGCTCAATGATAGGGTATGTAAAAGTGGAGATAAGATTAGTTGATAACTTTTTATTAGTCTTATAGCCAGAATAGACAACAGATGAATTAACTTTGTTCTTTTACGGTCTTGGTTAATTGTTGCCATTTTTTATCTAACTCAACAAAAAAAGCACCCGCTGTTTGTAATGCTGCTTCTTTCTTAACTACTAATACGATATCTATTAACGGTAAACTCTCGCTATTTAATCTAAAGCTTTCTTTAACTAATCTTTTTAGCTTATTGCGACTTACTGCTTTAGCAAAGTTTCGTTTGGTTACACTTATACCTATTCTAGGGGTATCACAAGTATTTCTACCCCAGAATATCTTAAAAAGCCTAGAATTGATGATTCTTCTGTTAGCAAACACAGCATCATACTCTGTCTTTTTACGTAGCTTTTTATTGCTTATGGAAAATGAACCCATTAACTCAACAACTTATAACTTATGCAGATAAACGCTTACGACCTTTTGCTCTACGCGCGTTTAAAACCTTACTGTTTCTGTTACGAAAACCATGTTTTTTTGCACGTCTACGTTTGTTTGGTTGAAAAGTACGTTTCATAATATTACCCGTTTAAAAATTATAATTCTTGAATTGCTTAATTACTTGGAATTTAGTTACTATTCTTAGTTATACCCCGTACTTTACAGAATTGTGGGGCTAAGATCAAGTATGGAATCGTACAATTTTTTGATTATTAAGTCAAAAGCATATTAAATAATTAGTTGTTAACTGAGTTTTAAACTTGCACGTAATCATCTTTTGATAATACCCTACTCTAATCAATAAATTAAATTATGTACTGCTAATTTAACTTATTGATTGTAGGGCTTTATTTTACTTATATGCTCGACAATAGGTCTCAGACAGTGGCTTTCTGGTATCATCATTAAAGCTAATCTCATCGAAAAAGCTAACTTTTTGATACTTTCCCCTTAATACAGGCTTTGTTACACCAAGTCTCCCCGATAAACTAGTACTAAGCTGCTTTTCTTCTGGCACTTCAGTTTTGCATATTAGCCTCCAAGCTGTCTGGTACGGATCTACTGCTACACCTAACGATCTGATAACCTCATCTGTTAATACCCCCTTACCATCTTTAGTCGCCTTAATAATTTGGATAAAAGCTTGCTCCAACTTGTCAATCAAACTTTCATCCACACCTAGTACCGTACTAACAAAAGCTGCTTTATAGCTTAACTCATCATAACGAGGGTTTAAAAGTATATATAATCGCTTTCTAAAACCTGCATCATCATGCTTGTATTCTTTAATAGCCACAAATAGTTCTGGGCCTTGTTCGCCATGCAACAAGTCCGATAAGATTTTTGCATAATTTATTATATTTTCATCTCTTTTGTCTTTTGTGTAGAAATTTAAATTATCTATCACTGTATCAAAAATGATATCTACCACACCCTCACTTGGACACTCCCGCTCCGGATAAAGTTTTTTGAGACTTTCCCATAATGCCTTAATATCCTCTTCATACTTTTGTAAAGCCCTTAGCTTAAAATGCTCACCTCTAGAAAAAGAATCCATTATTTTTTCTCTATATTTTTCTTTTGAGAAAAATGGCGTTACACTTGCTAATATTTCCGCGACGAAAGAATCTACCAATTGCTTTGCTTTGACAACCGCATTACTTTTTGCGCCTTCTATTTGCTCAACAATCCCAGGTGTCCTTTCACCATATAAAAACTGCGCGTCCCAAATAATATTAAATGCTTGCACTACAAGCTCAGCATTAGAACCAGCAGCAACAATTACATTAATAATTTTCTCACTATATTTAACATTAAAATATAACAAATCAGGGTTAAGCTTAACAAAAGCAAAACTTAACTGCTCTGCATTACCCCCTGCTTCTACAATCACTTTAAGAACATGTTGATTTGAGAATAATTTTAATACCGTATAAGAACAGTTCTGTTCTAAAATTCTATTATAAATTACATTTAATATCCTACTTAATTTTTGCAAATCATCTGGAATTAGTTCTTTGATGTTTAAGTACGGAGAATTAATAGTATATGCGCCTCCCCTTTGTGTCACATTCCTTAAGGCAGAAATCTTATCTTTTGTTTCTTGGATACCTTTAATTTTCGACGAAACATCCTCAATAACATATCGTTGATAAGCTGAAATTATACCTTTTTCTATTAATTCACTGGCTTTTTGTAATGGCTCAATTGATTCCGAAAGTTCTTTTATACATTGTTCGGCGCCGATCTCTGTCAGCATTTGTGCAGAATTAAGCATATACAAAGCTTTTCTTAGCTCATGTATTCTACAGGTCATATTATTAGAAGCAACTATCAATTGAATTATTAGTTCTATTTTATCGCTTCTAAATAGATTCTGGTTATAGGCATACATATCTTTTAAGATCACAGCCAAACTTTCAGCCTTTTCCCTAGCAGCAAACAGCGCATCAATAACTATTTTTTTATCGTCACCCATCCTTGTTAACATTCTTGTCACGCTGACCAAAGCTTGGCATAATACCTCAGGAGTACTACTTAATGCCATTACATTAAGTGTACAGTCTTCTTTAAATAGCTTTATTACAACTGATGCATCAGGTTCTCTGTAATCCCAGTAATCAATGATTGCGCAAAAAATTGCTTTTAATGCTGGTTCAGGAAAAGTTTTTTTTATTTTATTATAAACACTCTCCAAGCCTAGAACTACAATTTTTATTTGGTCATCATTTTTAGATTTTATTATATTAGTTAATTCTCTGCTCTCTTCCTGTGTAAAAAAGCCTATTGAAAGAATCTTTTGCAAATAAACATCGAATAAGTTTTCGGCTATTTCTAATGCCTTCATACCTGCCGAGCTTAACTGCTCAATCATCTCTGGTTTAAGCATGCTTACAATATTGCATTTTTTATCGAGAAATATTAGGGCTTTCGCCAAGGCTTCTGCCCCCACCCCCGCTTGTACTATTGCCCTGATTATGTGCTCTTCAGAAAGAATTGGCGACCTACCAGGGTAATTTAAAAGAGTTAAAGCTTTTAATGCAATTGTAACATTGCCATCTGCATACTTAAGCCCATTAAAAATATAGCTTTGCAGTAATGAAGTAATTACTTGATTTGGATTTTTAGATGCCATAATCTCACCTAGAATCTCCTCGGCATGTTCTCCTAAACCATATTCTTTAATTCTCTTGATGAGCTCAGAGAGTCCATCAATAAATTGTTTTAGTTCTATTGAGTATGTCAATATTACCATTCTTTCTACAGCAATAATCATTGACTTTAATTTTTCTTCATTAGCAACAACTACTCTTAATAAAGAATTTATGTGTTCACAAATAATTTCTTTAACTTTTTCGTCAACTTTGTCACCAGTTCCTCTTAATGCTTCAACATGCTTATAGACAAGTAAATTATATTGATTCAGACGAAGAATTGCCCTACTTGCTTTCATTGACTCGTCTTTACTTTCTGTTATGACATCAATGATGCTCATTGATATAGCTAGCCTTTTTTCATCAAACTGTAATAAATCAGCAACTTCACTTAATGCTGTAGTTACTTTCGATAAATGACTCCCAGCTTGTGCCATAGCGATCAATACTGGTTTGTTTATAAACAGTTGCATCTTTAATATATTACAGTAGCCGTAGCTATACACTTGACTGTATACTTCATGAATTAACTTCGTGTCTTTTAATTCTAGTTCTTCAGTCATTTCTTGGATTGATTTAAATAATGTTAAAGTTTCTTTTAAACCAAATGGAGTAGCCTTTATGCTTTCGAACACCTTGGTATTACTCGCTAAATCTTCACCTATACTATTTCGTATATAACAATCAAGCATTTCATTCGCTTTTACAGTAGCAAATTGTCCTGCTTTAACTATCTCATCAATAATTTTTTTTGCTTGCTCTTCATCGTCTAACAAGCCAGAAGGTTTTAGTCGCCATACCCCATCAATAATTAATCTTTTATACTCTGAGGTATAAATAATCGCTGTGTTTTCTTCTGTGGCTAGTTTAGGATTAATTTTACGGAGAACAGTAGTAACTTGAATAGCTTCTGACAACATATAAACCTCGTAGAGTTAATAAAATAACACTGGTTAGTATAATTAGATAAACGTGAAGAACATTTTTATACACCAATCTTTTATTTTTACCAATAAATTTATTAACTTTTATTGTTCCATCTAATTTTAAAACTAATGTTAAAAAATATTAAAACCAGATAAATATAATAAATTATTTAGTTTTAAAGACTTGTTATTATATTTATAAACGGATAACTTCAGGGATATGTTTTTTTTCTTATTATTATACAATAAGTTATCTTAAGCATAACTCTGTTTAAAAAACTGCAATTTACACTGAGTATATTGTTCATAACTTTATATCTGCCCTACCCTTTAATCTTTTTGCACACAATGATCGATTAATAACGTTCGTTATTACTTGGTTTATCCCAAACATATAAGATTAAAACTTTTTTAAAAAAGTATTAAGAATTTACTGCTGTATATTGTTACTTAAATTACTTTAAATGCTTTGAGTGTTTAAGTCTAATCTACACATGTAAATATAAAAACATATTTGATTATTAGATAATTTATTTATATTATGCCTGTGTATAACTATGGATAAGTCTGGTTTTGTTATTTAAAACAATTGGTTACAAGCGCACCAACATGTTGAAAAGCTATCTAATAATCTATGATTAACCTCTCGATAAGTTTTAATTAAATAAAATCTTATAATTATTAACACACAGCAGACAGTAAAAATTTGTATTTATGCACAGCATTTAGAATTTTTGTGATAAGATTATTATGTAGGCGCTAAAAAATCTGTTTATACTTTAGACTGCTTTAACCTTCACTTAACTAACTTTAAAATATTTTTTATCTATTTTTTCTAATAGGGGATTAGAGTGGATTTAACTGTTTGGAAAAAATGTATCGAGCATTTGCAAGGTGAATGTTCGCCTCAACAATTTTATACCTGGATAAAACCATTACAGGCGGAAATCAATGATAATACTTTATTTTTGTTTGCGCCTAATCGTTTTGTTCTAGACTGGGTGAGTAGTAAATACTTAAATCGTATAAAACAATTAATGACAGATATTGCCGGAAAAGAAGGTGGGATGTCAGTACGAATCGAAGTAGGGAGCAAAAAGAAAGATAAAGATCTTGCAGGCAACTTGTTAAATCAAGTTGAACGTCCAGCTACTCAAATATCTGTTAGTACGAATAATTCTAATATCTCTAATAACTCGACTAATTTAAATACTCATTATCCTAATTCTAGTCAGGGTTCTGTACAACATGTTTCTTCAGGGCATTCGCCATCAACGTTAAAAACATCAAATTTAAATCCTAGTTTTACTTTCGAAACCTTTGTCGAAGGTAAATCAAATCAACTAGCGCGTGCAGCAGCTCAACAGGTGGCGCAAAACCCGGGGGTGGCATATAATCCATTATTTTTGTACGGTGGGGTAGGGCTTGGTAAAACGCATTTAATGCATGCTGTAGGTAATCTTATATTGCAACATAATAGTAATGCAAAAGTTGTTTACCTACATTCAGAACGTTTTGTTGCTGACATGGTTAAAGCATTACAAAGTAATCGTATTAGTGACTTTAAAAGAGATTATCGTTCAGTAGATGCCTTACTTATCGACGATATTCAATTTTTCGCAGGCAAAGAACGTTCACAAGAGGAATTTTTCCATACATTTAACGCGTTGTTAGAAGGGCATCAGCAAGTTATCTTAACTTGTGATCGTTATCCAAAAGAAATAAGCGGTGTAGAAGAGCGGTTAAAATCACGTTTTGGTTGGGGATTAACCGTTGCTGTTGAGCCACCAGAACTTGAGACTCGCGTTGCGATCTTAATGAGTAAGGCTGATAGCGTTGGTATTAAACTTGATCACACGGTTGCTTTCTTTATAGCCAAAAGAATACGCTCGAATGTACGTGAGCTAGAAGGCGTATTAAAACGTGTTATTGCGAATGCTCATTTTACGGGTAAACCAATTACTGTTGATTTTGTGCGAGAAGCATTAAAAGATTTGTTAGCTCTTCAAGATAAATTAGTTACTATTGATAATATTCAAAAAACGGTAGCTGAGTTTTTCAAAATTAGAGTATCTGATTTATTGTCAAAACGTAGAAGTAGATCAGTAACAAGACCAAGACAAACGGCTATGGCCTTGGCTAAAGAATTAACCAATCATAGCTTGCCAGAAATTGGTGATGCATTTGGTGGTCGTGATCATACAACAGTATTACATGCATGCAGATTAATCACACAGCTCAAAGAATCTGATACTGATATCAAAGAAGCTTATAGTAAGTTATTAAGACTGTTATCTACATA
This sequence comes from uncultured Gammaproteobacteria bacterium, assembly GCA_964387745.1. Lineage (GTDB taxonomy): Bacteria > Pseudomonadota > Gammaproteobacteria > JAGOUU01 > JAGOUU01 > JAGOUU01. The sequence continues at coordinate 6,065 of CAYLXL010000003.1, read as the reverse complement.
GGTACAACATTAGGTACAATATTAAGTACAATAAATAAATTGAACTAGGGGAGTTATTAATGGAGTTTTTGATAACTAAAGAAGAGTTATTGCGCCCATTACAGCAGGTGATTGGTGTTGTTGATAAAAAGATGTTGCAGCCAGTCTTATCTTTTGTATTACTAACATTCAATGATAATGAATTAATAATTTCTGCAACCGATCTTGATATCCAATTGTGTGCAAAAATAGCGATAGCACCACAACAACAAATAGGCAGCGTGCTTTTGCCTGGAAAAAAATTATTTGATATCTGTAAATTATTACCTGACAATTCACAAATTAAATTATCAATAGCAACAGATAAAAAATATGCTGACGAACAAGTAGGGAATAGCGGTGAAGATTATTATGGTAAGGCTACTTTAACAGCAAATCGCAGTAGATTTACTTTGGCTATTCAGGATCCAAATAGTTTTCCCTTAAAACAAGAACAGCTAAACGGTTTTAATTTTACAATTAGCCAACAAAAATTAAAAAACATTTTAAATGCGACCGCGTTTGCTATTGCGACGCAGGATGTTCGTCATTATTTATTGGGTATGTTATGGGAGTTTACTCAAAACGAATATAAAGCAGTGGCAACAGATGGACATCGCCTTGCTATGGCGAGCTTTACCGATGAAAAGATATCGCCCCAGATCTTAACGAAGATTATAATGCCTCGCAAAAGCGTCATGGAGCTTATACGGCTTTTAGAAGATAACGACAATAGCGACGTTTTCATCAATATTACTGAAAGATCGGCGCAAATAGAAACAAATGACCTCATTTTCACCACAAAACTTTTAAGTGTTCAGTTTCCTGACTATAGAAAGGTTTTCCCATCTACTGATGACAGTTGTATTGTTGAGATTGAGAAAGATCAGCTAAAACAGATTTTAAGTCGTGTTTCTATTTTATCTAACGAAAAACACCGTGCCGTTAGACTGTGTTTCTCAGAAAATCAATTAGTTATAGCTACTAATAATCCAGAGCAAGAACAAGCAGAAGAGTTAATAGAAGTAAGTTACACGCGTGATCCGTTAGAAATTTGTTTTAATATAGGTTATTTAATAGACGTTTTAAATAAAATAACGACCGATAAAATAAAACTTCAGCTAAAACAAGCAAATACACCAGCATTACTTGCGCCAGCTGTTGACCAGCAAGAAGGTGACAGCCAAATCCATAGTGAGATTGTTTATATCATTATGCCAATGAGCTTGTAAGGTTATACACCTGATACAGATTATAGATTGATTAAAATAAATGCCAATTAGATCAATAAAATTAGCAAATTTTCGTAATCTATCAAGTTTAAACATAGAGCTATCAGACGGTGTTAATTTTATTATTGGCCACAATGGTACTGGTAAAACTAGTATTTTAGAGGCTATTTATCTGCTCTCAACAGGTAGATCCTTTCGCACTAATAATCTAGCCAAGCTGATTAAATTTAATTGTGAATATCTAGCAATCAATGCCGCGCTTGCATCTAGTGCCGAGCAAGAATTTACTACTTTAGTAGATTATCATCGAAATAAAAAAGCTGATAAACGATTATTACTTAACAACAGTGCAGTTAAATCAATCGCAGAAATCGCTGCAATATTGCCTGTTTGCAATATTGATGGTGAAGTATTTCACGCGCTGTCATCAGCCCCAATGTATAGGCGTCAACTTTATGATTGGGGAGTGTTTCACGTGAAACATGAGTTCTTAAACTCATGGCGTAGATATGAAGGGGTGTTAAAGCAGCGTAATTCACTATTAAGACAACATGCAAGGCTATATGTAAGACCAGATGCCGAAAATAAACACCGTAATATCAAAGGGTTACGTGAGATTAGGGTGTGGGATAATTTATTCATCGACGCTGCCTTTGAATTGGTGCAGATAAGACAAGCTTATTTCAATTTATTAGAAATAAATTTTTCTTATTATATTGAAAAATTATTACCGAAATTTTCTTATCATATTAGGTTAGGCTTAAATCATGGTCTAGGGGCCGAATTAAATAATAAAAAGATAACAGATAGTGATTATTTTAAAGCGTATTTACAGGCTGCTTTAGCTGATAAATTACTGCATGACTTGTCACGCGGGTATACATCAGTAGGACCGCACAGGATGGATATAATTTTTAAATATAATGACCAGGTAGCTAAAGATTTAGTCTCCAGAGGGCAGGAAAAGTTAATTATTGTAGCATTCTATCTTGCCCAATTAAGCGTTATAAAAGCTAGGGCGGGTAAAAAATGTACGGTTCTTATAGATGACCTTGCTGCAGAGCTAGATCCACAATCCTGGCAATTACTCTATCAGCAATTACTAGCTTCAGAGCATCAATTGATATTTTCTGCTATATCAGAGCAGCAGATTTCTTTGGGTTCAGAAACTAGTGAGCCAAGAGAGATAAAAATGTTTCACGTGGAACAATTAAATAAAATCATGGCCAATATAGATTAATATACAGATTAATATAGAGATAAATGGTATAATTTCATGTGGTTATAAATGGGATAAATGATTTATGTGCGCAAAACAGACCGAAGCTACAGCAAAATATGACTCAACCAGTATTCAAGTCTTAAAGGGGCTTGAGGCTGTCCAAAAACGCCCGGGAATGTATATTGGTGATACAGATGATGGGACAGGTCTGCATCATATGGTGTTTGAAGTAGTAGACAACTCTATTGATGAAGCATTAGCAGGGCATTGCAGTAAAATAGAGGTTATTATCCACGCTGATGGCTACGTTACCGTTAGGGATAATGGCCGAGGTATACCAACGGATATTCATAAAGAAGAAGGCAGATCTGCAGCTGAGGTTATTATGACTGTTCTGCATGCTGGCGGTAAATTTGATAATAATTCTTATAAGGTTTCAGGTGGTTTACACGGTGTGGGTGTTTCAGTAGTAAATGCTTTATCCGAGTCTTTGCATCTTAAAGTTAAACAACATGGTAATATTCATGAACAAGACTATGCGATGGGGAAGCCACTAGGTGAGCTTAAAGTAACGGGAGAATCCGAATACACTGGTACCGAGATTAAATTTAAACCGAGTCGTGAAATATTTACTCAAGTCGAATTTCATTACGATATCCTAGCAAGAAGATTACGTGAACTTTCTTTTTTGAATTCAGGCGTTTACATAAGATTATATGATGAACGGATTAGTAAAGAAGATATCTTTAATTATCAAGGCGGTATCCAAGCATTTGTAACCCATTTAAATCGCAACAAAACCCCATTACACCCACATGTTTTTTATTTCTTTAAAGAACAAAAAGGCATTAGTGTGGAAGTTGCCATGCAGTGGAATGATTCTTTTCAGGAAAAAGTATTTTGTTACACTAATAATATACCTCAGGCAGATGGTGGTACGCATTTAGCTGGTTACAAAGCGGCTTTGACACGAACAGTAAATAATTACATAGAAAAATTCCCTGCTTTTAAAAAAGAAAAAGTTGTATTAACTGGTGATGATACCCGTGAAGGTTTAACCGCAGTTATCTCTGTTAAAATGCCAGACCCTAAGTTTTCTTCACAAACCAAAGATAAGTTAGTTTCATCAGAAATCAAATCGGTAGTTGAAGCGGCGGTAGCTGATCAGTTACTAGCTTTTTTCATGGAAAATCCGCAAGATAGCAAAATCATCATTGGTAAAAATATTGATGCTGCACGTGCAAGAGAAGCTGCACGTAAAGCTCGCGAGTTAACCAGAAGAAAAAACAGTTTAGATGTAGCGGGCCTACCAGGAAAGCTTGCTGACTGCCAGGAGAATGATCCAGCTAAATCAGAATTATATCTCGTTGAGGGAGACTCAGCGGGTGGTTCAGCAAAACAGGGTCGTAATCGTAAAAACCAAGCAATTTTACCACTGCGTGGTAAAATTCTTAACGTTGAAAAAGCACGTTACGATAAAATGTTGCAATCACAAGAGCTTGCCACATTAATTACGGCGCTAGGCTGTGGTATCGGCAAAGAAGAATATAATTTAGATAAATTAAGATACCATTACGTTATTATCATGACGGATGCTGACGTCGATGGATCACATATTCGTACATTGTTATTAACGTTTTTTTATCGTCAAATGCCTGAATTAATTGCACGCGGGCATGTTTATATAGCACAGCCGCCTTTATACAAAGTAAAAAAAGGCAAACAAGAACAATACATCAAAGACGATACGCAATTAGAACAATACTTAATTCAAGTTGCATTAGAAGATACACAGTTTTATATTAATGATTCAACACCACCTGTCAATGAAGCAGTATTTGCAAAAATACTTAATGAACATCAGCAAGCGAATCAAGTTGTAAAAAAATTAGCAAAAAGATATGGCGCACAAGTTTTAGAGACAGTGATGTTAATGCCAACATTAGAAGTTGATGCTAATAAATTAAAAGATCATAATTACATGTTAAATTGGACTAATGATTTTAAAGCTGAATTTCATAAGCAAAATAATACAGGCAAAAATGTTAATGGTCGTGAACGTAAAATAGATAAAATAATGGTAGAGTTATTAATCTCAAAAGAAAATGAGGGGTTATATATACCTGAAATAACCTATTTTGAAAATGGCATTGATATTAAATATAAATTAGATCAATTATTATTTGAATCACAAGATTATAAATTCTTAATGTCAGTTGCTAATAAACAACAAGAGCTATTCAAAGAAGCAACAGCATTTGTTAAACGTGGTGACAAAAAAATAGCTGTAAGTAATTTCAAAGAGTGCTTTGAGTGGTTATTAAACGAAGCTAAAAAAGGCCAGCAGATACAACGTTATAAAGGTCTTGGTGAAATGAATGCTGAGCAGCTTTGGGAAACGACAATGGATCCGGAAACTAGAAGTCTATTACAAGTAAAAATAGAAGACGCAGTCGCTGCGGATGAATTGTTTACAGTTTTAATGGGCGATCAGGTTGAACCAAGACGTGATTTTATTGAAACTAATGCTCTTAATGTATCAAACTTGGACATATAAACGCTAAAGCAATTTTTTTAGTTTTTAAACTAATTTTTAAGCTAAAGTTCTTGAGTAGCTTGGTAAAGCGGGCTATACTTTATGTAAATCAGGGAATCAACTCCCTGATTTACATGAGATACAACCTCTGAGCCCAATGCAGATCAGGGAGTCGACTACCGGATTTGCAGAGCCGCGCATAACTTTATGATTTATATAAAAAGAACAATAGAGAAAAAATTACTCGAATATGTCAACTTTTTTCCTATAGTTGGTATTACTGGTCCTAGGCAATCGGGTAAATCTACGTTATTAAAGTATTGTTTACCCGACTATGATTATGTGACATTCGATGATTTTAATATAAGAGAGTTATTTTACGCAGATCCAGCTAAGTTTTTAGCAATGTATTCTAAAAATATAATATTTGATGAGGTACAAAAAGTACCAGAAATCTTTGAATATATCAAAATAGTTGTTGATAAAGACAAGACAGTCAAAGGTCGGTATATTCTAACTGGTTCAAGCCAGTTTACATTGTTAAAAAACATCTCAGAATCATTAGCTGGTCGAATTGGATTATTATCATTATTACCGCTTGATCATCAAGAGCTATTGCCAGAAAGTAGACTAAGCGCTGTTTATCGCGGCTGTTATCCTGAACAAGTAACCGGTAATTATAATTTATGGCAAGATTGGTATTCATCCTACATTGATACCTATTTATTAAAAGATGTACGCACTATTGCTAACATTGGCGACATAAGAGACTTTCAAAGATTATTACAATTATTAGCAGCTTTATGTGGACAGAATCTTAATTTCACTAGTCTTTCTGGTGAGCTGGGTATAGATGTTAAAACAGTCAAACGCTGGATTTCTATATTAGAAGCCTCTTATTTAATTTTCATTTTACCGCCATTTTATAATAATTATGGCAAGCGCATTACCAAAAGCCCTAAACTTTATTTTTATGATACAGGTATTGTGTGCTTTTTAAATAAGATCTATAACCAAGAACAATATGAACACAGCCCACTTTTAGGCGCAATTTTTG
>CAYLXL010000002.1:52992-80304 GCA_964387745.1 uncultured Gammaproteobacteria bacterium | reverse complement strand
AGGCAGATTTCAACATGAGCAATAAGTGGTTTACACAAAATAGTTTACAGGCTCAATGTGGAACGGCCCTAGGTCCACCTGGTCTGAATCTTTTAGGATCAGGTGGTGTTCCTGAGCCGGCACCTAATGGATATCTAGCTCGAATGCCAAGGTTTTGTATTCGTCTAACTCTCATCAATTCGTTATTAAACTCTTGTCTCATCGCAGAAGTTTTCTTTATTTGAGTAGGGCGATCTTTGATGCTTTTAGTTGTTTCATGAATGATTTTAGGCATGGCATGTTTTATTAGATCTTCAATTGTGTAACTCTTATATTGATAATCCCTTGCAATATCAGAGAAAGTAACATTTATGCGAGAAAGAAGATCTTTTGTTTTATCTGTGATTAAACTATCAAGATTTTCGGGAAATTCTACATGACTTGCCGTACCTTGTTCTTCAATTTCAAGAGCTAATTCAAAAAAATCCTGAATTAAATGCCGAGCTTGATAGGCACTCATTAAAGATGTTTTGAGTTTTGACACTAATATATTATCTATTTCAAGCTTCGCTTCTTGGATGATTTCTTGAGTTCTGGCTGAGATTAAGGCAGCAGCTTTTTGATGATATAACTCTTTAGCATCTTGTATGTCGCTTGTTTTATATTGTGTATTTGTAACCGGATTAAGATAGGTACCATACCGGTCATGACTTACTAGATAGACTAAACTAGACCATTCCCAGAATCTATTTGGATCATTTGTTAGAATAACCGGACGTTGGATAAAGATTTTAGAAACAGGGTCTAGCAAATCATAACAATCATGGTTAGAAGGAACATTCATCAGACCATTTGTTTCAAATAATTTTTTTAATGCCACAGTTGTGGGATTAGTAGGGTTAATGGTTTCTTCTAATGCACGCTCGCGCATATCGCTTGGCGCAAACATTAGTAATTCATCTAAACGCCGCTTGATTTGAAGGCGATACTCTTTAGTGTAATCTCGATATGCTTTAATGTTGGATGCTGAAGAAATATTCGCGTAACATGTATATCTATTAAGCTCGTTGGCAATCATTTCTGAGTAACTTGCGTAAGGTATATATTTTCCAAAAATAGTAGCATTTAATAGCGAGGATTTTTCTAATATGCAGAGCACTATAGCAATGTTTTCTATATGTTCAATCTGATCAATGAGAGCTTTCATGTTGTCATCATTTAGAATGTTTGAATATTTTAAAGCTACAATTGCATTTGCAATAGCCAATGCATGCTCAGGATGACTAAATAGCAAGCTCATGTTATCGTCATTCAAACAATTGGATACAGATAATACTTCAAGTCCAGGGCTAATTTTTGGTAACTGCGTGATTTTTGAAATTAAAAGATCTCGTGATATTGAAGTTAAAACTTTTGCCCTATGTAGTGCTATTAGAGCACATTTTAGACCTTTTGATTGAGCTGGATTTGCTAGTAAGGCAAGCTGAGTTTCACGATCTAAAATGTTTATCTTATGTAGTTCCAACAAGGCATCACTGAAATCCCTAGCATGCTCTGGATTTGTGATCAGGATTTCAATGAAATGTGGGATGTGAAGATTTGCTCCGTGTAATGCTGTTATTGCTTCTGCCAATTCGATAGCATTCGAAGCATTCGCAACTAATGCTTGCTTATATTGAGCCGTTAGAATCTTGGCAGATTTTAAAATATTAATTCCGGTGCCGAGTATGTGGGCAAATTGTGGATTGCTAGTGAGAATTTCTAAATTCTTTTCGGTATGACTGTTAACCGCTATCAACTGACTAATACCAAGCCCAAGAAGATCGGCATACTGTGGGTACGCTAAAAGAATTTCTATGTAGGGTTGAGCCTGATTGCTTACCTGATTCAGCTTATTTATTCCAATTGCTAGTTTCTTTGCAAATGAAGGATGTTTTATAATATAGTCGAAATTGATCTGACAAAAATTACCTTTAAGTTTTAGCTCCTCGAAAGCGGCAATTAGCTCCTGGCCATCAGCGATATTAGAAATAAAATGGGCAAGATTTGGCCTGGTTAAGATTGAATTCTGAGGGTACCAATCGGGCTTGCTGAGGAAATACAGTCCCGTTTTGAGTATGCCTACATGAGTTCCATCTAAGGCAGTCAACATTTGACAATTTTCACGAGTATTGAACTCAGGTTTGATTTCAGCCAAAATTTGATTAGCAACTTCTAATGATATATTCATCGACTCTCTACAGAAACTTAGTTAATTAACACAATGTAAGTTTAATAAGTTACTATTATACCAGAAGTTTCTAGTACTTAAAGATTTTTTGTTAAACTCTTTGATATCATTAGTAAAATTAGTAAAAATAGAAAAATAGGGTGCCTAGACTAAGTTCGCTGACAACTATTCATATTATTGCTCAGCAGAGTTATTACTAAGGCTATTCCAAAGTCTATTTCATAGTCATTTCATAGTCTATTCCAGGCACAGTAATTTCTGTTCCCTATAGTTAAGATCAAGATTCATAATCAGTACGCAAATTTTTGATAAACTTTTCACTACTTTTGACTATGCTATTTATTGCTGAATCATCCATTTTATTTAACGTATTATAGACAAAAGCCAGACGTGGATTATTTCTAAAAAGAGATTTGTTATTAATAAAAAAGTTCCAGTATAAATAATTAAAGGGGCAAGCACTTTCGCCAGTCTTTTCTTTAACGTTATACTCACATTTTTTACAATAATCAGACATCTTATTAATATAGTTACCACTTGCCGCATAGGGCTTACTAGCGACATAACCATTATCTGCGTACAGAATCATCCCGGTAACATTAGGCAGCTCAACCCATTCGTAGGCATCAGCATAGACGAGAAGATACCATTCGTTGACATACTTAGGATCTAATCCTGCTAATAAACAGAAATTACCTATCACCATGAGTCTTTGAATATGGTGTGCGTAGGCATTTTGCTTGGTTTCGGTAATACAGTTTTTAAGACAGTTCATTTTGGTTTTACCTGACCAAAAGAAATTAGGTAATTTACCTTTAGCTTCTAAATGATTTAATTGGTAATATTCTGGCATCTTAAGCCAATAAACGCCTCTGACGTATTCACGCCAGCCAAGAATTTGCCTGATGAAGCCTTCAACACAGTTGATTGGCAGTTTATTTTGTTTGTAAGCCTGTTCAGCTGCAACAATACACTCTTTAGGTGTAAGTAACCCTATATTAATATACTGACTTAAGTGCGAGTGATACATCCATGGTTCACCTTCGAGCATGACATCTTGATAGTCGCCAAAGTTTGATAAATTATTTTCAATAAAATGCTGTAAGCATTTTAAGGCATCTTGTCTGGTTACGGCAAAATAAAAGGGCTCAACATCACCAAAGTGATCACTGAATGTATCTGAAACTAATTGAATGACTTCTTGAGTGATCTTATCTGGCTTGACTTTAAATATTTTATTAGGCTTGATACTGTTATTTGCTGGTTTGCGATTATCATTATCATAGTTCCATTTGCCGCCAATGGGTTTATGATTCGTCATTAATATATTATGTTTTAATCGCATGTAGCGGTAGAAAAACTCCATGCGCGGTTGTTTGAATTTTTGCTCCCACTCAGCAAACTCATCGATGCCACACATAAATCTATCATCATCTCTGATCTCGACATCAATATTTAGAGACTTTGTCCAGTTTTTTATTTCAGTAAGTACTCGGTACTCACCAGGGTGAGTGACAATAATTTTTGTAATGGCATGTTTTTTTACTGTATCTTTCACCGCACTAGAGAAACTGCTGTTTTTATTTTTAGTATCTAATTTAATATATTCTAATTGATAATTTCGGTGGGCAAGCGCGGCGGCAAAATGTCGCATTGCTGAAAAAATAAAAGCTATTTTTTTGGGATGATGTTTAACGTATTTGGTCTCATCCCAGACTTCAGCCATAAGAATAATATCTTCTTTTTTATTAATATTTTTTAGAGAAGAAATGTGTTCTGAAAGCTGGTCACCTAATATTAATCGTAGGGTTTTCATAGTGTGGAATTACTCTAGTTTTTAAACCATGCAGCAATGCCATATAATGCTATTTCTTCAAAAGATGGTTGCACAGAATATACATTATTTGAAATTTTCAAACCAAAGGGTGAATTGGGGTGAGTATTTAAAAAAGAATTTAAGCTTTTCATACCACCTTTAATGCCTGCCTTGACTTCCACTGGGAAAACCTTACCCCTTTTGGTAAACAAAAAATCAACTTCAGCGTTACTACTTTTTTCTTCGCGATGCCAATAATAAAGCTCAGAGGGCGCGCTGCTTTTAGAATAAGCAATATATTCTTGAGCAACTAGCTGCTCTGCTATACTGCCTAAAATTTTTAAATCTAATGCTTGTGTGACCCAATCTTTTAAATTTAAACCTAACATTTTTTGCGCTAGACCTACATCAATAAAGAATATTTTAAATTTTTTGTTATCTTTTTCTGCAGCCAATAAAATTGTTTGTCCTGAGGAGTGATGACACGGATGCGCTATACCAGCTTTAATAAGTAACAATAAAGCTTGTTTGACGGGTAATGCCTTTAGTCCTTCATCTACGTTGGTAAATTTAAATTTGCAGCCTAGCTGCAAAGGGATTGATTCAAAAACTTTTTCGACATTAGTAATCTGATTTTTTTTTGCGTATTTTTCAAAGTCTTGCTTGTAAGATAAAATTATAGCTTCTTGCAATTTTTGACACTCGACTGCATTTTTATATTGTAGCCATGCAGCGACAACTGCTGGCATTCCTCCTAACCATAAATAAGTTTTCAAAAAATCATTAATTGTTTCGTGAATGAGTAGATCAGACTTCTGAGAATCAATATAAGTGACTAAATCTCTGCGATTATTGGCGATTAAAAACTCTGTAAAAGATAAAGGATAAAGGTAAAGGAACTGAACTCGTCCTACAGGAACACCAATTTTTTCTAAAGTAAAATCAATCAATGATCCAGCTGCAATAACATGCAATTCTGTGCATTCTTCTTTGAAGTATCTTAACGCCTTTAGGCAGTTTTCACACTCCTGTGCTTCATCAAAAAATAGTAAGGTTTCTCCAGGAATAATAGTTTGACCGGCATATAACGATAGCCGTTCAAGAATAGTTGGTATATTAATATCACCGGCAAAGATAGTTTTTGCTTTTTCCTGCTTATCAAAATTGATTTTTACATATGATTTAAATTGCTTACTAAACTCGTCAATTAACCATGACTTTCCAACCTGTCTAGCTCCACGTATAATCAGCGGCATTCTTAAAGGCTGCGTTTTCCAATCAATCAGTTCGTTTAATAAAGTTCTTTTCATAATAATAAGTCTATTACAAAAAATGGTAAAAAACCAGGGGATAAAATTAACTAAAAGTGTTTTTTTAAGGGGGATAAGAATATAGAATAACGGTTTTTAAAGGGGGATAAATTCGAAATAAACGCCAATATTAATCACAATAATAAAGTGTAACCACTTGATTATGCTGGTATTTTTCTGAAGATAGTCTTTTTAGGCCTTCACAGCCTGAAAAATCAACTTTACTCTTGAAGAAAAGAATAAAGCCAAGCTCACGGGTATAAACTTGGCTTTATGGGGAACTAAAACAATAAAACTAAACTAAACTAAACTTTAATCATCCCAACTTAACGCACCACCTGTTTGGTACTCGATAACGCGGGTTTCAAAGAAGTTCTTTTCTTTTTTCAGATCTAACATTTCGCTCATCCATGGGAAAGGATTCTCAGCGCCAGGGTATTGTTCTGGTAGACCAATCTGAGCACAGCGACGGTTAGCAATAAAGTATAAGTACTCTTGGAACATTTTAGCATTAAGGCCTAAGATACCACGCGGCATTGTATCTACTGCGTATTGATACTCTAAATCAACACCGTCTCTGATCATTTTGATTGCTTGCTGTTGGAAGCTAGCAGTCCATAATTCAGGATTTTCTGCTTTAATTTGGTTAATAACGTCAATACCAAAGTTCATATGCATTGATTCATCACGCAAGATATATTGAATCTGTTCAGATGTACCAACCATTTTATTACGACGGCCGAGTGATAAAATTTGCACAAAGCCAACATAGAAAAATATTCCTTCAAAGACAACGTAAAACGCAATTAAATCACGTAGTAATCTTTGGTTGTCTTCTAGTGAACCTGTATTGAAAGAAGGATCACTTAAGCTTTGTGTAAATGGTAGCGCCCAAGCAGCTTTAGTAGCAACAGCAGGTACTTCGCGGTACATATTAAACACACGTGCTTCATCTAAACTTAAGCTTTCAATAATATATTGATAAGAGTGAGTATGTAACGCCTCTTCAAATGCTTGACGTAATAAATACTGACGGCATTCAGGATTAGTAATGTGTTTATAAACAGCTAATACTAAGTTATTAGCAACTAAAGAGTCTGCAGTTGAGAAGAAACCTAACGTTCTCTCGATAATAGTTCTCTCATCATCAGTTAAACCATTTGGATCTTTCCAAAGAGCAATGTCTGCTGACATGTTAATTTCATTAGGCATCCAATGGTTAGCACAAGCATTTAAATATTTGTCCCAAGCCCAAGTATACTTAAATGGCACTAATTGATTAAGATCAGCACGGCAATTGATAATTTTTTTATCGTCAACCTGAATACGTGCAGCACCTAATTCAATTTGCTCAAGACCGGTTACGCCTGCTTTACTTTTTACTCCAGATGGTCTGGTAGTTATGTCTAGTTGATCCATAAATTGTAATTCTCCAGTTTTCTAGTTATTTATTATTATTGACAAGCTTCACAATCTGGATTGTCGATTGAACATGCCAGTGGCGCTGTAGTTGTCGTTGTTACTTTTACGGCATTTAAACTCGTATCGTTGACGGTTGATTTCTCAGCATTCGTTGCACCTAAGCTTCGTAAGTAATAAGTCGTTTTAAGACCACGAACCCAAGCATGTTTATACATTTTATCTAATTTTGGACCGGATGCTTGCGCCATGTATAAGTTTAGTGATTGACCTTGATCAATCCATTTTTGGCGTCGAGCTGCTGAATCAATTAAATACTCTGGTTCAATCTCAAACGCTGTTTTATATTTATCTTTCAGGTGTTGCGGGATACGATCAATATTAACAACGCTACCGTTAAAATATTTCAGATCATTAACCATTACATTGTCCCATAAATTTAGAGCCTTTAAATCAGCTACTAAATAAGGGTTAATAACAGTAAACTCACCCGATAAATTAGATTTAACAAATAAGTTTTGATAAGTAGGTTCTATCGACTGACTAACACCACATATATTTGATATAGTTGCCGTAGGAGCAATTGCCATAGTATTTGAGTTACGCATACCAATGGTTTTGACTTTTTGTCTTAAACTTTCCCAATCAAGAGTAAAGCTTTCATCAAGATCAACATAGCCACCACGATGTTGTTTTAGTAGTTTAATCGAGTCAATTGGTAGTATACCTTGGCTCCATAATGAGCCAGGATAAGTCTCATAGCTGCCACGCTCTGCAGCTAAATCTACTGAAGAAGATATAGCATAGTAACTTATATATTCCATTGATTCATCGGCAAAGTCTACGGCTTGCTGAGAACCATAAGGTATATTGAGCTTATACAGTACGTCTTGGAAGCCCATAATACCCATACCAATAGGGCGGTGACGTAAATTAGATGTTTTTGCTTGTGGTACAGAATAAAAGTTAATATCAATCACGTTATCAAGCATTCTGATAGCGGTCTTAATAGTCTTCTCTAATTTTTTCTTGTCTAATTGATTAGTAATCGGATCGATATGTTGAATTAAATTAACACTACCTAAATTACAAACCGCAATTTCATCAATAGAAGTATTTAAAGTAATTTCAGTGCATAAGTTAGAGCTATGTACTACACCTACGTGTTGCTGCGGCGAGCGAATGTTACATGGGTCTTTAAAAGTAATCCAAGGATGACCAGTTTCAAATAATAAACCTAACATTTTGCGCCATAAACTTACTGCAGAGACTTTTTTAAAGTTTCTGATTTTGCCAGTTTGCGCTAAGTTTTCATAAGCTAAGTATTTTTGTTCAAAATCTTTACCGAAAGTGTCATGGAGATCGATCACTTCATCTGGGGAGAATAAAGTCCAATCTTCTTTAGCATACACGCGCTTCATGAATAAATCTGGAATCCAATTAGCTGTATTCATATCATGAGTACGACGACGATCATCACCTGTGTTTTTTCTTAATTCTAAGAATTCTTCAATATCCACGTGCCAAGTTTCCATATAAGCACAGACCGCGCCTTTACGCTTACCGCCTTGATTCACTGCTACAGCAGTGTCATTTGCAACTTTTAAGAAAGGCACTACGCCTTGTGATTTGCCATTGGTACCTTCTATATGAGCATTTAAACCGCGCACAGGCGTCCAGTCATTACCTAAACCACCAGCGTATTTAGATAATAATGCGTTGTCTTTAATGGCATTATAAATACCCGCTAAATCATCAGGTACAGTAGTTAAATAGCAGCTAGATAATTGTGAGCGAATAGTGCCTGAGTTAAACAATGTAGGTGTTGAACTCATAAAGTCAAAACTAGAAAGAATATTATAAAATTCAATTGCACGATCGTTTTTTTCTTTTGGATCTTCACTTATTGCCAAGCCCATAGCTACACGCATAAAGAAAGTTTGTGGTAATTCTATACGGTTGCCGCCATCATGAATAAAGTAACGATCGTATAACGTCTGTAAACCTAAGTAGGTAAATTGTAAATCACGACTAGCATTAGCCTTAATAGCTTGGCCTAACTTTTCTAAATCAAAACTTAAGAGTTTTTCATCTAAGCGCTTTATTTCAATACCACGGGCAATATATTGTTTGAACACTTGAGGATAAAGCTCAGCCATTTGCGCTTGCGTTATATCACCTTGATGACCAAAATAAGTAACAGTTTCAGTGCGGCATTCATGCATTAATAATCTTGCTGTTACAAATGAATAATTTGGTTCTTGCTCTATTAGCGGTCTTGCTGACATAATCATTGCTTTATATACGTCTTTAAGAGGTACGCCGTCAAATATGTTTTTGACTGTAGCATCGAAGATTAATTTAGCATCCACTTCTTTAAGACCTGAGCAAGCTTCAGTGATTAGAGCCTTAAGATGATCAACTGGTAAGTTACCTTGTTCACCATTAGGCAGGGTGACTTTGATATTGTGAGTGAGATCTTTGTTAGCAGTTAAGTTTTCTTTACGGGCTTTAGATTGTTCTTCACGATAAAGTACATAAGAACGTGCCACTTTATGCTCGCCAGAACGCATCAGAGCCAGTTCAACCTGATCTTGAATGTCTTCGATATGAATGATACCACCAGTCGGTAGACGTCGTCTGAATGCTTTAGTAATGTCTGTTGTAAGCTTTGTTACTAAGTCGTGAATTCGTGAAGATGCTGCTGCATTATTGCCTTCAACAGCCAAGAAAGCTTTTGACATAGCTACAGCTATTTTATTATCGTCATAATTAGTAACTGAGTTGTTACGTCTGATTACTCGGATAACATTTGGAATTTGGCCATCAATATGATTACTCAGATTATTAGTTGAGTTTGCGGTATTCATGGTAACATTATTTTTTACATTGAGAGTACTACTGACTTCGTTATCTTTGGTTATATCCATTGGACAAGTTTTCTCCACAATTATTATCTGGTAAGTTACAAACTTATTAAAAGACTACATTTATTTATTACTGCTTATACGGCTTTTGCTTGAATCTTAAGTTATCACGTGGTACAGCTGAGTGTTTAATTATGTTATGTTGATAATTATTTATATCTTTGTTGACCCACTATATGTAGGGGGTATTTCTAGTTTCTATTACAAGATAGAGTGTTTCCCTTGAAATTGCAAGTGGATAAGTCTGTGGAAAAGATGTGAAAGCATCCTGTATATCGTGTAGATAAACGTGGATAAGTGGAATTGTTTTTTGTCTTTCAACGAGTTGGTGAATAATAAAAAATTATGAAAAAAAATTTTTAAAAATTATTTTTTGTAGATGTTAGTTTTGTTACAGAATGAATAAAAGATAGCAGAGCCGTGCGCTGCGGGATAGCCCCGCGCGGCCCTGATGTGCGACTATGATTGACCATACTCAGCAATAATTGTAAATAGTTTATCTACTAAGATATCTATTTCCTGTGCAGTAATATTTAGTGGCGGCGCTAAACGAATAGTATTCAAAGCTGTAATGCTGAATAATATTTTATGCTTTAGAGCTATATCTAAAATTTCACGGCAAGGTCGGTTTAATTCTATTCCTACCCATAAGCCTTGACCACGAATATTTACTACTTGAGGTAAATTACTTAACTTATCTTTTAACATAGCCAAAAGTTTATCACCAAGTTTGGCTGAGTTATCACAAAGTTTCTCTGCCTCTATGGTATCTAGTACAGCTGAAGAGGCATGACAACATAAAGGATTGCCGCCAAAAGTCGTACCATGGTTACCAAATTGAAATAAATCTTTCGCTGCTCCCGCAGCTACACAAGCAGCAATCGGAATACCACCACCTAGACCTTTAGCTAAAGTAATAACATCAGGAATTAAATTCTTATAGTGCTGAAAACCAAACCATTTACCTGTACGACCTATACCACTTTGAACTTCATCGAGCATAAACAGCCAATTATTTTCACTACAGATTTGTTTGAGGCCTGGTAGGTAGTCTTGATTGGGAATATTAACCCCGCCTTCGCCTTGAACGGGTTCTAAAAAAATAGCCACTATATTTTTATTGTGTTTGGCAATTTCACGCACAGCGGGCAGATCATTATAGGGCACACGAATAAAGCCTTGCACTAATGGTTCAAAACCAGCTTGGATTTTACGATTACCGCTAGCAGAAATAGTAGCCAATGTTCTGCCATGAAAAGACTTATCGGTTACGATAATTTGTGGATTCTCAATATTATTTTTATGGCCGAACATCCGTGCTAATTTGATGGCGCATTCGTTAGCTTCTGCGCCACTATTACAAAAGAACGCCTGATCCATACCAGATAATTTACATAATTTTTCAGCTAAGATATTTTGCTCTGGAATCATTACCACATTAGATAAATGCAGTAATTTATCAGCCTGCTCTTTGATCGCTTTTACTAGATTAGGATGGCTGTGGCCAATAGACGATACAGCAATGCCACCTAGAGCATCTAAGTATTTATTATTATCTTTGTCTATTAGCCAGCTGCCTTCGCCTTTAGTAAACGATATAGGTAGAGGGTTATAAGTAGCCATTAAATAAGACATTGAAATCCCTATGCTGTATACAGCCTTGTATAAATGTTATGTAAATATTTTAGAATGATACTAAACTATATTATATGCGCAATATAGTACGCGTCATATAAAATATTTATTATAAATATAAAAAATAATAATAACAAATCGACAAAATAAATATAGGTTTAATATGCTGATTCCAGTAATATTAAGTGGCGGTGTAGGATCCAGACTGTGGCCGTTATCACGCAAGTCTAAACCTAAGCATTTTATGCCGTTAATCGATGATCGCATAGGCGATGCGACCCTGCAAAATCTTATTTCCAAAAGCCTATTGCAACAAACTATTTTACGTTGTAACCGTGAAAATGCATCTCATAACATCAATCCATTTACGCATGATCCCATTTTAGTTTGTGATAGCGAGCATAGATTTCTGGTCGCTGATCAGTGTCGCGAGTTAAATATTACACCTGAAGAGATTATTTTAGAGCCAATGCGCAAAGATACAGCAGCGGCAATTATATTAGCAGTATTATATATAGCTAATAGATATAAAAACGCCAATATTTTAGTTTTACCATCTGATCATTATATGTCGGATAATAAATATTTTTTGCAAAGAGTAAGTGAGGCAGAAAAATATACCCAAAATAATATAGTAACTTTTGGTATTACACCACGGTACCCAGAAATTGCTTATGGTTATGTTAATGCTGATCTTACTCATAATTTAGGAAATGAATGTTTTAATGTAAAAAGATTTATTGAAAAGCCAAAACTACATGTGGCAGAAAAATTAATTGAATCACAGGATTGTTTTTGGAATAGCGGAATGTTTATGTTCCGTTCAGAATTATTTTTAGAGTTATGTGCAGAGTTTCAACCAGAATTATTACGGATATGTCAAGATACGATAAGTACTCAAGCAAGCGACCATGAGTTTATTGGGTTTGATAATAAATATTTTGAAAAAATACAGCCCATATCTATAGACTATGCGATTATGCAAAATGTTCCAAGTATGGTAGTTGCAAAATATGATGGTGAATGGTCAGATGTGGGATGCTGGCATGGCGTCTGGCAGCAATCGAATAAAGATTCTAATAATAATGTAGTTATGGGAAATGTTATTTATAACGATAATGTTGATAATTGCTATCTTCGTTCTGATAGTAGATTAATCGTTGTAGCCGATGTGGAAAACTTAAGTGTGATAGAAACACCTGACGCTGTCTTAGTTACATCTTTAGACAACTCGCAAAATCTTCGGAATATTGTAGAAAACTCTATTTTAGAGAATAAAAAAGAATTTTTAGAACATAGCCATGTCCATAGACCATGGGGTGAATATATTATTCTTAATGACAACGAGGGTTACAAAGTAAAAAAACTCATTGTTAAACCAGGTGCAGCTATGTCTTTACAAGAACATGGCCATCGCTCAGAACATTGGGTTATTGTTAGGGGGCAGGCTGAGATTATTAGGGATACTGAGAAGCTTGATCTTAAGGTCAATGATACGATCTCGATACCTGTGGGTGTGAAGCATAGAATTAGTAATCCATCTAAAACTGAACATTTGATTATTATTGAAGTCCAAACAGGTGACTATTTGGGTGAAGATGATATTATACGCTATCAAGATAATTACGGGCGTGTTAAGTGATATTATAATCCATCATCATGAAAAGCAATTTTAAACTCAATTTCGATCCTAAGACTGGTTTTAAGTATCTAGAGACTAGCTTGACTGGCAAAAGTTTATTAAATAGCGGGGTGCTTAATAAGGGCACTGCTTTTACTTATGCAGAACGTGAAGAATTCAAGATTTTGGGTAAATTACCTTATCGCATTGAGACGTTAGATGATCAGGTCAAAAGATCTTATGACCAATTACAGCGTTATGATAATAATTTAAATAAAAATATATATCTAAATAGCGTTCTTAATCAAAATGAGACATTATTTTATAAGTTATGTTCTATATATACTGAAGAATTGTTGCCCGTAATATATACACCTATAGTTGGGACGGCCGTACAACGGTATAGCAGTGAGTTTCGAGCGCCTCGAGGATTATATATCGCTTATCCTGATAGACATAAAATCCCAGAGATTTTAGCTAACCGTACTCATCCGATGATCGATATCATTGTTGCAAGTGACGGTGAGCGAGTCTTGGGTATTGGCGATCAGGGCGTGGGAGGCATGGACATTACCATTGCTAAACTTATGGTTTACACTATTTGTGGCGGCTTATTCCCGGGCTTTACTCTACCTGTATTTTTAGATGTTGGTACAAATAATGAAGCGTTATTAAATGACCCAATGTATTTAGGCTGGCGTCAGCCGCGGATTACTGGGGCAGAATATGATGAGTTTATTGAGATGTTTGTGACCGCAGTTAAAAAAAATATTCCTGATGTGTTTTTACATTGGGAGGATTTTGGTCGTGACAATGCAAGAAAAATTCTCGATACCTATGTAGATAAGATTTGTAGTTTCAATGATGACATTCAAGGCACTGGGGCAGTTGCCTGTGCCACCGTGTTAGCTGGGGTTAAAACCAATCGACAAAAATTAAGTGATCAAAAAATTGTTATTTTTGGCGCAGGTAGTGCTGGTGTTGGTATTGCTGATCAAATATTTAGAGCCTTAGTCAGCTCAGGTTTAAGCGAAGCTGAGGCTTATTCAAAATTCTGGTTGGTTGACCGTCATGGTTTGTTACTCGATAATTCCCCAGAAATTATTTTTTTCCAAAAGCCTTATTGTCGCAATTCGCAAGAAGTACAAAATTGGCAATGTGTTCAAAAGAATCACATAAGCTTGTATGATGTAATCGAAAATGTTCAGCCGACGGTATTAATTGGTTGTTCAGCTGTAAGCGGTGCTTTTTCAGAAAGTATAGTTACACGTATGGTTGAGCATTTAAAAAATAAAAATACCAGACCAATTATTTTGCCTCTATCTAATCCACCAGAGCGTTGTGAGGCTAGCCCAAAAGACTTAGTAGCCTGGACTAATGGTAAGGCTTTAATTGCTACAGGTAGTCCATTTCAGCCAATTACTTATAATAATAGAACATATGAAATAGCACAAAGTAATAATGCTCTAGTATTTCCTGGGATAGGCTTAGGTATTTGTGCGGTTAAACCAACAGTCGTAACAGACAATATGATTTGGGCTGCTTGTGAAGTTTTAAGTGACAATGCGCCAATTTTACAAGATCCAACTGCGCCATTATTACCGCGATTGAAAGATGCCTATGTGATTTCACAAAAAATTGCAAAAGCAGTTGCAATGCAGGCTATTCAAGATGGCGTAGCAAAACCAGTTTCTGCAGAAGAAGTTGATACTCGAATAAAGGCTAAATTATGGACGCCCGAGTATTTGCCGCTTAAGCTTTTATCTTGATTATCTTAAGACAGTTTGCTAATAAAATGATAGAATAGTAGAATAATAGAATAATCGCATAGCGTTAGTTCATGCTATAGAAATCAGGAGGTTAGCATGTTTAGATATCTGAAATCTATTTTTATTACTACTATATTGACTTCAACTCTTTTAGCTGCGCAGGCTGTGGCAATGGACGTTGACAAGGCACAAGGTCCTATTACTAAACTTACTGTCTCTAATGAGAATAACCAAGAACCTGGCTTTACTATCTGCGTCAATGACGCAAAATACAAAGAAGTTTGTATGTGGCGCAGAGCTAATGGTGCTTTTAATTACAATTATCAACAATTATTAGACGTCGCTAACATGGCTATGATTGCTAATAAAAAAGTGATGATTCAAGCGAATATTGTTGGCAGTTTAGATGCCATAACTGTCTATAATTAATCCGTGACAGTCTTTAAACATACCAGATGCTTATAAAAAATTAATGGGTTCTAGTTTCAGAACCCAGTTCATGTTCCTATCGAGAAGAGAGTAATTATAAACCCAACCATTTATCACGCCTTTCTATAGCTGCAGAATCTGCAACTAATGATGGAATCAAAGTACATTCTGTAGCTGGTTTAAAAGCAGGCGTAACAAGAGCAGTTCGTAATCGTTCATCACGTTTTCGTGTGTATTCTATAATGACAGGTTTTCCTACCAATAAAGAATCAGTGACTAGTTTGCCATCTTTTAGTTCTGGCGGCTTACCATCAATTTTACTAATTTTGTCTCCACTAATAAGCCCGCTAGTTTTTGCCGGACCGTTGTCATAAACTGTGCTGATTTCTGGAGGGTCGCTTTTAGTGATAGTATTAAATCCTAGCCATGCTTCTGTTTCCCACCAAGCTTTTTGTTCGGCACTTTGCATGAAACTGCAATCAATAGCAAATTGTTTGAATAATTCGACAAAATTGAAATCATCGGTACTATTTAGTAAATGTTCAAATAAAGGTGCTAGATCACTTCCGGATAATTCCATACAGACACGTTCGAAATCACCTTTTTTAAGACCAATATTTTTTAAGCCAAAATCCTGCCACAGCTTGCGCATGACATCATCTAAAGTCACACGTCCATCAGTTTTGTAACGTAAACTTAAATCGACAATTAAGCCAGTCAATGCACCTTTAGTGTAATAACTTATACAAGTATTAGGTGTGTTTTCGTCTCTTTGATAAAATTTAGTCCAGGCTTCCAAACTGGATTGTTCTAAAGTTTGACGGAATCTACCTGGAGTTCTTTTCAGCCCAGATATAGTTTTGGCAATGTTGGTTAAAAAAGTATTGGCGTCATTTATTTGTGCCCTTAATAGCATGAGATACATATAATAACTAGTAAAGCCTTCAGATAGCCAAAGCAAAGTTGTATAGGATTCTTTAGTAAAGTCATAAGGAACAAATTCTACAGGTTTAAATCTTTTTACGTTCCATAAGTGAAAGTACTCATGGCTGGCGAGTGACATAAAAGTATCGGTAGACAAATCTTTTCTTGGTATTTGTAAGTTAGTACTTGCTCGGTGTTCTAAGCCGCCATACCCTGATGCAGAGACTATAGTATTAAACATGTAGCGGGGAAATAATTGTTTTGCATCTGCGTGAAAAGTGTTCATTTGAGCAGTACACATCAGTTGGAGCTTGCGAGCCAGTTCGTGTTTATCAGCGTCATGATCGCCAGCAAGTACGAGATCATGCGGGACGCCATTTACATCAAAAGTAACTATATCTAATTGGCCCATTAAAATAGGGTGATCAATTAATTCTTCGTAGTCTTTTGCTGTAAAAGTTCCGAATTGATGGAGTTCGGCGTCCATAGGCGTCATAGCAGTACTGCATTGCCATGTATTAAATTTTTCGCCGCTTGGTCTATTTAAACTGATGGTATAGTTGGCATTATAGTCGAGAGCTCTTAAAAAAATAGCACCGCTATCTGTGGTGAAAATTTCATCATCCATGTAAGCAGATTCTACTGTGAGTTTATTGCAAAAATATATATAGCTAATTTCAAGTTCTTCAGCATCCTGCGGTAGCAGCCATTCAGAAGCTGAGGTTTGATCTAACTTTATTGGCTTGCCATCAGCAGTGGCAGCCATTGCAAGAATATATTTAGAAAAGTCGTCACGTTTATAATGTCCGGGCACCCAAACAGGCATAGAAAATTTTTGCTCTTTTTTTATACTAGTTAAGCGCATTTTTATGTGAAGTTCTTGAAGATTAGGCACGGGGGTTACATCAAAATGTATAGTATTGGGCATATAAACATCCTTATTATATTTTATGATTTATTGTATGAAATCATGGTGATCAGCTACATTTCCACTGACTTTAAAAATATAACATATTATATAAATAGATATATGCCAAGATAATTTTGGTTGGTCCGTAATTAAAATCTTTTACGGATAAATTTTAACTAATTTTATAGTATTTTTTTGGATGCTTAAAATTTCTATCTTATAGTTATTAATCAATAAACAAATTGGCTGCTCAGGGATATGCTCCAAGTGCTCAATAATTAAGCCACTTAAAGTTTTTGGGCCATCTTCTGGAAGTTCCCATTTTAATTCACGATTGATATCACGAACGCTAGTTGCGCCTTCAATGTGGACACTGCCATCACTTTTTTTAGAAATCTCTGGTGCAATATTACTTTCAACTTGATCGAATTCACCAACAACTTCTTCAAGAATATCTTGCAGGCTGATAAAGCCCATGATATCACCATACTCGTTAACAACTAAGCCAGACTTTCTGTGACTATTTTGGAAATTTAATAATTGCGAGGCTAGTGTAGTCGTTTCTGGGATAAAATAAACTTCTTTAAGATTTTCAATTAATTTAGTTTTATTTAATTGCTGATCAGTAATGAGTTTAATTAAATCTTTAATGTCTAAGTAGCCTTGGATATTATCAATTTCGTCGGCATAGAAAAGTACTTGACTGTGTGGCCAGTTTAAAAGTTCTTTTTGGATATGTGACCAAGTTTCATTTTCTAAATCAATAGCCATGATTTCGCTGCGTGGGATCATGACATCTTCAACGCTAGTGTAATTAAGATCTAATAATCTTAATAACATATTGGTATTTTTCGCTGGGAAATGTTCGCCGCTTTCATGGACGATGGTTCTCAGCTCTTCATGAGATAACGCTTCATTATGCTTATGATGAGAAGGCACATGGACCCCCATCATTCTTAATAAATTATTGCCAATAAATGTTACTAACCATACACACGGGTAAAAAATAATTAATAAATATTTAATAAGCCAAGAACCAGGAAGGGCTATTTTTTGTGGGTATAAAGCTGCAAAGGTTTTTGGCGTGGATTCAGCAAAGATCATCAAAACTAATGATGAAACTATAGTTAGTAAAATGCTTCCGAGTATGTCTAAGTCGCCAAAAGTAGTAATGGCCCATTGAGTAAAAATTGATGAAAATAATAAGTTGGCAAAAGTATTACCTATTAATAAAACTCCTAGTAGTTTGTCTGGTTTAGCTAAGAGCTTATAGACTCTTTTGGCAGAACGATTACCGCTTTTTACGAGATGTTTTAAGCGGTACCTGTTAATAGCCATCATACTTGTTTCAGAACTGGAGAAGAAAGCAGATGCGATGGTTAAAATAATTAAGGTGATAAGAGCTTCTTGGTTATTCACAAAAGTTAGATTACCCTTTGATTTTAAAAATTATAATACTCAAGCTTACCGTATTTTTACTAACTTAAACATACTTAAACATACTACAGTCTGAAATTATTATTTTTGCTTAAATAGCCTGATTTACGTATAATCCGAGATTAATTTATTTAATTTCCCAGGATGTTAAATTATGTTCAATAGCCTAACAGAAAGATTATCACAGACAGTAAGAGACCTAAGTGGCAGAGGGCGCCTGACCGAGAAAAATATGAAATCTGCTCTGGATGATGTTCATAATGCCTTGTTAGATGCAGATGTGAGCCTTGCTGTTACCAAAAAGTTTGTCATGAACGTGAAACAAAAAGCTATTGGTCAAAAAGTATTAAAAAGCTTATCTCCTGGTCAGGCTTTAGTTAAATTAGTAAAAAAAGAGCTAACTCTATTAATGGGGCAGGCTAATGAGACGTTAAACTTAAAAGCTGTGCCCCCAGTGGTCGTGCTTATGGCTGGTTTACAGGGCTCTGGTAAGACAACCACAAGCGCAAAATTAGGTAAGTATCTAAAGGCACGTGAAAATAAAAAGGTTATGTTAGTTAGTGCTGATATATATAGGCCAGCTGCTATTGAACAGTTAAAAATATTAGCAGAAGATAATCAGCTGATGTTCTTTCCGAGCGACAGCAGCCAAAAGCCAGTTGATATCGCCAAATCAGCTTTAGTTGCAGCTAAGCAACAAGCTGTGGACGTTTTGATTGTTGATACGGCCGGTAGATTACATGTTGATAGCGCCATGATGAATGAAATCAAAGAGCTCGCCAATGTCTTACAGCCGACGGAAACCCTATTTGTGGTCGACAGTATGACTGGTCAGGATGCCGCTAACACGGCAAAGGCGTTTAACGATGCTTTAGCTTTAACGGGTATTATTCTTACCAAAGCTGATGGTGACGCTCGTGGTGGTGCGGCATTATCAATTAGGGAAATAACTGGCAAGCCAATTAAGTTTATGGGTGTTGGTGAAAAAACAGACGCGCTGCAGCCATTTCACCCAGAACGCGTTGCTTCAAGAATTTTAGGCATGGGTGACGTGTTAAGCTTAATTGAAGAAGCTGAGCAAAAAATAGATAAAGAAAAAGCTGCTAAATTTGCTAAAAAGCTAGATAAGGGTAATTTTGATCTAGAGGACTTTCGTGAGCAAATTAAACAAATGACCAGCATGGGCGGGATGAGCAGTATCTTGGACAAAATGCCAGGTATGGGGCAATTGCCTGCCGCAGCTAAAGCAGCAGTTAATGATGACATGTTCAAAGGCATAGATGCTATTATAGGGTCTATGACAGTGCAAGAGCGTAGAAATCCAGAGATTATCAAAGCATCACGTAAAAAACGTATTGCTTCTGGTAGCGGTACCTCAATACAGGAAATTAATAAATTATTAAAACAATTCGATCAAATGCAGACCATGATGCGTAAATTCTCAAAGAAGGGAGGGATGTCAGGCATTATGAAAATGATGCAATCTAAATTGGGTGGGTTCGGTGGAGGAATGCCGGGGATGCCGATTTGATAACTCATGGGATGGCTGGCTAACTTTGCTGGTTGTTTCTTATTTCTTAGTTTTTTGTTTTATTTTTGTTTAAATTCGCGTATAGTACTGGGTTATTGTTGATATTATTAAAAAAAATAGGGTATTAAATATTTATGTTAACTATTCGTTTATCTCGTGGCGGCGCTAAAAAAAGACCTTTTTATAGTGTAGTAGTGGCTGATAGCAGAAATCCTCGTGATGGTCGTTTTATCGAACGTGTAGGCTTTTTCAATCCAATTGCAAAGGGTGGGGAAGTGCGTTTAAAGCTGGATAACGAGCGTCTTAATTACTGGGTTAATACCGGTGCAACTTTGAGTGATCGTGTATCTAATTTAGTATTAGAAGCAGCAAAAGGCCCTGAAGCGGTAGCTGCAGCTAGATTAAAGAAAAAGACTAAATTACAAGCTAAAAAAGCAGCTAGAAAAGCAGCAAGCCAAAGTGCAGCTACTGAAGAGAGCGCAAGCTAATAATCTTGTACCATGAACACACCCAAAGAATTTCACCCTGCAGCTAGGCGCGCGCGAAGACGAGCAGCGAAATGTACAAGCGAGTACATGAGCAGCGAGGCAAGTGCGCAACAAAGCTGCAGGGTGAAAGGCGAAGGGTGTAGACTTATTACTATAGGTAAGGTATCAGGAGTTCATGGTATTCGCGGCCAGGTGAAAATCCAATCGTTCACTGAGCCGTCTTCAGCCTTGTTGAAATACAAAGACTTATATTGGAACTACAATAACCACTGGCAGCTGATGCCAGTGGTTAAGAACTCTCTTAAAGCTAATGGTCATAATTTTGTAGCTAATATTACTGATTGCCATGACCGTGATGAAGCTAGGAAATATCAATTTGTTGAAATAGCTGTCCCTCGAGAGTCTTTATCTAAAATAGATTCTGAAGCCAACCCTGGTGAATACTACTGGGCTGATCTAGAAGGGTTACAAGTTTACACTATTTATGAGCGTCTAGATGGCTCTAAACAATATTTAGGTAGAATAGACCAAATCCTTGCTACGGGTTCTAATGATGTCTTAATTGTTAAACCAGACCAAGATGCAAAGCCACCTGGAAAAGAACATTTAATCCCATATTTATTCGGCAAATACGTTTTATCTGTAGATTTAGAGGATAATTCAATGATTGTTGACTGGGATCCTGAATTCTGATGAAGTTTGCGGTTGTTAGTTTATTTCCGGACATGATTGAAAATTACTTTAACATTGGAGTAATTGGACGCGCCATTCGAAATAACGCTACGAATATCAATTGTTATAATCCTCGAGACTTTGCCGAGGACCAATATAAGACAGTTGATGATAAGCCTTATGGCGGGGGTGCTGGGATGCTACTTAAGCCTGAGCCTCTAAGCAAGGCTATTATAACAGCTAAGAATCAACTGAATAACCCTGAAACTAAAGTGATCTACTTAAGCCCTCAAGGTTCTGTGCTTACCCAAGAGATTATCCGAAAATACGTCAGCCTCTCACAGCCTTTAGTTTTAGTTTGTGGAAGATATGAGGGTATAGATCAGCGGGTAATAGACGAGCATGTGGACTATGAGCACTCTATAGGAGACTATGTTTTAAGTGGGGGAGAGCTAGCAGCTTTAGTTATGCTTGATAGCATGATTAGATTGCTGCCTGGGGTATTAGGAGATGACAGTTCTGTGGTGAATGAATCATTTTCAGATAATTTATTTGGCCTATTAGAATATCCACAGTATACTAGACCAGCTGAATATTTTGATAAAAAGGTACCTGATGTCTTGCTAAGTGGCAATCATCAAGAAATTATGCGTTGGCGCTTAAAACAAGTACTTGGAAAGACTTGGCTTAGGCGACCAAATCTGTTAGAGTGTCAAAGTTTATCGCATGAGCAAATGCAATTATTAGAAGAATTTAAGTTAGAGTCCGAGAGTAGAATATAATAGAGGCCGTAGAGTATTATGAAAAATCCAATCATTCAAGAAATTGAAAATGAGCAATTAAAACAAGGCGTTACTGAGTTCTCAGTAGGTGATACTGTTGCCGTTCAAGTGTTAGTAAAAGAAGGTGAGCGTGAGCGTTCACAGACTTTTGAAGGTGTAGTTATTGCTAAACGTAACCGTGGAATGAATTCAGCATTCACCGTACGTAAAATTTCTCATGGAGAAGGCGTAGAACGCGTATTCCAGTTACATAGTCCGGTCGTAAAATCTATTGAAGTAAAGCGTCGCGGTAATGTGCGCAAGGCAAAATTATATCATTTACGTGATCTATCTGGTAAAGCAGCGCGTATTAAAGAAAAGATTACTAGTAAAGCGAATGCTTCTGCTAGTTCTACAAGTCAAGATTAATTAAATAGTCTTGGCAAATCAGGTACGACTTAAGACTAGCTGTAAATTATTTACGTTAAATTGCATAGAACTGTAGTCAAATGACAGATCAAATGCTAAAGTAGAAAGTACGGATTACTCCAGTCGTAGTTGTATTTAATTTTTTAATTATTAATGTTTAGGTAAGGATTTTTAAAATGAATAAAGTATTATTATCATCTGTTTTAGGTTTAGCGTTATTAACTGGTTGCGGCCAAAACGAAGAACCAGCAAATGTTGTTGCTCCAGCTGATTCATCTTCTGCTGCTCCTGCTGTAGAAACTACTCCTGCTACTGAAGCTGCTGCTCCTGCTGCTGAAGCTGCGCCTGCTGCTGAAGCTGCTGCTCCTGCTGCTGTTGAAAGCACTGAAGTAAAGTCAGAAAGCAAAGAAGAAGCTAAGACAGAAGTTAAAGCTGACTAATTGTTAAGTTAGGATATAAAGCCGTAATAAAAATATTCAAAATATATTTTTATATAATTAAAAGGATTATTGATATGTATAAAAAAATACTTTTATCGTCGCTCGTTTGCTCAATTTTATTATTTAGTAGCGTGGGTTGTGCAAAGAAAACTGATTCTGAAGCAGTAAAAACTGAAAATACAGGAGAAGTAAAGCCAACTAGTTCTAATAGTAATACAAGTGAAGGGGCGATGACGGCTGCTTTAGGGCCAGAAGTCAATCAAAACGATGCCAAGGCCGTACTGGATAAATTACATAGTGAATTTCCGCAAATGAAAGTCTCAAGGATGGAGAATTCACCTATCAAAGGTTATTATCAAGTTCTCACAGATGGTGAGGTATTCTATATATCTAGCGATGCCAAAATGATGTTCATTGGTAACATCATAGCTATCGATAAACCACAAAAAGTTAATTTAACAGAAGATGTTAGAAAAACATCAAGAAAAGAGCTAATGAGTTCTGTGCCTGAATCAAGCATGGTTGTTTTTGGCCCAAAAGATGATAAAAAAGTTGAGCATGTCATAACAGTATTTACTGATGTTGATTGTGGCTATTGTCGCAAATTTCATTCAGAGATCCAGTCATTTGTTGATAAGGGCATCAAAGTTCGTTATATGCCATTCCCTAGAGCGGGCGTAGATAGCGATTCATACAACAAAGCTGTAACAGTTTGGTGTGCAAAAAATACACAAGAGGCGATGAATAAAGCTAAGCTTTCAGATAACTTCAAAGCTGATAAAAAACTGTGTGATAAAAAATCAGTCGTTAATGAGTCCATGATGCTTGTGCAAAAACTTGGTCTGAATGGCACACCAGCGATGCTGTTAGAAGATGGAACTTTGATCCCTGGTTATATGCCGGCAGATAGACTTAAAGCTGCTTTAGATGAAGCCGCTAAAGAACAACTAGCTAAAAAGCAGTAATTAATAAAACCGCAAAAGTTTTTTAAGGATTTAAAGATGTCAGACAACGTAAATCTAAAGTGTTCTAAACGTTTAGAAGAACAAATTGGATTTATAGTTGAGATGGACAAACTTAAAAATATTTTGCGAGAAACTCGGTTAATCTTTCAGCATCGTCTAGAAAACGATGCTGAACACTCTTGGCACTTAGCTATGATGGTGATGGTGCTGTCTGAATATGCTAACGTTTCAAACTCTCAACAACTTGATCTTGGCAAAACTCTACAATTAGTACTTTTGCATGACATCGTCGAAATTGACGCAGGGGATATTTTTAGTTACGCAGACTTTGATCCAGCTGAAAAGCATCGTAATGAATGCAAAGCTGCTGATCGTTTATTTAATTTATTACCAACTGATCAAGCGAAATATTTTCGTGATCTATGGGATGAATATGAAGATCAAAAATCTATAGAAGCAAAGTTTGCTCGTACTGTAGACAGATTGCAACCTTTTTTACAAAATTACTTTACTGATGGTTATACTTGGCGTAAGTATAATATTACTGTCGATAGAGTTAAAAAGCATATTCTACGTGACATGAAACCAGGCTCAGATGCTCTATGGGCTTTTGTTGATAATATTCTCGATGAGGCAGTAGCTAAGGGAATGTTGTTGCCTGAGGCTGCCGAAGCATAACTTGCTCGCACATCTATATTTCTAGAATATCTAAAATCCTCTCATAATCAAAGGGTTGCATAAAAAAGCAAACTTTATTGAACTATTTATATTATTCACTGTCTAATCTGCAGCTGTTTGATGAAATTATAATATATGGGAGAGAGGATATGGCTAATATTTACAATGAGTTTTTTACTCTGCAAGGAGACAAGCTCACCATCAAAAGCCAGATGCTTAAAGAATTGCTTACGAATAACACTGTCAAAATTGCTGCGATGCCAGCAGATAACAATAGGACGTCCGCACCGGGTGAACAGAAAATGATGCACCGTGAGACAGGTGGGGCCAATCTCTCACTAAGCCAATTTAAACCAAGGGAAGAGGGCACTAATATGATAGTGACTATATCGGATGCTCAAAAAGAAAATTTTAGAAAGGTTCTAAGACAACGGAATATTTTGCTAAAAGATAGTATTGATGCCTATGATGCTAGTGGTATAGAACAAGAACTGCATATTGCGAATCATAAGCAAATGTTCAATGAAATATGTCGGTTGTTTAAAACCCTAGGCGTAGCTTCTGAAGGAAAAAGCAAAAAAATTGACCCTGTTATGGATACTAATTACTCAGTAGATCAGAGATCTGAACAAAGATCAGGTGTTACTTATGCTAGTGTCAATAAGAAGCAGAGACCAAATTATATGAAAGAAACAGAATCGTCAAAAAACAGTAAAATGCTAAAATTTATTCAGGACGCGCCAAAAACAGCTACTTATGCCAGCAAGAGTACTGTTGAATCGCAACCAAATTATATGAAAGATACCGAATCGTCAAAAAACAGGAATAAACCAAAGCAGTGACAGAAAGAATAACGCATATAGTAAAAATACAAAAACAATCAGACACTCGAGTGTCTGATTATATTTGTCAGATGTTGTTATAAGTTACTAGCAACAAATTCCCAATTGACCAAATTCCAAAATCCATCAATGTATTTTGGTCTAGCATTTCTGTAGTCTATATAATAAGCATGTTCCCAAACGTCGCAAGTTAACAAAGCTTTTTGACCATGCTTCATCGGTGTGTCAGCATTAGAAGTGCTCGTGATTTCAAGTTTGCCGTTTTTGTTTTTGACAAGCCATGACCAACCTGATCCAAACGTACTGATAGCAGTTTTAGTAAACAGCGCCTGGAATTCCTGGAAACTTCCAAAAGCCTCGTTAATAGCCTCTAGGAGCTTGCCAGAGGGCTCTTTACCACCGTTAGGTGATAGACACTCCCAATAAAAGCTGTGGTTCCATACTTGCGCAGCATTATTGAATATAGCTCCTTCTGAGCCTATGATAATGTCTTCAAGAGATTTATTTTCGTCAGGGGTGCCTGCAACAAGATTATTTAAATTATTGACGTAAGTCTGATGATGTTTGCCATAATGGTAATCTAAAGTTTCAGATGAAATATAAGGCTCTAGGGCGTTCTTTTCATAAGGCAACTTTGGCAATTCAAAAGCCATTCTGAATTTCTCCTATTAAAAATTGAATAGTAAACTGCAATCCGTTAGCCAGTCTAACTGTAGTTTTTACGATTTACAAGTTAAACTGTTATGTATATAATTCAGTAAATTTCAATCTAAACTGCATAATGGTAATAGCAAATGATAGAACAAAATACTTCAAATACGTTAGATCTAATCAAAGAACAAATCAATAATAACCCGATTATTTTATATATGAAGGGTACGCCTCAGTTTCCACAGTGTGGGTTCTCGGGACAAGTAGTCCACATTTTAAAGTTATCTGGTATTGAGGGTTATAAGACTGTAAACATTCTTGAAAACCCTGACATCCGTCAAGAATTGCCAAAATATGCCAACTGGCCAACGTTTCCGCAATTATATGTTAATGGTGAATTAGTAGGGGGTTGCGATATCGTCACTGAATTATATCAGTCTGGTGAGCTTAAAGAAATTCTTGCTACGGTAAAATAGCTACTGCAATAGTTACTGCTAGAAAAATAATCTAAAAAAGCCCCTGTTGTAAAAGTATACAACAGGGGCTTTTAAGTAATTAGTAATTACTAATTATTAAGCAGGCTGTGCGGCAAGCTCTGCAATTTCAGCTTTCAGTAAAGCTGCTTGTTTTGCAGTTATGCTAGGATCTTGGAACGCTAAAGTTAAAACTTGCATACCTTGAAGACTTGATAAGAACTTCATTGCTTGATTAGGAGCATCGCTCTCAGCATTTAATTCTTTGAACTGTGTTGTTAACCAAGCAGTTAAAGTATTTAATGTTTGTCTTGCTTTTACTGCCAAAGGATTTTGTTGTCTGCTCAATTCTAATACTAAGCTGCTGAACAGGTTACCGTATTGGGATACTTCTTCTGCACGATCGCAATAAAAGTTTAAAAGAGCTTCTAATTTAGCTTTAACAGAAGTTAATAAATTAAATTCGTTAATAATATTATTAATTTCTTGGTTACGTTCGATAATAACAGCTTCACAGATTTCATCTTTAGTCTTGAAGTAGTAATAAACGTTCCCTAGTGGTACATCAGCCAATTTTGCTATATCAGCAATGGTTGTGTTACTAAAACCTTGTTTGTAAAATAATTCTTTTGCTGCGTTAATTAAACGCTCACGCTTGTCAGATCTCTTAGCCATTGTAAATAATACCTCTAATATTAAAAAACTCTTGAAAGGTACCTAATTGTTATTAATTAATCAAGTTTAGGTACTAACAAAAGCCATTATACTGATTTTAGTGAGTAGGTCAACCTTTTTCTTAAGCTTTTCTTAATTTTTTTATTTGTTCAGATGAATAAGATAGCATTAATAAATTTTATAAAAAATACTAGAAAAAGCATTGACATACCACGCACTCCTGGTAAAATACAAATCTCAAAAGCTGAGGGGCTATAGCTCAGCTGGGAGAGCGCTTGCATGGCATGCAAGAGGTCAGCGG
>CAYLXL010000002.1:5480-52982 GCA_964387745.1 uncultured Gammaproteobacteria bacterium | reverse complement strand
ACCATTTCACACAAGGAGTTGCGTGCGGACAACCCTTTTGTTTTTTTGTCAGTTTATCCGTCCCCATCGTCTAGAGGCCTAGGACACTGCCCTTTCACGGCGGCAACAGGGGTTCGAATCCCCTTGGGGACGCCAATTTAATCAACAGGTTAGGTTGGCGTATCAAGCTTCAGTTCATATATCTATTCCAAAAAACTAGGATTGCTTTGATCTATCTTGTCGA
Organism: uncultured Gammaproteobacteria bacterium; assembly: GCA_964387745.1. Lineage (GTDB taxonomy): Bacteria > Pseudomonadota > Gammaproteobacteria > JAGOUU01 > JAGOUU01 > JAGOUU01. The sequence goes on along the minus strand of CAYLXL010000002.1, from coordinate 52,759 downwards.
GTAGTTAGCGTTATTATTCTCTAAAAAATAAAACTACTGATGAATTATTATGATAAATATTTTTAAAATTTTAGAAACTGTTGTTCTATCTCGAGCCTTATATGTTGCCTGCGACTTAGATTTGGCGGATGCTCTTGCCGAGAGGTCTATGCAAATTAAAGAGCTTTGTGAGCTTACTGGGACAAATCAAGATGCCTTGACTAGGCTAATGAATCTGCTTTGCTTAAATCAAGTTTTTTATAAATCAGAAGATAATTTTTATGTTAATACAGATTTTTCTGAGACCATGGTTGCTACTCATCCTAATACTATTAAACCGTTTTTGCTGCATGATGATGAATCCAGGTGGAATTCATTAGGTAATTTAACACATTCAATCAGAACAGGTAAGGCTTCATTTAATCAGCTTTATCAAACAGATTACTTCTCATCTTTAAAGAGTGATATGAAATTATCAAAAAGATTCGATGAAGCCATGTTGATTATTTCAAGGCAAGAAGACGCCATAATAGCGAAAAGTATAAGTTTTAATGGCATCGTAGCTGATATTGGTGGAGGTAATGGTCAGTTATTGAATGAAATTCTATCGAAGCATCCGAAAGTTACAGGAGCTATTCTTTTTGATTTGCCTAACGTTGAAAATAAGCTTATTTATCAAAATGCTAGTAAAGTTGTCGGAAGTTTTTTTGATGAAGTGAATATTAAAGCTAATGATTATATTCTGAAAAGAATATTACATGATTGGAATGATCAGCAGGCAGAGTTAATATTAAAAAATGTCGAGAGTTCAATGGGCGTAGATGCTAGATTGTTCATTTTTGAAGGCTTATTAGATGTCAGTAAAAATGCGAAATTACTATCATCGATTGATTTATATCTCTTAACCATATTAGCTGGCAAGGAAAGATCCTTGGATAATTTTAAGGCTTTGCTAGCTAAGGCCAATTTAGAAGTTAGGGCTGTGCATGAACTGACTGATTTGATGTTTGCTTTAGAATGTAAAAAAATTACTCAATAAAGTGTTTGAGTTTTGTGCGGAAATACATGTTTTTTTACGTGACATAATCTCTTAAGTTGATCGTATTGTTCACGTCCGTAGAGGTACTCAAGATTTACCCCATCCCCTTCACTTCGCTCAGGTACTTCCCCAAGGGGAAGAAGTAATCCGTTCAACTTAAAGAGCGTGAATAATTACGTACTTATTGAGTATTTGTGATTTGTTTTAGATAAAATAATTGTTCATGCAGCTCTTATTTCATTAGAATTGGTTGCTTTAGTTGGCCATCTCATAGCTTTTCTATAGGCAACATAACCTGAAATTTTGGTCATAATTTTTTTCTCAGTATCAGTATCTAAGCGGAATGGTTTTTGTTCACCCGGATCTTTCTCTAGGTTATAAGCTATAATACCTTCCTCAAGATTTGATAGAATATATTTGATATTACCAACTCGTAATCCAACCATTTTACCGCTACGTCGACTAGCAAAAAATGCCTGATTAGGATGATCTTTAGCAAATAGACTTCGGCCTTGCCAGCCTGTTGGTGATGAAATGCCGACAATATCTAAAATGCTTGGTGCAAGATCAACCATACTCCCAATAGTATATAATTGCTGAGAGTGACTAGGTAAATTACCGCCCGAAAAGACTAATGGTACATGTACTTGTTCTTCGTAAACTGAGGAGCCATGATTAAGTTGCCCATGCTCACCAAATGCTTCACCATGATCACCAACAATAACGAATATTGTTTTATCTAAGATCCTTTTGGTTTTTAGCTTATTACGTAAGACACCTATAGCAGTGTCTGTTTCTGCAAGAGCAGCCATGTGTTGTTCTGCGGACCCTAATGTTCCACCAGTCTTTGCTCTTGCACGAACAAAATAAGGAGAGTGTGGATTAGTGAACCACACCCAAAGAAAGAATTTTTTGTTACCATGATCATTAATCCAGCGCGAAGCCGCTTGCGCAGTGCAATCATCACCCAGATGCGCATAAAGTGCCATAGCTTCGTTATCATCAGTGTTGCACTTGATGGTATCACTATCTATGATAGTATCAAAACCCCTACCTTTCATCATTGCATAAGCTCCTGCATATTTAAGCTGACCACTCATAAAAAGAGCATTATGGTACCCATGATGTGAAAGTACAGATGACAAAATCTCAACTTCTTTATCTTGCAGTTCTTCCATGGTTGTTAAAACAGGTGAGAAACTAGGATGCACACTTGTCGCCATGGATCCCATAGACTGGGCTGATAATGGAAAATTTGCATAAAAATTTTTGAAAACAATACCATTATTGAATAACTCAGATAGATTAGGATACTTCGATGTCGTATTTGTAGATAGCGCTCGTTCGATTGCTTTTTGTGGTACGGTATCAATAGTGATAAATACAATGTTCTGGTCGCGACAACAGTCAAAAGTTGCTGCATGCACTGGTTGCTGTTGGTAGGAAGGTTTGTTAATAGTGGCTTGTGTTTTAACTTTGCCGTTGAGATATTTCAGGTTCTTCGATGGCGACACAAGATTATGCAACTCAGTAAAAACTGGGTTAGTAAATGTAAAACGTTTTTCTGCGGGTAGGCTTGCCGCGCCAATCGCTAATTGGCAAATAAATGCAGCAAAAGCCCCTACAAATAATAGTATTAGACAAGCTGTCAATCGTTTGACAAGGAACCTGGAGATGATTAGACAGATCAGTGGTACAATAATAAAGCTGATAACTGCTAATTTCTTCATGCTAGCAGAAATATACGTAGTGATCATTGGCCAGGTAGTGCCGGCATCGCGCAAATTAAGTTCACCTAACCAAGAGCTATCGAGTGGGCTGCCAACAATATGCATAGCATATACGTTTGCGACAGTCACAAACATCACAAGTAATGCTAGTAACATTATGATGATCGAATACTGCCAAGAGGAACGTCGTTTTTCAAGAATCCAAGCGCACCCTGCTAACAAAATTAACACAATAAAATCTTGCCAAGAGAATGCTAAAATAGAGACTAGGTTCCAAAATAAGCTACTATTAGTATCTGCAAAAGATCTCCAGATGATTAGCCGGCAATACAGAAGAGTTAGGATAGCAGAGAAAACGAAAGCTCTGGCAATAACAGTGGATAAATTCACTGGTATATTAGCTATAGATGTACGGAATAATGAATTAATTCGAGATTTCAGTAGGGACATAAAACTTCCTAAATAATATTTTGCTAAACAGTATAACTATCTTATTGGTTCGGCTCAATTGATAAGGCGCTTAGAGCAGGCCGATCGCTATGCATAGTATCAAAAATACTAAGTGATGGGCTCAATTTAGCCATAGGGGTTCTAATCGAAAATAATGTAGTGGTTGGGTTTCTTGTTATCGTTACAGGTTCTTGCATTTTAGTGCTCGATAATGCAACTTTGTGTTTCTCATCACAAGATTTTAATAGCTCTATACAATATAGTTTGAAGATACTTATACTTTCGATCAAATCATCCTTGCCTTTGTTAAATTTAGCAGTAGCCAGAGACTGTCTAACCAAGATAAAAGTGAAAATATATTCTATGTAGCATGAGACATAGGAGACAGCATTAGTTGTTGCATTTAACATTAAATCTTTCAATGTCAAATTACGCAGTGCTTGATTATAACTTCTAATAATTGCGCTTATCAAAAGAAACGCATGGTTACTAAGCTTATCATAGTTTATTTGATTAGGGTTGGAGATGTAATTTTGAGCCTTATCTTGTAATACAATAAATGATTTTCGTAATTCATGCATTTGCCTGCTCGTTGGGTGAGCTATTCTTGTAAAACGCAAAAAAGTGTATGTTTTATCATTTTGTTTTAGCAGATCCGCTAGCAAGCTCAATAATATATTTATCATTTCTGTTGGTGTTTTTCCGATAGCGGGCACAATTACTTTTACAGGTACACCCCAGTAGTGATAGGCGGTGCGGGACCTGACGATGCAACCGTCAATAAGAACGGATTTTGGAATATATTGCAGTGCATTTTCTAGATGTATAGCTTCAACTCTATAATGACCACTATCATCATCAATTGTATGAATTTTACCTGATATGATTTTGATCATACCAGCGGCTATCACTTGTTTTCCAGATAAAAATGACGAATGTTTGAATCTTGACCTGTTACATTCTCTGACATAAACATTATGATACAAATCCATCACGAACATTGCTTGATTATCATCGGTATCTAAAATAGAAGTATCAAAAGGTTGTTTTTCTGTGCCACGGTAGATAAGGCCATTTTGTGTGTCATATCGTAATAAATATTCTTGGCGCCCATAGTTTGATAAATACTCGGTTCGTATGTCATCAAGTTTCTTGCTGTCTAGCCATTGCCATAAATTTAATTTTGATTTAGTGTCTTTTAGCCAAACTGTAGAGATATTTTGTAGGAAAAAAATATTTCTGTGTTTTGGATCCATGGCTTCAAGCCAGAATGAATGTGAAACCCCAGCTTTTTTTGTGTTTCGATAAAAAGAGGCCGCTTTTAATATAATGGATTTTAGGTATTGATTTCTAATTTTTTTTGATGCCAAAAGTTTTTGATTATTAGGATTTGCATAAAAAGCTGAGTGATTATTTTTTATCCAGGTCCAAAAGCTTAACTTAGGTTTTTCATGCAACCACTTGGTGTGTAATCGTTGTAGAGTAGGAGACTCTTTAAATTCAGAAGAGTCGAGCCAATAAGGTGGAGGCAGACTATTGTCAGTAGATGTAAAAAAACTTCTAATCCATTGAGGCATGATGACTACACAAGAACTATGGTGCTATATGTGTACAGATAATAATTAATTGTTGCTTAGTATACAATCAAAATGATAATAGTTGCTAAGAATATTTATGAGTTTTTATCTACGATGAGGATGTTTAATTAAATCAAGCCAGGAAAATTAATTTCCCGGCTTGTACAAATTACTTTTTACCGCCAGTTTTGCCTGCGCCTGGGTTGCCTTGTCCTGGTTTACCACTTGGTTGACCATGCTTACCGCCTGGTTGACCTGGTTTACCTGGATTGCTAGGTGTGTTTGTTTTATTACCAGCCATGATATTAACTCCTGTATGATTAGATGCATTAAATTCACTATAACTACAGTTATAAATATATCATGGGCATTAAAACATACAAGCTGAAAACTTGTTATGCAGTAAATTTAGTTTTTATTAACTGAGCTAAAGATTCTACCCAATGATCATCGTCATTAAGGCAGGGGACTAGTTTTAAAGATGTACCACCAAGCTCTAACCATTCTTCTGTTAATTGAACGCCAATTTCTTCTAGTGTTTCTAAACAATCAGTAACAAATGATGGACAAACAACTAAAAGATCTTTTATATTTCTCTTGCGTAAATCTTTTATAATGTCGACAGTATAAGGCCCAGTCCACGGTAATTTACCCAGGCGAGATTGGAAACTAGTTGAGTAATTTTCTTTGCTTAACTGCAGGACTTCTACAATTCCTTTAGTAGTTGCATAACATTGTTCGCTATAGCCCGTTTGTTTAGCTTGTCTTTCAGGAAGACCATGATAACTAAATAAAACATGCTGATTTGCAGTTAAATGTTTTTTTAGAATAGCTGCAACGCTTTGAAGATAGCCAGAATTCAAATAAAATTCATTGATACAACAAATTTCAGGAAAATATCTAAAGTCAGATAAATATTTAAGAGATTTCTCAAGGGCCGAGCCGCTTGTCGCTGATGCATACTGCGGGAAGAGCGGTAGAATGATTATACGGGTATAGTTGTTATGTTCAAGTTGATCCATAATGCTTTTAAGTGTAGGTTGTCCATAGCGCATGGCTAACAATACATCATAAGTTGTGTTTTCAGTAGATGAATCAGCTTGGTGAGAATGAGAATTCTTGTTGTTTAAATTTTTGTTAAGTTTTTGTTGTAATTTACGTGAATTGACTAATAGGGGTGAGCCTTCATTAGTCCAGATCTCTCGATAAGCTTGGGCTGTTTTAAATCCTCTAAAAGGGACTATAAAACAATTCACTAAAATGTTGCGTATAGGCGCGGGTAAGTCTATGACGCGAGGATCCAGCAAAAATTCGCGTAAGAAAACTCGCACTGCTTTGAGTGAAGTTGATGTTGGAGTTCCAAGATTTACAAGTAAAACAGCAGTTTTTGATTGCATATTAAGTAATAAAATTTTTAGTAAATTATAAAGACAAATCCTTTGATTTACTAGAAATAATTATGTGCATAAAGCTATATGGGGAAAAAAATGATCGCTATTCAAGACTATCGGTTTTATACCGGTAAACAATTATTCAAGTTATTGAGTGTAGAGTACACTCTCTATATTCTGTCGTTTATATTAGCTGTTATCACTAATTCGAACTGGGTAATATTTAATTACATTGGATTTAATCAAGGTAGCTATTTATTAGATCTGATAATCATTGCATTGAGTTACGGGGTTATCGCTTGTCTGTGTAATTCTTTGGTTGGGCTTTATCAAAACTATATGAATCTATATTTACAAGAACAGTATCTTCGCGGGCTCCTTGGAATGACATTGTTACTTGTTGTATTAAACAATATTTCATATTGGTTTGCGATGCTAGATGTCGGTAGGTACGTATGGTTGGCAAGTGTAACGTATTCTTATATATTTTTTGTGATTAATAGGATTATTTTTGCAGTAAGTACAAAGCCTACTGCTACTAAATCTCGCACAGTGATTTTGGGGACAGGCAATAAGGCTCTGCAATTAAAACAATCATTAGAAAAAGTTGTAGAATTACAGACGGTGGTAGTTGGTTATGTACATAAATTGGGAGAGCGTGAACGTTTATCACGTGAGGACATTATAGATTTAGTTATGATCACTAAAACTGGCAATAATTTATTAAACTATTGTTTAGAAAATAATATAAATTCGATTGTTGTTGCAGTTGATGACAGGCGCAGCAACTTTCCAATGACGCAATTACTTGAGTGTAAACAAAATGGTATTGTTGTTATGGAATTAATGGAATTTTATGAGCAGGAATTAGGTAGACAACAGCTTGATATCTTAGATCCAAGCTGGGTTATTTATACTAATCAATTATTTCAGAGCAAACAGCAAATTTTAAATAAAACAATGTTAGATAAAAGCATAGCCTGCCTATGTTTATTATTATTAGCGCCATTGCTGCTGACTATCGTGATTTTATTAAAGCTAAGCCTCGGTCGCAAAGGTAAGATATTTAATAAAACTTTGGTGACAGGTTTACATAGTAAGCCCTTTTCACTCTATAGTTTTAATTGCCTCAATAAGAAAAACAACCCAAGCCTTATTGGTAAGTTAATCAATAAATTACATTTAGAAAATTCTCCTGTTCTTCTAAATATAATTAAAAGCCAAATTAGTTTTGTGGGGCCGCAAGTTGTTTCACCAGAAAAGCTAGATGGTCTGTCTGCCAAAATTTGGTATTATAAACAACGTTTTGCTGTCAAGCCGGGTTTAATTGCTTGGGGTTATGATGAAAAAATTTACGATGAAGCATTAAACCAGAATAATATCTCTGTAATTAAACAACAACTCGAATATGATTTATTTTATATCAAAAAGCGGAGTTGTTTATTAGATATATTAGTGCTGATACAGACAGTATTTGTTTTGTTTAATAAAAGTAATTTTATTAAGCCAAGATTTGAGATGACAGAAGTTTCTTTACAAGCTCAAAGATTTTCACCCCAGCCGAAATGTGAAGCATAAGAGCAGAGATCTATCTATAAATCATGTGCTTGTGAAAGATAGATCCTGGCTGTTCGCTTCTCTCTTCACGGGATTGACAAATCCGAGTGCAACTTCTGTTATTTGTTCTTTTAAGAGCCATTGGTTAAAGAAATAATATTTTTTATTATTTTTATATTGTAAAATAATCTCTGGTTCAAAAGGGTGAGTTTGTGATACAAAATAATTCAAATAAAAAACCAATCTCTACGGCGACTATTATTCTAATGACAGTCATCGCTATGGATATATTAAGGTCAATAACATTAAGCGCTCAATGTGGCTATAGTTTGATATCCTATTTTTTAGCTGCTGGATTACTTTTTCTAATTCCTTCGGCATTGGTAACAGCTGAGTTATCTAGTGCTCTGCCGCGCGCCGGCGGCTTGTATGTTTGGATTAAAGAAGCCTTCGGACATGATCTTGCGGTATTTGTAATTTGGTTACAATGGTTATATAACATTTGTTGGTACCCTACCATTTTAGCTTTTTTGGGTGTGGCTTTGATTTATCCATACGCACCAGAACTTGCTAGTAGTAGCTCTTATATATTTTCAGTTGTTGTGCTGGTTTACTGGTTAATTACCTATATTAATATGCAGGGGATTGAAGCATCGGCTTTATTAAGTCGGATAACGGCAATTTTTGGAACACTTTTGCCTCTTATAGTTATAATAACACTAGGATTATATTGGTTAATGCAGGGTAATAAACCCGTTATCGATTTCAGCTATGAAGCTATTTTACCTTCAGTTGAAGAGTCAAATAATTGGATATTTTTGAGTACTATAGTTTATAGTTTACTTGGGATAGAGATAACTGCATATCATGCTAGAGACATAAACAACCCACAAAAAAACTTTCCCAGAGCATTATTGTGGGCTAGCGTAATTATTTTAACTGTCATTATTTCTACGTCGTTAGCGGTGGCAGTAGTTATTCCACGGGAACAACTACAAGCAGGGTTAATCAGTGGTATGTTTTATGCTTGTAGAGTTTTTTTTGCTTATTTGCATATGAGTTATTTATTCCCCCTTATGTGCTTCTTAATTGCTTTAGGTAGTGTAGGGACAGTAGGAATGTGGGTGATTGGTCCCAGTAAAGGATTATTAGTTGCTGCTGAAGATGGTTGTTTGCCAAAATTTTTTGCTAAGAAAAACAAACATGGAGTTCAGCAAAATATTCTAATTTGTCAAGGTGTGACATTTACTGCGTTATCTTTAATATATTTAATTATGCCAAGCGTGACGAGTGCGTATTTCGTTATGTCCATCCTGACCGCTCAGCTAGCACTTTTCGGCTATATTTTTATTTTTTTAGCAGCGATTAAACTAAGAAAGAATCATCCTCACTTGCAGCGCCCTTTCAAAATCCCTGGCGGTGAAATTGGATTATATTTAACATGTGGAGTAGGGTTGTTTTCTAGTATTGCTACCCTTGCTATAAGTTTTATACCGCCAGAACAAGTATATTTCGATAATTACTTTAGTTATGAATTATTGATGTTTACAGTTTTTTCTATATTTTTAGTAATCGTGCATAAGTCTACGAGGGTCGCTAGAGTTTGTGAAGAGAAACAATCAAAAGTTTCTGTCCATTGATGTAATGTTTGCTATTTGGCCTTAGGCATTACGCAGAAAACTTGTCAGGTTCACAATTATTGTAAAGATTCCGCCAAATCTAAAGCCTCGTCGATTTGATGTTCATCAAATATTTTTATTCCATGTTGGCTAAGCAGCTCTGCAGCAACTCCGTGCCCATCAATAAGATTACGAGAAAATGTACCATCATAAACATAGTTTGAACCACAAGAGGGGCTCTTAGCTTTTAAGATAGCAACACGAATATTGTGTTTTTGTGCTAACGCTAAAGTTTTATGAGCGCCATCAATAAACGCTTGTGTCACATCTTCTCCAAGATTAGTGGCAACAACTGCAGTATTTTGCAATACATGAAAACCAGTTTTTCCACCTTGTATTTCAGCGGGAGGTCTAGGGGTAGGTAAGCCACCAGCCATTTCTGGACAAATAGTGACTATGCGTTTTGATTCGAGCCAACCCTGCAATCTTGAATGATTATTCTGACAGTCACCGCCGTCGTATCGAACTTTTTGTCCTAATAAGCAGGCGCTCATTAATATTTTATTCATGATTCTCGCAAGAGTAAAAATACGCCACGAAGAGCTCGTGGCGTGATAACATTATTTAAAGTCGTAGCTAGTGTGAATAAGCACGCCAAGAACTTTAGGCTGGGCTGTATCAGTTGAGTTCAGATCAAAAGATAGTTCTGATTTGTTGTTACTGTTAAGATTACTAACAACCGCTGAATTACCAGTTAATTTGATTTGTCCTAGGACTAATTTAGAGTCAGAGTTTTTAACTAAAACGAAATCATTGTCACTAACTTGAGCTTCAGGTTCTATGGTTAATACTGTATTAGTAGGAAAGCGCGGCTCAAACTCGTTATTATTGATTAGAACAGCAAAAGCTTTACTGCTTACTTTAGCAGTGGTTGCAATCATATGGCTGCTATTGTTTTGACTAAGATCGCTGGTATTAGCCTGGCCCATCACATCCCAAGCAATGACTGGCACTTGAAAGCTTTGGTTATTGAATTGATCTGCTCTGTTATCAGTAGGTAAATCTTCTTCACCTAATAATTGGCTAAAAGTAACGCTAAAGTACTTAGCTATAGGTTTTAATGTTTCTAATTTTGGATTTCTATTTTTACCGGTAGCAAGACGGTTAACCATGGGTTGGGCGATCCCGGTACGTCTAGCTAGTTCAGCTTCACTAATGTTTGCTTTAGTTAATAATTGTTTTAGTGTTGAACTTAGTTTTTCCATGTTGATACTCTGCTTATTTATGATTTTATAAATTTATGAACTTGGTTTATGGATCAGACAATTTTATATGAGTCAACTATATAAATGCGATAGGTGATGATTTAGTCTCACAGAGCACAATTATATACGACCTAATATAAATTCTGTAATATTAATACCCCATTGTATATGATTAGAATTCAAAAAACTAGATTTTAGTTGATGATTTTATTATTATAAATTTGTTAATAATTGAGGGTTTAGCAAATTATTAGGATCAAAGACGGCTTTAACCTGTTTCATTAAGTTAATATTCGCCGCGGTTAACTCTAGACTAGTATACTGTTGCTTAGTCAAACCCATGCCATGTTCACCGGATAGAGTCCCTTTTAACTCTATAACTTTGTTGAAGATAAGTTCTAGGCAAATTTTTGCTGCCTCATTTTCTTTTAAAATGCTAGGATCGATTAATAAATTAACATGTATGTTGCCATTGCCGGCATGACCAAAATTTACAATGGTAATATGATGCAGCTTAGCTAATTGATTGATATAGTTAATTAATTCAGGGAGTTTGGAAATGGGGACAGCGACATCTTCATTGATTTTCTTAGGTGCAATATACTTCAACTTAGGCGATAAGGATTTTCTGACTCGCCAAATTCGATCTCTTTCTGCAGGTTCAGTCGCTAGTACAGCATGAAGGCAGTCACTATGATCGCTAATCAATGCCAAGACTCTTGTCGCCTGATTGAGCACTTCTGTATAGTCCTGGCCATTAAATTCGACAATAAGTAAAGCTTGGCTATTAATAGGGATTTCTAGAGCGCGATCACCTTGGATTAATTTAATGCTATTAGCGTCAAGTAGTTCGAGAGCAGAAGGGGGAGTATCATGCTGCATGATCTTGGCAATCATTACAGTCGCTACATCAATAGACTGATAGGTCACCCTGATGGTATGCGTAAATTTGGGTAAAGGGGTTAGTTTTAAAACAGCTTCCGTGATAAAACCAAGCGTCCCCTGACTGCCAATTAATAACCTAGTAAAATCATATCCGACTACACTTTTTGTGGTATGACAGCCAGTTTTAATGATATCCCCACTACCGGTAACAAAAGTCAATCCTAGTACATGGTCTCGTGTAACTCCGTATTTCACGGCACTAGGGCCAGCTGCATTACACGCAATATTGCCACCAACCGTACAAATTTTGCTGCTTCCGGGATCTGGCGGCCAGAAAAGACTATGGTTTTTAAGATGCTCTTGTAGGACGCCATTGATAACTCCAGGTTGCACGACGGCATAACGATCGTCTGATGCAATACTGAGAATTTTATTCATGCGTTGCGTGGTTATGACGATTCCGCCATTAAGTGGCACGACTGCGCCGCACGTATTGGTTGCTTGTCCTCGGGGAATAATAGGTAAATTATATTTATTAGCAATTTTTATAATAGCTTGTACTTGCTCGGTTGAGTCGGGCAGGGTGACTAAGTCTGCTGATGCCGATAAACAACTATGATCATAACCATAGAGAATTTTATCGGCAGGATCGATAAGGCAGTTTTGTGCACCAAGCAGTTCAATAAGCTCCTGCTTGACTAAATCAAGAGGGCTAAACCTTATATCACGAGAAGGTTTCATTACTTGTTACAGCGTGCGAACTCGAAGTTGCCATTTGTGTTTCATTATCAGTATTTGTTGAAGTTGGGTCTTGGATATATTCGAACAATTTAACAACTTTGTTTACACCACTTACTTTTCTAGAGATGTTTGTCGCTATTTCAGCTTCTTCTTGTGTAACCAAGCCCATCAAATAAACAGTATTGTTAGTAGTTCTTACTTTGATATCCAGTGGGTTAACGCGTAAATCAGAAGTTAAGTTCGCTTTAACTTTAGTGCTGAGCCATGAATCATAAGATGATTCTTTAAAACTACTGCTTTTACTTACTTTAACTTCATTATAAACAGTTTTAACTTTTGGCAGGGCTTTAACGATTTGTTCAATTTGATTTCTAATATTATCGTTAGCGGCTTCGCCAGTGATTAAAACTCGTTCATTAAAACTAAGTACTGAAACATGCGATTGTTTAGCCACGTTAAGGTTTTCGTTTAGCTTATTCATGGCTTTCAATTCAATAGCTTTATCTTCAACATATGTGCCTGTAGTTCGACGATCGGTCAAAACGGCAACGCCACTGGCGGCACTAGCTAAAACTAGAGGAGCACAGGCTGTTAAATCTGACAAAATTATAGAAGTAATCAAGCTTAAGCTAATAATTTTTGTAATTTTTGGCAGTTTGTTCATACGGTAGCTCCGTTCAGTAATTAATTAAGAAAACAACTGTTGGTCAATTATATCACATAATAAATGAATAATTACAAGATGGGTTTCTTGAATGTGTGCGGTTACGAGCGAAGGTACTCGAATCTCAAGATCATTAGGACCTAGGACTTTAGCGATGTTGCCGCCGTCTTTGCCCGTTAAAGCAATGACTCTCATATGGCGTTCATGGGCTGTTGTCACAGCATTAGTAATATTAGCTGAATTACCACTAGTAGTAATCGCTAGTAGAATATCATTCTCTTGACCTAACCCTCTTATTTGTTTAGCAAAAACCTGATTGTACTCATAATCATTAGCAATAGCTGTAATGGTCGCAGTATCAGCTGTTAGGGCGATTGCTGGTAAACTTGGACGTTCTTTTTGATAGCGGTTTAACAATTCTGATGAGAAGTGAAGGGCATCACAGGCAGATCCTCCATTGCCACATGCTAAAATTTTATTATTACTTAACAAGCATTGCACAAGATAGTTGCCTGCTTCAGCAATTACTCCTGGGAGGCTGTCAGCGGAATCAATTTTGGTTTGTATTGATGCGCTGAAATGCTGATTTATTTTAGTTATAGTATCCATATGCTTCTATTGTAAAATTTTGATGCCAAGTAAGATAGGAGTCAAAGTGATTTTTATTAAAATCATGACGTATTTGGCTAATATTACCTAAAATTGCCACCACATCAAAGCGATATTGAGTATTTTTGTATTGATTATTTGCTTTTATAAAATGCAGAGCGCAATTTAATATTTTAGTGGCTTTGATTTGGTTGATGCTCTCAATTGGCGTGCCGTAGTTAATATTTTTACGATAGCGAACTTCGATAAACACTAAAATACCATGATCTAGCATAATCAGATCTATTTCGCCGAACTTGGTCGCATAATTACGACTAATAAGCTCAAGATTTTGATTGATTAAATATTGACAAGCAATCTTCTCGAGCTCAAAACCGATAACACGACTCATAATTATCTCTAACTATAATATGCTTAAAAATACTATAGAGATTTTGGTTGACCATTTTGAATTACTGCCCAAGCTAAGCCGCGTTGGATTTTATTAGAATTCGACAAGTAAAGATTACCTGTATTACTAGCAAGAGCAGTATTACCAGAGTTTTTTAACTTGCCTAGGCTATAGGTTAGATTATAGGCGTCAATTCCCATAGCATATAGTCGAATATTATTCATACTATCAGGCCAAGTATGGTGGATAGTAGCTAACATTGTATTTTGTGCTGAATTATTATTTTGTATAATCCAGGGTATATCACAAAATAGAATACCATCTAGATCAGCAATATTATTGTTAAGTTTAGCGTCGTAGATACTAGAAGTAGAAACAACTTTAAGATTGTCTGCATAATAAAACTTTAAAATAGGCTTAACTTGCTTAGCTATGACATTCGAGGTAACTAAAAATATATGATCAAAATCTTGCCGACGACGAGGTGAGAAAGCTACTTTTTTGTTTAGTACTAATTCTAACGTGTTTTTGCGGTTTTGACTTTGCTCTATATCAATTACTTTGCTGATTAAATTCTTTAAGTTACTATTGTTGTTAATCCTGACAACCCGCAAGACTTTCCCGCCAGCTTTCTGGAATTGGCTTCGATATACATTGCTAACTCGCTCGCCCCAGGCTGTGTTGTCAGCGAGGACTAAGCTGTTATGATAGCCGTCATGAAAGATCTTTTTAGCTGCCTGTTCCGCTTCATCTTCTGCTGATATGCCAAACTGGAAAAAATTATTGTCAGGTAGGGTATTGCTCGAAGTATAGTTTAGGGCGATAACAGTTGGATGCGATGTATTAGCTAAATATTTATTTAAACTTTCTACTGAAGCTTTATCTAGCGGCCCAATAATCACATCAGGATTATTTTTCAAAGCTTCGTTATAAAATTGGACAATTAACTCTGGTTTATTTTGCGTATCAATAAAATTAATTTCCGGTTTTATTTGATTAGGATCTTGATAGTAAGCTGTAATAATAGCTTGCTTAATAGCTTTAGCAGGTGTCGCTAGGGCACCTGAAAAAGGTAATAACACAGCTATAGATCGAACGTTAGTATTAGAGAAGTCCTGTTGGATAATTTTTCTAATGATAGCTGTTTCTGTTGATTCTATAGATTTAACAGATTCAACAGGTTTCTGAGTTGTTGCGGTAATGGGCTTTTGTATAGACTCAATAATTGGTTTAATATTTTCACTAACTGCATTAGGTGCTGGTGGTGAATTCTGTGTCTGTTCTTTGTATTGCTGTTCGATAGCTTTTTTGATTAAATCATCGGTATTGCGTGCAGCATCTTCAAAATCATAAATTTCTTCATCTTTAACGACTTCGTCACTGTCTTTAGGAGCTGCGTCCTGATTGCTAAAGTAAATCTCACTTTTCAGCATTTGATACTTTGCTAATTGTTTAGAGTTTAGATTTTTAGTATTTATTGAATCTAGAGTATCAATAGCAGAAGCTAGCTTATTATCATCAATGAGCTTTTGTACATTATTAAGCTCTGACCATTGTATTTCTGCCCCAGAGCTAGTAGAGTCAGTTTGAGCTACAGCTTGTAAACATAATCCATTTAAACCAATATAAATTAAGACATATATTAAGTTGTTTTTCATATGAGTACTCACAATAATTCAGGTATTTTATATATAGTAGGTACACCAATTGGCAATATACAAGATATATCGTTCCGAGCTGTGGATGTCCTTAAAAACTGTGATTTAATCTTAGCAGAAGACACCAGGCATAGCATCTATTTATTGCAAAATTTTGGGATCACCACAGGGCTGAAATCTTATCATCAACATAATGAGCAGGAGCGCACTGCTGAGATTATTAAGCTACTAGAGCAAGATAAAAAAATTGCTTTAATTACAGATGCCGGTATGCCTGGCATATCCGATCCTGGCTATATCATAGTCAAAGCCGTGTTAGAAAATAATCTTAAAGTCTCAGTTATTCCTGGCCCAACAGCAGTTACGAGTGCTATTAGTATTTCTGGTATAGATTGCCGCGAGTTTTACTTTGCTGGCTTTTTATCTAGCAAATCTGTTGCAAGATCCAAGCGCTTAGCTGAGTTTGCTAATTATAATAAAACCAGCGCAGTGGTTCTTTATGAAGCACCACATAGATTAATAGACTGTTTGACTGATATTCAAACGGTCTATGGTACGGATAAACACATCGCTGTCGTAAAAGAAATAACTAAAGTATATGAACGATTGTATTCAGACTCAGTGAGTAATATTCTTAGTGAATTACAAAAACTTGATGCCGTTAAAGGCGAGTATGTGATTATTATTTCTGGAGCCCCAGAGGATACGTCCAATCTTGATGATCAAGCAATTATTAAAGCTTTAGAATTATTTAAAGCTGAAAATATTAATACCAAATCTGCGGTTAAGATTATAGCTGAATTGTATAATCTGAAAAAAAATCATGTATATGATTTGGCGCTTAAATCGCCTAAATAATAATCTTAGGCACCGGGTTTTTTTTTAGATGCATCAGATGCATCTGCTTCATGTTCATCCCCTACGTCCTCTACTTTAAGGTTACCTGATGAGTCCTTTGATGAGTCTCTCATGGTGGTCACAGGGCGTAGAGTAGCTGTTTGTTGCACCTCAGTCGTGATTTCTTTATTAAGCAAGAGCTTATATTGTTCTAATAGCTCTTTTGCAAGCTCAGGGTTATTTTCAGCTACTTTTGCAATTTGAAGCAGAAGTTGCGCGGGGGTAGGCTCAAAAGCAGATGTTTTAGGTACATCAGTAGGAGCTGGTTGGGTATTTTTTGCGTTGGTTGCACTGTTAATTATTTCTTTTTGCAAGTCTATCACATTACCAGATATCAATTTGGTTTTTAATTCTCCTTCAAGGTCATTTATCTCATTCTTAGGATTCGGGAAAATCATTCGGAATATGTCTCTCATCTTATCTCTAAAATGGAATGCAGCATAACCCAAAGCAGCTATACCAATTGTAGTAAGAATTCCTGCTACAACTGCAGCTGCTGGTACAAAAATCATCAAGGCAATTAATCCTGCTACTACTGCTAAGCATGCAGTAACTATGAGCAAAGTTTTTGCTAAATTTTTAAATTTTTGAAACCTATTTTGTGGTATATACAATGGGTTTAATTCTTGACCGTTATATGTTTCGCCAAATCTCCGTGTGCGCCCCGTACTTTCAAAAATAAAATTTAGAAACCTAAAAAAAGGGTTGGTTGGAGTAATTTTTTCTCCAGCCTTTATCTCACTTTCAAGTAGACGATTAAGTTTATTATAAGAATCTAAAGCTTGCATGAATTCTTGTAGATTGAATTCTTGTGGATTGGATTTATTAGTAGGAGCCGTCAACCTTTGCAGATTATTTAATTCCTTGAGAATCTCTTTATATATCAGGTTATCTTCGTCAATCAGTTTTTTTTCTATGAGTTGTTTTAGGGTCGATCGCAAGGCTTCTGCATTTGTATATATTTTTTGCTTTATGTCGTGATTGTTTAATTTGTAATCAAAATCTTTTAACTCTTCTGGGATCTTAGTGCTTATATCAATTTCAGGATTAGGGCGATCAGCATCTAACAGAGCATCACGTGCTTCTTTACCTACCTCTAAGCCTGTATTTTTTACTTCATTAATTAGTGGGGTAGACATAAAACGGAGTTGATATGTTAGTTAAGATATTTAAAATTATAGGTTGTTTCTCTAAAAATACAATTTTACTGGATGTTTTAATATGTTACGTATTAAAAATTAAAAGTTTTAACGCATTTAATCTTAAATAAGTTTAAGATTGATTAAAATAAATTATTAGATTGCTAATAAGATTCAAATAACTATGATATCATGCACTCAAGGTCGACCAGGCAGTCGCGCTAAGTATTTGATATTTAGCGAGGAAAGTCCGGGCTCCACAGGGTAAAGTGCCAGGTAATGCCTGGGAGGCGTAAGCCTACGGAAAGTGCCACAGAAATTATACCGCCAGAAGGTTAAACTTTTGGTAAGGGTGAAATGGTGCGGTAAGAGCGCACCGCATAAGCGGCAACGTTTTATGGCAGGGTAAACCCCACTGGGAGCAAAACCAAATAGAGCCCTAATAGTACGACCCGTACTGGGGCTGGGTAGGTTGCTTGAGGTAGTCGGTGACGGCTATCCCAGATGAATGATTGTCCACGACAGAACCCGGCTTATCGGTTGACCTTACTTATTTCTAGTACTCTAATATTCTAATATTCTGAGAGCATAGTTGTTCACACTCATGAATCATTCTGAACATGACATCCATATTTCAGTGTTGCTACAGCAGTCTGTGGATGCGCTTAATATTATTCCGCATGGTACTTATATAGATGCTACTTTTGGTCGAGGTGGCCATAGTAAATTGATTTTAAGTAAACTGAATGAGCAAGGGACGTTATTAGTCATTGACCAAGATCCAACAGCTATAGAATCTGCTCAAAATTTACAAAAAAGTTTAACTAGAGATAACCCTACTTTAATTATTCACCATGGCAGTTTTGCTGATTTAGCTAAAATAGTTGCCGAGCATAATCTTAAGAATATTAATGGGATTTTATTTGACTTAGGCGTTTCATCCCCACAGTTAGATAATGCAGAGCGTGGCTTTAGTTTTAATAAAACAGGTCCGCTTGATATGAGGATGAATAATTCTGATACCTCGGAGAACCCTACAGCTGAACAGCTTGTTAATGCTATGTCAGAAAAAGATCTTGCTGATATATTATGGCAGTATGGTGAAGAAAAATATTCTAGAAAAATTGCTAAAGCTATAGTTATAGCCCGAAAAGAAACTAGAATTACTTCAACATTAGAATTGGCTGAAATAATAAAAGCAGCTCATCCAAAATGGCCAAAGCATAAACATCCGGCAACGCAAAGTTTTTTAGCTTTAAGACTTTTTATTAATCAAGAATTAGAAGCAGTTGAAGCAAGTTTACAGCAAAGTTTAGAAGTATTGAGCCCTGCGGGGAGATTAGTAGTTATCAGCTTTCATTCTTTAGAAGATCGCATCGTTAAAAACTTTATGAATAATTTTAGTAAACAAACATATTCTCAAGGTATGAGTGGTTTACTTAAAAAGTTACCTATCACGGATCAAGAACTAAAGAATAGAAATATAATTGTGCCGGCAGCACTTAAAATTGTACAAAAAGCTCTTAAAGCAGGCATAATAGAGGGAGATCAAAATATAAGAGCTCGTAGCGCTGTATTACGGGTAGCGGAAAAATTGTAATATGGGCCGTGCACCATAGTAATTATCATGAACTATAAAAAAAGTGATATAAATAGCAATAAATATATTTTTATTACTATATTTTTATTGTTAACTAATTTTCTTGTTGGTATCTCTGTTATTTATGTTAGACATATCAACCGAACCAGTATGGCAGAATTGCAAAAGCTAGCTTCACAACAAGATGCTCTTTATCAAGAATGGACGCAATTACTTCTAGAGCAAAGTACATTAACAAGCTATAACCGAGTAGATAAAATTGCCTCTAAAGATTTAGGAATGCGCTTACCTAATTGGAATGAAACAAAAATTATCAAACTTAATGATCAATAATCTTAACCACCAATGCTAAAAAATTACGGGTATAGTAAACAGATATATCGAATTAGATTGATTCTAGTTGCTGCCGCCGTTTGTTTTATAGCGGCTTTTTTGATTGGTAGGCTAGGTTATTTATTTATTATTCAAAAAAACTTTTTAGAAAAGCAAGGACAGGCTCGAGCCTTGCGTACTAATTCTATTCCTGCTTATCGCGGCATTATCTTTGATCGAATGGGTGAGCCGCTAGCCGTTAGTACCAATGTAGAAACAATTTGGGCCAACCCCAAAATTATTTTCAGCAATCTTGATAATAATAATTTTAATAAAAATAAATATTCTGAACTTAATAAAATATTGGATTTACCCAAAGACTTTTTAAAAACAAAATTGTTCGAAAACCAATCTAAAGAATTTGTTTATATCAAGCGCCATATCGCCCCTGATACTGCAGCGCAAGTAGTCAAATTAGATCTGCCAGGCATTTTTAGTAAAAAAGAGTTTCGGCGTTATTACCCTAGTGGTGAAGTGACCTCACAATTATTAGGAATAACTTCTATTGATGAACAAGGTCAAGAAGGTCTAGAGCTGTTATTTGATAATAAACTCAAAGGCGTGCCTGGCAAAGTCCAAGTTATCCATGATCGATTGGGTAGGACTATCAAAACAGTGAAGCAAGTGAGTGTGGCTAAACCTGGTGAAAGTATAACGCTCAGCATAGATTTAAGACTGCAATATCTAACTTATACAGCTTTAGCGCAAGCAATTAATGACAATAAAGCAGAAGCTGGAGTTGCTATTGTTTTAGACGTTAAAACAGGAGAGGTTTTAGCATTAGCTAATCAACCGTCGTTTAACCCGAATGGTCGTGGTTTAATTAACTATAAAGAGGTGCGCAATCGGGCTGTAACTGATTTATATGAACCTGGATCTCTGTTAAAGCCGATTAGTATGGCAGCAGTTTTAAGTACTAGAAAAATTGCAGAAGACAGGGTTATCGAAACTGATCCAGGCTGGTATAAAGTAGATAATAAAGTTATCAGAGATGTTAGAAACTTTGGGCCTTTGACCTTAGGGGGTATCTTAAAAAAATCAAGCAACATCGGCATAGCAAAGTTGACTTTAGAGTTTGATCAATCAAATTTAACGGATTTATTATACAATATTGGTTTTGCATCAATCACTTCAAGTAATCTCCCCGGCGAGGTTCCAGGTTGGATTAATCCTGTTAAAAACAGTCAGCAACATAAACTTGCTGCATTATCTTTTGGCTATGGTATTTCTGCAACACCAATGCAGATAATGCAGGCTTATGCTGTCTTTGCTAATGAAGGAAAGATGATAGATTTGACTTTCTTAAAAAAAGATCCAAAAGTAAAAAATAATGATATCCCAGCCAAACAAGTTATCACACGTCATGTAGCTAATAGTGTGTTGGCTATGCTAAACGAAGTGGTGCAGCCAGATGGTACAGGTAAGCTTGCAGCTATTCCTAATTATCAAATAGCTGGCAAATCTGGTACAACAAGAAGAGTAACGAGCAGTGGCTATGATGAAAAAAGCCATAACTCAATGTTCATTGGTCTTGCGCCGTATCCAAACCCAAGATTAGCGATGCTAGTTTTTGTTATTGATCCTAAGGGTTCTGAATATTATGGTGGAGCCGTTGCAGGTCCTGTATTTAGTAAAGTGATGACTGATGCTTTAAAGATGTATGGCATTCCGCCTAATGTATAAGTATTGTATAAATATTAAATCTGACATTTAAGATGAGTAAGCAATTAATAGAGTTGTTACAAGTATTGCCTGATAGTAAAAGTTATCAAGGCAATAAAGATTTAGCCAGTATTATTATTAATGATATTAAGCTGGATAGTCGTGCGGTCACTACAGGTGATTTATTTTTAGCTTATCAAGGGACTCACTTAGATGGTAAAAATTTTATCCAACAAGCTTTTGCTAATGGTGCGGTTGCTGTATTGTCTGATGAGCCCTATCAGCACTATCAGAATTATCAGAACTATCAGACTTATGGGCAGAAAACAACAGGGCTGGTTTTATATATTAAAAACTTAAGTCAGTATATCAGTGCGCTTGCAGCAGCTTTTTATAATAATCCCAGCGCTAAGCAAAATCTTTATGTTATTACAGGTACAAATGGTAAAACTACTTGTAGTTATTTATTAGCTCAATTGCTGTATTTGCTAAACAATAAACAAGAAACAGGATTAATTAGTACTATCGGTTATGGCAACATTGGCAATATTCTTGCTACAGGCGTGTTCAAGCCACTTGCTATGACCACGCCTGAGCCTATTATGTTGCAAAAAATTTTGCACGAATATGAGGCTGATAGTATACAGAACGTCTGCATGGAAGGCTCATCCCATGCTCTAAGCCAGCACCGTCTTGCTGCTGTTAATATAAAAACAGCTGTATTTACTAATCTTACGCATGATCACTTAGATTATCATAAAGACATTGAAGATTATTTTTTAGCTAAACGAAAGTTGTTCTATTTTGCTAGTGTGCAACATACGGTGATTAATATTGATGATCGATATGGTAAAAGATTGGTCGCCGAGCTATTAGAAGACAAAAAAACAAAACCCATTATCTATAGCATGGATAAAAATAATATTGAGAGCTTTAAGCAGTCTAATCTGTCTTATGTTTATTGTAAGCATGTTGTTTTCAGTGAGGGCGAGATTAAAACAGATCTTGTTGTTGAAATCTATGATCATCTTAAAAAACAGAGTGTGGATTTAAACTTAAGTTACCAGCCCTTAGGTGATTTTAATATTTATAATTTACTTGCTGTTATTGGTTGTGCTTATGCTAATGATTATAAGCTGTCTGATCTGCAAGAATGTGTCAGTTTGTTGAAGTCAGCTCCCGGCAGAATGGAAAGTTTTTATAACCAAGATAAAAAAATTACTCTAGTAGTCGACTATGCTCATACACCTGATGCTTTACTGCAGGTCTTGCAGACTTTGAAAGAATATATAAAAAATAATAAACTTACATCTAAATTATGGTGTATTTTTGGTTGTGGTGGTGATCGTGATAGCAGCAAACGTCCTGTCATGGGTAAAGTAGCTGCTGAATATAGTGATTTGGTTATTATCACTGATGATAATCCACGGACTGAATCTGCAGATAATATTATTAAAGATATAATTGCCGGTATAGAAGATAAAAACAAAATTTATCAAGTTATTAATAGCCGCACCGAGGCTATTAACGCTGCTATAAATGCAGCCAGCATCAATGACGTGATTTTAATAGCAGGTAAAGGACATGAAGACTATCAGATTTATGGTAATAATAAAACTAATTATAATGAACGCCAATATGTAGCGCAATTAGTCAAAAAGTAAGGATCTAGCGTGATAAAATTGACAATATTAGAACTTCTTTCTAGCCTGCAAGCAAAAATTTCTAATCATGATTTAAAAGTAGATAACAATGCAATAATTACGGGCATAGAGCTTAATTCAAAAAAAGTTGTTCCTGGTAATATATTTGTTGCTATCAAAGGTCTTAATCATGACGGTCATGATTATCTGGTTGATGCTGAAAAAAACGGGGCGCTCTGTGCTATCGTTGATAAAATAAATCATCAAGTCACTCTTCCGCAGCTATTAGTGCCAAATACGAGAGCTGCTTTGGGTGATATTACGAGATTTATGGCTTACAAATGGAATAAACCAAAAGTAAGTATTACTGGTTCTAATGGTAAAACAACAACTAAATTTATTTTAGCAAGTATTTTACAAGAGCAAGGTGAAGTGTTGTGTCCCAAGCAAAGTTTTAATAATGAAATTGGCGTACCATTGACCATGTTCAGTGCTAGTGATGACCAATGGGCAGGAGTATTTGAAATTGGCACTAATCACCCTGGTGAAATAGATTACCTGACTAAGTTAATGGTTTCAGATATCGCTATTCTGACATCAGTTTCTCAGACCCACATTGGTAATTTTAAAGATCTGACAGCTATAGCTCATGAAAAGTTTGATATTTTTAATAATTTGAAACCAGGTGGTACAGCTATTTATTACTATGATCTTGTTCATAAAGATGTACTCATAGAAAAGCTAAGTAAATTATCTGATATAAAACAGCTAACTTTTGGTTTTAATGATCAGGCTGATATTTGGGCAGATGAGATTGTTTTAGGTCAGGATAGAACACTTTTTACTTTACATTATAAACAGGAAGATATAGAAAAAAGTGTCTCAATGGAGCTGTTTTTGTTAGGTAAACACCAAGTATTAAATGCTTTGGCTGCTACAGGAGCTGCATTGACTTTGGGGCTAAATATAGAACAAATCAAACAAGGGCTAGGCAAGGTGAAGCCAGTCAGTAAGCGCATGCAGGCTATAAGGATGAGTAAGCATGCCGTAATCATTGATGATAGCTATAATGCTAGTCCAGCATCAGTAGCAGCAGCTTTAGGATATTTAGCCGAGTGTATAGGGTTAAAAATTCTTGTCATCGGTGACTTAGGAGAGCTAGGTGATACTGCGATGATAGAGCATAAGAGAATTGGGCAGTTAGCTAAAGATCTGGGTGTAGATATTGTATTTTCTCTGGGTGATTTTTCTAAATATGTTAGTCACGAATTTTATGCTAATAATGTCAGTTACAGTAGCAGAAAATATCAAGAAGGATTTGCTGATAAACAAGAATTGAGCAATACTGTATTAAGGTGCCTAAACGATATATGTCAAGAGGATATCCCTGTAACTATTTTGATAAAAGGCTCAAATTTTATGAAAATGTGGGAAGTTACAGAGAAAATAATTGCAGAGTGGCCGGTTGTAAGGACTACTGAATAATTGTTTTATTTCATGATCTTATTGTCATTAGTGCTACGTTTAGGTTATTATCGTGGTCTTCAATTATTACTTAGTTAATAACTTGAGACACACACCTTAATTTAAGAATATAAAAGGGCAGACTAATGCTCCTATGGTTAGCAAATTTACTATCTAATTATTATCATGCTTTTAATGTAGTGCAGTATTTAACGCTGCGTGCAATATTGGCCGTGTTAACTTCATTGATTATTTCTTTAGTTTTAGGTCCAAATGTTATCAGGATTTTGACGAGATTAAAGATTGGTCAAACTGTAAGAAGTGATGGTCCAAAATCACATCTTGTTAAGTCAGGAACTCCAACCATGGGTGGGGTTATTATTTTAATATCAATATTTATTACAACTATCCTGTGGTGCCGGTTAGATAATCTGTATGTTTGGGTGGTGTTATTAGTGACTTTATCTTATGGTCTAATAGGTTTTGTCGATGATTATCGAAAATTGGTATATAAAAACTCAGTTGGATTATTAAAAAAACAAAAATATTTATTACAGTCAGCTGTTGCTTTGTTCACTGCATGTTTTCTTTACTTTACTGCTGACACAGCGGCAGCAACAAGTTTATTGATCCCCTTTTTTAAAGATATAACGCTGCCATTAGGAATATTTTATATTCCTTTTGTTTATTTTGTTATAGTCGGTAGCAGTAATGCCGTTAATCTTACAGATGGTCTTGATGGATTGGCCATTTTACCAATTATTTTAGTATCAGCAGCGCTAGGGGTATTTGCTTATGTTGCAGGTAATGTAAATTTCGCTAGTTATTTAGCTATTCCTCACGTATTTGGCACAGGAGAACTAGTTATTTTTTGTGCTTCTATAGTTGGTGGCGGTTTGGGCTTCTTATGGTTCAACTCTTACCCTGCTGAAGTATTTATGGGTGATGTTGGGTCTTTAAGCTTAGGTGCTGCACTAGGTGTGTTAGCCGTTATAGTAAGGCAAGAATTAATTTTATTAATTATAGGTGGGGTATTTGTCATTGAGACTTTATCAGTAATCTTGCAAGTGCTTTCTTTTAAAATGACCGGTAAAAGAATATTCAAAATGGCACCTATTCACCATCATTTTGAATTAAAAGGCTGGGCAGAACCCAAAGTAATTGTTAGATTTTGGATTATTACTTTAGTATTAGTATTAATCGGATTGTCTTCACTTAAGATTAGATAAAAAAGGTTGTAAAATGTCTCAACCAGTAATCATTAACAGCTTCGCCATTTTAGGTTTTGGTGTTACTGGTAAGTCTATATTAAACTTTTTACTCAAAGCCCATATAAAAAAAAAAATAGAGGGCAAAGAAGATAAAATTGTTCTTAATATTTATGATGAAAAAAATATTAAGAAAAATGAACTATCAGAACTGCTTCATAATAAGCTAGGACTCAGCCGAGATCAAAATTCAGTAGCCATTAATCTTTACTCTGATCTCAAAGAATTAATTGAGCAGAATCAAGATGATTTACAACTTATCATTACCAGTCCTGGAATCAAACCTAGTAAGCTTATTAATCTTAATGGGATTAATTTGTATGAAAAGTTTAAAGTAGTTTCTGATTTAGAGTTATTTTTATCAGATCCAAGTGTTGATTCAGGAAAAATATTCGCAATTACTGGGACCAATGGTAAGAGTACAGCATGTCATCTATTAGCTTATTTGCTCGAAGAAGATAGTAAGCAGAATAAGCAAAAGAATCAAAATAAAATAGCTCTGGGCGGAAATTTTGGGACGCCAGTTTTGGATTTTCTAGATGGTAATGTTTATGAATCTTATGTTTTAGAGTTATCAAGCTATCAACTAGCAATAACCAACAATCTGAGATGCCTTGCTGCGAGTTGCTTAAACATATCTATAGATCACTTAGACTGGCATGGAAATTATGAAAGTTATATCAATGATAAACTTAAGATATATTCCGCAAGTAAATTTGACGTAATTAATTTAGATCAAGAAATACTACTCGATCACTACTTTAAAAATGCTCAAGTCAGATCAAAAGATCCTAAAATAATAGCCTATACTACTTCAGAAGCCACTAGAAAAAACTTTATAAAGGCTCGCGGTGATGTCGATCCTATTTTATGGATTGGGGATTTTCTAGAAAATACTTCAGGTGTAATTAATTCTTCTAAATATATAAATCTTGATAATTTATCAATTATAGCTCTAAATAATTTACCACCAGTATTACAATCTAAACATAATTTAAGCAATTTATTAGCGGTATTGGGCTTGTTGTTGGCTAATTTTTATAATTATTTTTACTTTTATGAACAAGAAGCTGGCCTTGAAGTAAATCTTAAAACCAATCTTAAAATCAATCTTAGTGCTGCAGTAAACTACCTTGAGAAATATTTAGTTAATATCAAATCTTATGCAGGCTTGCCATTTAGATGCCAACTTGTAAATGAACATAAATCTATCAAAGTATTTAATGATTCTAAATCGACCAACTTGGATGCTAGTATAGTTGCGCTCGACAGTTTAAAAGACATAGTCGCAGGTAAGATTTGGCTTATTTTAGGTGGTTTAGTTAAAGAAGATGTTGATGATCTTGCTACACAAAATGCTTTTAGATCAGTTTTAGATAACAGAATTGGCGGTGTAGTAGTTTATGGAAAAAATAGTGCTGATAGAGCTAAATTATTAAAGATTATAGAAACTAATAAAACTCACTCATTTAAAATAATCGTAATACATGATGAAAGTGTTAATAAAGAAAACAATGAAAGCGTGTTAAATATTCTAGATAAGATGATTCAGAAAATATTTTCATATGCCAAGATAAATGATGCAATACTTTTCTCGCCAGCTTGCGCTAGTTTTGATATGTTTAATAATTATATCCATAGAGGTGAGATGTTTAACCAGCGGATTGCTAATTACATAACTAGTCAATAATTGAAACAGCAGCAACAAAAATGAAAATCAGATTTCTCCAATTAGATCCTGTTCTTAGTATTAGTTTTGTTTTATTAAGTACTATCGGCCTGTTAATTTTAACTTCTGCCTCAATGCCTATGGCAGAAAAAAATTACGGTTTGCCGTTCTATTTTTTTTATAACCAAATTATTTGCCTTGCTTTTGGCATGATAATATTGATAACTCTATTAGCGATAGAAAGTACATATTGGCAACAATTCGCGACCATTATGTTGTATATCACGCTGTTGATGCTCTTATTCGTTTTAATTTTTGGCAGCGAGGTAAATGGTGCTAAACGCTGGTTAATTATCGCTGGATTTAACTTTCAAATTTCTGAAGTATTAAAATTTGTTTTTGTGCTTTATATGGCAAATTTTATTGATAATTATTACAAAGAAATTAGTTCGAGTTTAAAAGTTTTGATTGTGCCAGTTATTTGGTTGATAGTCTCAAGTTTTTTATTGCTATCAGAACCAGATTTTGGAGCGACAGTAGTTATTGTCTTAACTTTTACAAGCATGATTTTTGTTGCGGGTGCTTCGATGCGGCCCTTAATTGTTCTAATAGCTTTTGCAGTTATTATTTTGGGATGCTTGGCTTATTTTTCGCCCTATAGATTAATGCGTATGACAACGTTTATGCACCCATGGGATTATGCCTATAGTAGTGGTTATCAATTGACTCAAGCTTTAATTTCTTACGGCCGAGGAGATTGGTTTGGTCTAGGCCTAGGTGGGAGCATTCAAAAATTATTTTTCTTGCCAGAAGCGCATACTGATTTTATTTTTGCAATCTTAGCTGAAGAGCTAGGACTAGTCGGTGCTGTATTTATTATCTTATTATATCTTTTAGTAATTGCCAGAATATTTTATTATGGTGTGTATGCACAAAAAAATGATATGTTATGGCAGGCATTTCTTTGTTATGGGACGGCCTTTTATTTTGCTGCACAAAGTTTTATTAGTATAGGTGTTAATCTTGGGACATTACCTACAAAGGGATTAACCTTACCATTATTAAGTTACGGACGTAGTAGTCTCTTAGTCAATTGTGCATTTTTTGGGATAGCTCTGCGAGTTATCACTGAGATCAAAACGGCAAGAAATTACAGATGAATAAATAAAGGAATACGGAGACAATAATGCAGCAAGATAAGCAAAAACGTGCTTTGATTATGGCCGGTGGCACTGGAGGACATGTTATTCCGGGGCTGGAGATCGCGGCTGCATTAAAATCTAAAAACTATGAAATTGCTTGGCTTGGTACCAAAGCAGGCTTAGAAGCGACTTTAGTGCCCAAGAACAACATCAAGCTTTATTATTTACCTGTCTGGGGCGTGCGGGGTAAGCGTTGGGCAGAGAAGCTGTTATCGCCATTCAAGATTTTGGTTTCAATAATCTATAGCATTTATATCTTAATAAAATTCAAACCAAGCTTTGTCTTAGGTATGGGAGGGTTTGCTAGTGGCCCAGGCGGGATTGCGGCTTGGCTTTTACGCATCCCTTTAATTATTCATGAACAGAATGCTATTTTTGGCATGACTAATAAAATATTGAGCCGTTTTTCTAAAAAAGTTTTAGTGTCTTTTCCTGATCTGGCAGCACTGAATACAGCAAAATTGATATACACTGGTAACCCGGTGAGATCGGAAATTCTTAATTTAGCAGAGCCTAAAGAGCGTTGGCAGCAACGTGTGGGCTCGTTGCGTGTCTTAGTCTTAGGGGGTAGCCGAGGTGCGCTTATATTTAATAATACGGTGCCGCGCGCTGTAGCGCAATTACCAGTAAGCCAGAGACCAGATATCTGGCATCAATCTGGCAACGAGTATTTTAATCTGACAACTGAAAATTATGCTAAGCATGGTCTTAAAGCAAAAGTTGAGCCTTTTATTCACGATATGGCGCAAGCTTACTCATGGGCTGATTTAGTTATAGCTAGGGCTGGGGCTCTAACAGTAGCTGAATTAGCCAGCGCAGGACTGCCGGCGCTACTGATTCCTTATCCCTACGCAACAGATGACCATCAAAGTCAAAATGCTGCCTATCTTGTCAATAATAATGCAGCTATAATGCTACCTCAAAGTGAGCTAAATCATGAAGTTTTAGCAAAAATATTATTAGATTTAATTAATTCACGGCCGCGTTTATTAGAAATGGCCAAAGCGGCTCGTAAACTTAGCATGTTTGACGCCACTGCCAATATTATTAAACACTGTCAAGAAGTATCGAAAGAGGTGCATCTAGATGAGACGTATTAAAAAAATCCACTTTATCGGCATTGGTGGTGCGGGTATGGGTGGCATCGCCGAGGTTTTACATAATCAGGGCTATGTTATCACCGGTTCTGATCTTTCTAACAGTAAAATGGTTGAAAGATTACAAGGATTAGGTATAGAAGTAGTTTTAGGGCATCATGAAAAAAATATTACTAACGCAGATGTGGTAGTAGTAACTAGTGCTTTGTCATCTAATAATCCTGAGTTGGTTGCAGCCCATCAAAAAGGCATACCTGTCGTTCGACGTGCTGAAATGTTAGCGGAGTTAATGCGTTTTGGCCAAGGCATTGCTGTTGCCGGTACACATGGTAAAACGACTACTACAAGTATTTTAGCGAGCATTATGGCTACTGCTAATTTAGATCCTACATTTGTTATTGGCGGCAAGTTAAACAGCTTAGGTGCTAATGCTAAATTGGGAGCAGGTCGTTATTTTATAGCTGAAGCAGATGAAAGTGATGCGTCGTTTTTGCATTTGAACCCAGTCATAGCCATTGTTACGAATATTGACCGTGATCATATGACAACCTACGGGGGAGATTTTCAAAAATTACGCCAAGTTTTTATTGATTTTTTATCACGTTTGCCGTTCTATGGTATGGCTGTTATTAACATAGACGATCCAGTCGCACGCGATATTATTCCTGAGATTAAATGCCAAGTAGTAACGTATGGTCAGTCTGCAAATGCTGATTATCAATTAATGGAATATACGCAAAATTATTCGCAGAGCGAATTCACAGTATTCCATAAAAGTAGTAATTCAACATTCAAGCTCTCAATGAGTATGCCAGGAATCCATAATGCGTTGAATGCGCTAGCAGCTACAGCGGTATGCTTAGAAGAAGGTGTTGAATTAAAATACATTGAACAGGCGTTAGCAAATTTTAGTGGTATTGGCAGAAGATTTCAGGTTTATGAACACCTTAAACTCACTAATGGAACTAATACCTCAACTAACTTTACTAGCTTTACGATGATTGATGATTACGGTCATCATCCTAATGAGGTAGCAACAATTATTAATGCCTTGCGAGTTGGCTGGCCAGGCAAGCGTGTCGTAATGCTTTACCAACCACATCGTTTTACTCGCACACGAGATTTATTTAATGATTTTGTGACAGTGTTAGCTCAAGTGGATGTATTAATACTGTTACCAGTTTATGCAGCAAGCGAATTGCCATTGGCTGGTGCAAGTAGCAAGGATCTCTATAAAGCAATTATCAATAAAGATTTTCATAATTGCTATTATTTTGAAAGTTTTAATGAATTATACAATAATTTAGCTATAATTATTAAGTCAGAAGATATTGTAGTTGTGCAGGGTGCAGGTGACATTAGCCAAGTGGCAGAAAAATTATTAACAGATTGTGCATAGAACTAATATGACTAAAACAAATCATGTTACACAGGCCAACCCTAAGATGCAAACCCAGGCAAATGATAGTGTCAGATTAACTAAAAATGTACCTTTGGCTGATTATACTACCTGGCATGTGGGAGGAGTGGCGGATCTTTTATTCCAGCCACATAGTCTAGAAGAGCTGCAAGAATTTTTAGCAAAATTTGCTATTACTAATCCTGATACACCAATCCACTGGTTAGGCTTAGGCAGTAACGTTCTTATTCGTGACGGTGGTATCCGTGGCCTAGTTATATTAACAAATTCTGGTAGTAATATAGGTCTTAATAATTATGAACTTATAACTACAAGTAGCCACGGCAAATTAATTAGCTGTGAGGCTGGTGTACCATGCGCCAAGCTCGCCAAGTTTTTAGCTAAAAATGATTATCCTAGCGGCGCTTTTCTAGCAGGCATCCCTGGGACTATGGGTGGTGCGCTCGCTATGAACGCTGGCTGTTATGGATCGGAAACTTGGGACCATGTAATCAAAGTAGATGTCATGGATAGAGCAGGGCAAATAATTGAATTAAAGCCAAGTGATTTTGAGATTAGTTATCGAACCGTTAAAATTAAGAGTACACAGAATAACCTGCAAGAATTTTGGTTTGTTCGAGCTTATATGCAATTTATGCAAGATGATAGCATCTCAGGGGTGCAAGCGATAAAAAGTTTGCTGCAAAAACGAACTAGCCAACAACCTATAGGTCAATTTTCAGGCGGCTCAGTATTCCGCAATCCACCAGGAAAATTTGCAGGCAAACTGATAGAAGAAGCAGGGTTAAAAGGCTATACCATTGGGGGAGCCGAGATATCGCCAAAACATGCTAATTTTATTATTAATAATAAAACAGCGACAGCAAAAGACATCGAGGATTTAATAATCCATGCTCAAAATGTAGTCTTTGCTAATACAGGTATTAACCTTGAAACGGAAGTTCGTTTTATTGGAGAATTAAGTAATGATAGATGAGCACAATTTCCAGAATGCTAAAATTACCCACCCGCTACGAAAAGTATTAGTGTTATATGGAGGACGTTCATGCGAACGTGAGATTTCATTACTAACCGGTAAGGCCGTTGCTAATGCTTTAAAAAGACAGGGTTGCCATGTGGACTTGGTCGATTGGCTAGGACGGGAGAGTATCGCACGTCTTTTGTCAGAAAATTACGATTGTGCATTTATTGCATTACATGGTATTGATGGAGAAGATGGCAGTGTTCAAGCATTACTAGAAATATTAGGAATCCCCTATACGGGTTCAAGTATTTTGGCAAGTGCGTTATGTATGGATAAATTGCGCACAAAACAATTAATGCGATCAAACGGACTGCCCGTGCTTGATGATGTAAAAGTTACCTCGCCATTAAGAGAGGATGATAGCAGAAAAATAGTAGCAAAATTAGGATTGCCGTTATGTGTTAAACCGGTACAGCAGGGCTCAAGTAAAGGTATACACAAAGTTGAACGAATCGATGATTTGGCCCCTGCTATTGAAGATGCTTTGCAATATGATTCAGAAGTTATGATAGAGCAGTGGTTATTAGGTAAAGAATATACGGTAGGTTTTTTGAATAATGAACCATTGCCGAGTATTTGGATTGAACCTAAACAAAGTTTTTATAATTATGATGCGAAATATATAACTCGGGATACTAACTATCACTGTCCGTCAGGCCTAGATAGTATGCGAGAAAAAGAAATAAAAGAATTAGCATTAAAAGCTTTTAATGCAGCCGGTTGTCATGATTGGGCGCGTGTAGATTTTATAACTGATAACAATGGAAAGTTTTATATTTTGGAAGTAAATACAACACCAGGATTGACAGATACTAGTTTGGTACCAAAGGCAGCTAATAGTATTGGTATTACATTTGATGCGTTAGTTTTACAAATTACTATGAATGCTGGATTGAAGCAATTAGGTAATTTGGCTGTAAATAATGAAAAACAGGCCTTAGTTTAATGATTTTCTTGCGTTGCATAGCTGTTATAGTTATTATGCTGATTACATTAGTGGGCGGAATTTTTTTTTGTTATCATGAAGGGCTTTGGCCAGTATTTCCTATTAATGTTGTTCAGGTTATAGCGCCATTACGATATGTCTCAGAAGCAGAAGTAGAAGATTTATTAACGAATGCTAATATACCAAAAAATGATTTCTTTTATATAGATATGCTAAAAGTGAAGCATCAATTAAAACAAAACTATTGGATCGAGGACATTAATATTGCTCGAGTATGGCCTGATAAAATTAGAATTAAATTTTCTG
The DNA here is from genome assembly GCA_964387745.1 of uncultured Gammaproteobacteria bacterium. Lineage (GTDB taxonomy): Bacteria > Pseudomonadota > Gammaproteobacteria > JAGOUU01 > JAGOUU01 > JAGOUU01. The sequence goes on along the minus strand of CAYLXL010000002.1, from coordinate 19,495 downwards.
AGCAAGAGCCATTAGCTTACTGGGGTAATAAATCTGTTATCACTAAATATAATTGTGAAATAATTGATATTACCGAACTACAGAAAGCAGAAAATAGTTTTAGCGCATTACCTATTTTGATAGGTAACGAAAAAAACTCACAAAAGCTATGTGACACACTTGAAAATTTGAAAATCTCTATTAAACCTATAGATATAGAAATAAAAAAGTTAGTATTAAGTCCTCGTGGTTCTTGGTATCTTGAATTAACAAATGGTTTAATAGTTTTGTTAGGTAAGAAAGATATAATTGACCGTGCGGATAAATTTGTTAAGTTTTTTATTAGTTTTAATAAGACAGAAAATTTACCCAAAGAGCAAATGGAATTACTTAAGGATGGCAGGATGCCAGATGACAAAACTTCTACCATATCTTATGTCGATATGAGATATAATAAAGGTCTTGCAATCGCATTCGGTCAGACAAAAAAATTAGCCGAACTAATGGAGTCTGCTTAATCTATGTCTAAAAAACATGATAAAAAACTAATCGTCGGTTTAGATGTTGGTACCTCCAAGGTAGTTGTGGTTGTTGGTGAAGTTGCTGACAACGGTGTTATCGAAATTATAGGTGTAGGGCATCAAAAATCTAAAGGTCTTAAAAAAGGTGTTGTCGTTAATATTGAATCTACAGTTAATTCAATTAAACGAGCCATAGAAGAGGCTGAGTTAATGGCTGGATGCCAGATCCATTCGGTCTATACAGGTATTGCTGGTAGTCACATCAGAAGCTTAAATTCGCATGGTATCGTAGCTATTCGCGAAAAAGAAGTAAATCAGGCGGATATTGATCGTGTTATTGACGCAGCTCGTGCGGTTGCTATTTCAGCTGATCAAAAAATTATTCATATTCTCCCACAAGAATTTATTATTGATGATCAAGATGGCATCAAAGAGCCGATTGGTATGTCTGGAGTTAGATTAGAAGCCAAGGTGCATATGGTAACTGGCGCGGTGAGCGCTGCTCAGAACATAGTCAAGTGTGTTAGGCGTTGTGGTTTAGAGGTTGACGACATTATTTTAGAGCAATTGGCCTCTAGCCAAGCTGTGTTATCAGAGGATGAAAAAGAACTAGGCGTATGCTTGGTTGATATCGGGGGTGGTACTACTGATATTGCTATATTCTCTAATGGCTCTATAGTGCACACTGCAGTGATCCCTATAGCTGGTGATCAGGTAAATAATGATATCGCAGTGGCCCTGCGGACACCTACGCAAAATGCAGAAGATTTAAAAATAAAATATGGTTGTGCTTTGACCCAGATGGCAGATGTGGGTGATATGGTGCATGTGCCTGGTGTTGGTGACCGTCCTGCTAAACAATTGTCACGTAAGACTTTAGCTGAAGTTATAGAACCGCGTTATGAAGAGCTTTATTTATTAATAAAAGAAGAAATCAAACGCAGTGGTTTTGAGGATCTTATTGCTTCAGGGGTTATTTTAACTGGTGGTAGTGCATTGTTGCCGGGTGCAGTAGAATTAGCAGAAGAAATTTTTCACATGCCGGTACGTTTGGGCATGCCGCAACATGTAAAAGGGTTGTCTGATATTGTAAATAATCCTGCGTTTTCTACAGGTGTTGGTTTATTGCAATATGGTTGTCTGCAAGAAAATATTAACAAAGAAAGTTATTTTAAAGAATCTAATAATCTTCTTGGTATATTTAATCGTATGCGTGCATGGTTTATAGCAAGTTAAATTTAAATTCATGATAAAGGGAAGTTAAATGGTGTTTTTTACAGGATTAATGGGATAAGGGGATCTAAATGTTTGAATTAATGGATAGTTGTCCGCAATCAGCAATAATTAAAGTAATCGGCGTTGGTGGTGGTGGCGGCAATGCTGTTGATCACATGGTCGTCGCTAATATTGAAGGCGTTGAATTCTTTTGTGCCAATACTGATGCTCAGGCTTTAAAAAATACTAAAGCTAAAATGCGCATCCAATTAGGTACTGGTATCACCAAGGGGCTTGGAGCCGGTGCGAACCCAGAAATTGGTAAACAATCTGCGCTTGAAGACAGAGATCGTATTAAAGAAATCTTAGCTGGTACAGATATGGTATTTATTACTGCTGGTATGGGCGGTGGTACTGGTACTGGTGCTGCTCCAGTCGTTGCTGAATTAGCTAAAGAAATGGGAATTTTAACAGTTGCCGTGGTGACCAAGCCATTTCCATTTGAGGGACAAAAGCGGATGAGCCTTGCGCAAGCAGGGATTAATGAATTGAGTAAACACGTTGATTCATTAATTATCATACCTAACGATAAATTATTGAGTGTTCTAGGTAAAGGCGTCAGTTTATTAGATGCATTTAAAGCTGCTAATAATGTACTATTAGGCGCCGTGCAAGGTATTGCGGAGCTTATTACTCGTCCAGGTTTAATTAACGTAGACTTTGCTGACGTTCGCACTGTTATGGCTGAGATGGGTATGGCAATGATGGGTACAGGTGTTGCTAGTGGCGAGAATCGTTCACGCGAAGCTGCTGAAATGGCTGTATCTAGCCCACTTTTAGAAGACATTAATCTATCAGGCGCTCAAGGCGTATTAGTAAATATTACAGCTGGTATGGATATGTCTATTGGTGAGTTTGAACAAGTAGGTGAAGTTGTTAAAAGCTTTACTTCTGAAGATGCTACAGTTGTTGTTGGTACTGTTATTGATCCAGACATGTCTAATGAATTACGTGTTACAGTGGTAGCAACAGGTTTGGGTACTAATGTAGATGCTAAATCTACTGGTGCTAGTTCTAATACTGGGACTATGGCATCTCAGAATAAAGAAACAGCAACGGATTACAAAAGACTAGATAGACCTACAGTTATGCGTCGTCAAGCAGGAACTAACAGCAAGGGGTTAGATTCAGGTGAGTTGGATTATTTAGATATTCCAGCTTTTCTGCGCAAACAAGTAGAACAAAATAAGAATTAAGTAGTTATTATTATTTAACGCAACAAAGCCAACTTAATTAAGTTGGCTTTGTTGTTTGTGAAAAATAATCTTTAATTATCTATAGTCTTGTATACATTTAGGCATTAATGATTAATAATATTGGAATATCGATATATTACTCTACTAACTTTTAAGATAGGGTCAATTAATGAAACAAAGAACATTAAAAAATACGATTAGGGCTTCAGGTGTGGGTGTCCACACTGGTCAAAAGGTGAGGTTAGTGTTAAGTCCTGCGCCTGTTAATACGGGTATCGTGTTTCGTAGAACAGATCTATCTCCTATAGTAGAAATTAAAGCCCATCCAGATAATGTTGGTGAAACGGCGTTATCTACTTCTATCGTCAATGGTAAAGCTAAAATCTACACGATAGAGCATCTTATGGCTGCTTTTTCTGGCCTTGGAATTGATAATGCTTATGTAGACGTCGATGCACCAGAAATCCCTATTATGGATGGCAGCGCTGGCCCGTTTGTGTTCTTGATTCAATCAGCGGGTATTGAAGAACAAAAAGCCTATAAAAAGTTTATTCGCATCAAAGATAAAATAGAAGTTAAGAATGGCGATAAATACGCTGCTCTAGCACCATATAATGGCTTTAAAATTAGCTGTGGTATAGATTTTGATCACCCTGCCTTCAAAGAAGAGTTACAAAATATAGAAATAGATTTTACTGATAATTCTTTTGTTAAAGATATTTCACGTGCTCGTACATTTGGTTTTATGAAAGACTATGAGGCTATGCGTGCTCGTAATCTAGGTCGAGGTGCTAGTCTAGACAATGCTGTCGTTTTAAATGATTATACAGTTGTAAATGAGGGTGGGCTTCGTTATCATAATGAATTTGTTAAACATAAGGTCTTAGATATTATTGGTGATCTGTATCTTACAGGATACAGTATCTTAGGCCATTTCTCAGGCTTTAAGTCGGGCCATGCTCTTAATAACATGCTGTTACAGCACCTTTTGGCTAACCAAAATGCCTGGGAATTTGTTGATTTCTCAAAAGAATCAAAAATTAAGCCAGAGCAATTCAGAATGCCGCGCTTTGCCACTTATACAGAAAGTTTGGCGTAAACTAAATAAGACAGCAATTTCCCAGTAATGGGCTATAATATTAGTTATGTAGCTATTACTATAAGTGTCTGATTTTATGGTTGATGAGATTAAAACACCAGCACATCCTGACTACTATATCAAACTCAAAAAAGCAATTGCCAGGGAGATGTACAATTTTCATATTGAAGACACCTTGAAAGTTGAGATTCCAACGGAGGCTTCTGGGGAATGGTCAGAAAATATAGCAGAAGCATTCATGGCAAAAAACAGAAAAGATGCTGAACTACGCTATGCCATGGCAAGAGACATAAGGGCTTCGATTAGCTCTATAGATGGACAACGTTTTGATGAAATATATGGACAACTATCTTTATCTAGAAGAGAAAAAATAGTTGCAACAGCAGTCTCGATTCTTACTAAGGCTCAAGCTACCGCATCGGAAAATGAAAAAGCACTGATAAATGCATACTTGAGTTCTCTAAATACTAGCAACAGAGGTATTAGCACTTTAAATTTGGAAAATATTAGCTTTAAGGAAATCGATTTAATAGAAGATAGCCTCAATTCTTTGATAAGTTTTAATGAGAAGTTGAGGAATCAGATACTGAAGTTAACAGCAGAAAGTAGACTCCGACCAGGGGAGCATCTTGATGCTCTTAAAGAAGCTAGAACAGAGCTAGATAAAGCAATACAAAATTTAAGATCCGAGTATCGCGAAACAGGCAAGATTACACAACCGATTATAGATAAAATTGGTTCTGCTATAGAAAAGATACGAAATACCAATAAGAATTATCGAGAAATCTACACTAGGGGTAAGAGGACATTACCGCTATTTGTCATGTCAGTAATAAAGCTTGTTCTAGTATTAGCTGTTTTGGGGTGTGTGATAGGTGGTTTCTTCTTTACCCCTCTATTTTTTGTCGCGGCAGGGCTAGGCATAGCAGCCGGAATTCTTGCAGCCATACAATATAAACTGACTCCAACTGCGACTGAACAACCTACAAGTCGAGGTCCTGAACCATCAAATCAAGCAATTCCTGGGGGAAGTGCCGAGGGGTTTAATAATCCAATTATAAAAGCTGTTAAATCTGCACTGTTTGAGCATATCTTACCTGCTTTTGGTGACGCATTTAAATATGGTCGTTTATTGTACAATCAAAGTAGCGATCCCGCTAATACTATAGATGGGTATGCAGCTGGTGCAAAGGTGCTAGAAGGTCTGATAGCTGAACAAAGCGGTTTAAGACCGCAAAGTCAAAAATCCCTCCAAGCTCAATCTCATGCAGATTTATCAGCTAAACAAAGCGGTTTAAGACCGCAAAGTCAAAAAGCCGACCAAGCTCAATCTCACGCAATTGATAATAATCGTATTGATGATCCTCTAGAGCTAAGATCTGTATCCGAACGACCCAGTACTCAAGGATCCCAATTGCGACCAGACTCGCAGCAATCTTGGCGTTCGTCATTTGGAGATGAACCGGAATGGAATTCTAGTCCAAGTGCCAAGTCAGCTGGGACTGGAAGCATAAATAGCCAAACTCTGCGAAATCTTAAGACAAAAAAAACAGCTACTACCCCAGCCCCAGATGAGTCAGATCCATCTAGACCGACCTCTAAAAGAAGACCTGCTCCTCCTGGTACAAGTACTAGATAATAAGTGTTTTGGTTATAAAATTTTAATACCAATACTCCTCACTATATTCCCACAACAAAATTTGCTACAATTAGCTTGTAATTTTATCCTAACAAAACTTGAATAATTACATATAAATCATGAGCTTATGAACTTAGACTATTTAGATTTTGAGCAGCCAATAGCTGAACTCAAAGAAAAGATTGATCAGCTTCGCCATGTGGGCACTGACAGCAAAATTAATATCAATAAAGAAATTGCTAAACTAGAATCTAAAAGCGATGAGCTAACTAAGTCTATCTTTGGCAATTTGAATGATTGGCAAATAGTACAATTAGCAAGACACCCTTTGCGCCCCCATGCTCTTGATTATATTCATAAAATATTTACAGATTTTGATGAGTTTCATGGTGATCGTGTTTTTAATGATGATGCTGCCATCGTAGGTGGTACGGCAAAATTAAATAACCGTACGGTCATGGTTATCGGCCAGCAAAAAGGCAGGACAACTAAAGAAAAAATTAGACGTAACTTTGGTATGGCGTCTCCCGATGGCTACAGAAAAGCTCAGCGGTTAATGAAACTAGCAGAGAAGTTTAGTATGCCCATAATTACCCTTATAGATACGGCTGGTGCATACCCTGGAGTTGGCGCAGAAGAACGTGGTCAAAGTGAAGCTATAGCTTCTAGCTTAGCTCTTATGGCTCGTTTAAAAGTGCCTATTGTTAGTACAGTCATTGGCGAAGGCGGCTCTGGTGGAGCTTTAGCTCTTGGTGTCTGTGATAAATTAATTATGTTACAATATAGCGTCTATTCGGTTATATCTCCGGAGGGTTGCGCTTCTATATTATGGAAAAAAGCAGATAAAGCTCCAATAGCAGCTGAGGCAATGCATCTTACGGCTAGTAAATTATATAAATTAGGTTTAGTTGATCAAATTTTGCCTGAGCCATTGGGTGGAGCACATCGTAGTGTTAATAAAACTTGCCAAGATTTAAAATTAGCTTTAGAGCAGCATTTAGAATTGTTAGGCCAACATGCTAACAGTCAACTAGTCGATATGAGATATGAACGATTAATGAGGTTTGGTAGGGTGGGCTCGTGACCTAGTTGGCGTGACCTCACCCCAGCCCTCTCCTAGAATAAGCTCAGAAAACTATTTAAGTTAAGGGCTAGGAGAGGGAGCAGAGCGTGGAGCTTGCAAGTGAGGTGAATTATATTTGTTCCCTCTCCCAGCCAGTAAATAGAAAAATATTCTGAACTATTTCTGGGAGAGGGTTAGGGTGAGGGTGAATTCAAAGCAGTAATGGTGAATAATTTCGCAGTGAACCGAAAAGTCTGTACTAAATAGTCGTATTAATAGCAGTAACATGAATTTCTATAAAACTTTCCCCCAAACCCTCTCAAAATTATTACATAATTTTGAACACCCCAAAATTACCCTTGGTCTGTCCGGCGGGCTTGATTCTGTAGTCTTATTAGATTTACTACAGAAATTTATTATTAATAATCCTATTAAAAAAATACGCCTACAAGCAGTTTATATTAATCATCAGTTACAATCTGATAGCGATGATTGGGCAAAATTTAATGCTCGCATATGTGCACAATATAATATTCCCTATGAAGTTCATTGTGTAATTGTAGATAAAACTAGTAAATTGGGTCTAGAAGGCGAGGCGCGATTACAAAGATATAATATTTTTAAAAATATTTTATCTGATTTATCAACTTCGCAAAATATTTTGGTAACTGCTCATCATTTGAATGATCAAGCAGAAACAGTACTATTACAACTTATGCGCGCAGCAGGTCCTAAAGGGCTGTCGGCGATGCCAAGTATAAAAAAACTAGCAGATGGTTGGCATATGCGGCCATTATTGAATATATCTCGTGCTGAATTATTAATTTATGCTAGATCAAACAATTTAAGCTGGGTAGAAGATAAAACTAATCAAGATAATGAGTTGGATCGAAATTATTTGCGTAATGTTATTATTCCACGGTTAGAAGAACGTTGGCCTCATGCGGTTAAATCATTGGCTAATACTGCACAACACTGTGCTAATCATGAGAATTTATTAAATGATTATATAAAAGCAGATTATCTATATTGTCTTGAAGATCTGGCCGATGAAAAACAATACAGTCGGATAGATATAACAAAACTTAAGTCGCTTGATCTATTGAAACAACAGGCTATTTTACGTTATTGGTTTAGTGAGTGTGGCTTACGATCCCCTGGCCCTAAAAAAATAAATGAAATAATCAAAACAGTTATTAATGCTCGGATTGATGCCAAGCCAAAGTATATTGTAGAAAATAAAATTATAACCAGATATAAAAAACATCTATGTTTAGTTGATCAATTAGGTGTGGGTGAGTCAGTATGAATTACTTTGATGTGATTATTATTGGCGCTGGTGCTGCTGGTCTTATGTGTGCTATAGAGGCAGGTAAGCGTGGCCGCAAGGTTGTAATTATTGATCATGCTAATAAGGTTGGTAAAAAGATTATTATGTCTGGTGGTGGGCGTTGTAATTTTACTAATTATAATATTGAGCCAAATAAATTTATTTCACACAATAGGCATTTTTGTAAATCAGCTTTAAGTAGATATACACAGTGGGATTTTATAGCTTTAGTGCAAAAACATAAAATAGCGTATCATGAAAAAGCACATGGGCAATTATTTTGTGATGATAAATCTAAACAAATTGTTGATATGTTATTGGCCGAGTGTAATTTATATAAAGTTCAAATATTTTTAGACACAGATGTCAACGTTGTTAAGCAAGTTGATAATAAGTTTACGATTGAGACTAGTAGAGGCCAGTTTATTAGTAAATCACTAGTTATTGCCACTGGTGGATTATCTATCCCTACTATGGGCGCGACAGGCTTTGGTTATAATATAGCAAAACAATTTGGTATTAAAGTCTATCCTACACGGGCGAGCCTCGTTCCAGTTACTTTGCAGCCCAATGATTTGCAGATTTACTCGCAGCTTTCTGGCGTGGCTTGTCCAGTGAAGATAAGCTCGCCGCACAAAAGTTTTGATGAGGACTTTTTATTTACTCATCGGGGTCTAAGTGGTCCTGCTGTTTTGCAGATTTCTAATTATTGGCAGCCAGGGGAAGTGTTGAAAATTAATATTTCGCCAAAGATAGATGCAGACTTAATTAATACAGATAAAGATTATATTAATAATTTAAAAAACCAATTCGGAGCTGTTTCAGTTAAGAATTTCTTATTAGAATTTTTGAACTTGCCTAAAAGAATAATATTGGTATTTTTGAATAAATATATTAATCAACATAATAGTTTTGATCCCGATAAAAAACTACAAGATTTATCGAATAAAATATTATTAGATTTACTAAATAATTTCGTTAATTGGCAAATTAAACCTAATGCTACTGAAGGGTACCGTACTGCAGAGGTAACCTTGGGAGGGGTTGATTGTGATGAAGTATCATCAAAAACTATGGAAGCAAATAAGATCAAGGGACTGTATTTTATTGGTGAATGTTTAGATGTAACCGGTTGGCTTGGAGGTTATAATTTCCAATGGGCTTGGTCTTCTGGATATACGGCAGGGCAGTTTGTGTAGCTGGTTTGCGTGGCTTAAAAGCCTTGCGCATTATAAATAATTAACGGGTAACTGAAAAATTTTATCAGTTATCCATTGTGCTTTATCTGATTGATTGATAACCAGTCCAAAAGGCAAATCGTTATCTTGGATAAACTTATTCAGACTTTTTAATTTATTATTAGAAATGCTTGTACCGTATTTGATCTCTATAGGTAGTATGCCAAAAAAACCATTAATAATGAGATCAACCTCCGCGCCACTGCGGGTTCTATAAAAGTTAAAATTATAATTGGTTTCTTCCGTAGATTGTAGACCTTTAATTATTTCTTCAATCACAAATCCTTCAAAAGATTGGCCAACAATCGGATGATGATACAGATCTTGAATACTTCTAATCTTTAATAAAAAATGCAATAAACCACTGTCACGAATATGTCCTTTTGGCATTTTTATAGTAGATTTTAAAACATTACTCTCAAGACTAGGTAATAAACGCCATAAATAGGTACCCTCAGCGATAGCTAAATAATTTCTAATAGTGCCTTCACTTATTTCTAAACTTCTTGCTAAATCACTTTTATTGAGTATATTGCCGGACAGCTGCCCCAGCATATTTAAGAATCTACTAAAAGTATGTTTGTTTAACCCTGGAAATAATCCTGCTAAATCCCGATTAATATAAGTTGTATTATAATTTTCCATCCAATTATAATAAAAATTGACATTACTAGATTTCTCCAAAGGTTCAGGGTAACCGCCCTTATACCATATTTCTTGCATATTACTTAGGCTTAATTTGGGGTGCAAATTCTGTATAGTTTCAGTAAAATAAGTTTTATCTAATTTTTTTTGAAAAATTTTATAAAAATTGCTCAAATTATATCCGTAATACTCATTGGCTTTTAGAGTATCAAGTTCAACTATGGCTACTCTGCCGGCAAGGGATTGAGAAATATTTTTTAGTAACTCTGGACTGCTAGATCCAGTAAGTATAAATCGACCTGTTTTTTTTCTATCAGCATCTATTACCCCTCGTAAAGCATTAAATAATTCTGGATAGATTTGGGCTTCGTCTAAGATGAGGTTCGTTGGATTTTGGCGGAAGAAAAAATCTATGTCTCGAGAAATAAATTCAAAATCTGTCATTTTTTCTAAATCATAGTACTGCCATTGGGGGGCAATCATTTTAGATAGGGTGGTTTTGCCTGTCTGACGTGCTCCTAGAATAACTACAGCAGGGAAGTCTTTTAATAACCGTATGATTTTATTGTTTAAATTTCTTTTATACATCTTGCCTGTAAATTTCGTACGTGTCTTACGATATTTACAGTATAATCTATGTTGGTGATTAAAGCTAATATTGAAGTTTATAAGGCATTACCTTAAGTACATAAAACAAATAGTTAGCCAGCGTGTAAAAAACAAGTTAACTATTGCTATATTATTCCTACTTAGGTACAATGCTAACATATTATTGAGGCACAAGCTTCATCTGATATTAAAAACCAAAGTAATGTTTATGGAGTAGTATATGTCTTACAAATTAATTGATGCGGCAATAGAGGGTAACTTAGCGGAAGTCGAAAGACTGATAGACGCAGGCGCTGATGTGAATTTTCAGGATGAACTTGGCAAAACAGCCTTAATGTGTGCAGCATTAAAGGGCCACACAGACATCTGTAAGCTATTGTTAGAACACAAAGCTGAAGTGGATATGAAGGATGAGTATGGCCAAACAGCTTTAATGTGGGCAGAACGAGAAATCCATACAGAAACAGCCAATTTTCTTAAGTCTTACGTAGCTCTAAAAAACCTTGATATAACATTATTCAAAATTGGAGCAACAATATTTGGAGTTGTATGCGTAGCAGGTGTAGTAGCGTTAATCATTTCTCCAGCTAGTATAGTTGCTGTAGGTGCATTGGGAGCGAGTTTATTAGCATCACTTGGAACATCAGCAGCAAGCCTAGTAGGTGTTTCTGTTGCATCAAAAGCGATAGCGATAACAGCAGGTTCGGCTATATCTGCGGCAGTTGTAGGAGCAGGCTGTTTTGGTCTTTACAAAGGATTACAAGCTTTTGTCACCAGAGATTTGAAACCTAAGACTGCGAATATTACAGGTACTGCTACTGAACGAGTCTCAGCTGCTGACACAACTGTTGGTGTTGGTGCAGGCGCAAGTGCTGCTTTATCGGTGGCTGTTTAAACTAAATCTCAGAACTAGCATTTGAAAATAAAAAAACCATTGGTGTTAAAACCAGTGGTTTTTTTTGTTTTGTGGTTCCTCGCTGTCGTTAGGTCGCTGCGCTTTTCTTAAGGGATACACAGCGTTTTTAGGATCTAGCATTAAGAGATTATAGGTGTATCTTATCTCCGTCAATTGATATAATATTCTTATTTTTTTAAATTCCGAGAACATATTAGATGACTCAACTAACTAAATACGTGTTTGTGACCGGTGGTGTGGTTTCCTCTTTAGGTAAAGGCATAACTGCTGCGTCATTGGCTGCCATTCTAGAAGCCCGTGGGTTATCTGTGACCATGTTGAAACTTGACCCCTATATTAACGTCGATCCCGGTACTATGAGCCCGTATCAGCATGGAGAGGTCTATGTGACCGAAGATGGGGCAGAGACTGATCTAGATTTAGGCCACTATGAGCGATTTATTAAAACTCGAATGACTCGTAAAAATAATTTTACGACTGGCCAGGTGTATAACAGTGTTATCCGTAAAGAGCGTCGTGGAGACTACCTTGGTGGGACGATTCAGGTTATTCCACATATAACTGATGAAATCAAACAGCGAGTTATTGATGGCGCTAAAGGCTATGACATCGCTATAGTTGAGATTGGTGGTACAGTCGGTGACATTGAGTCTTTACCTTTTTTAGAGGCCATAAGACAGCTTGGGCTAACTATTGGCCATAGTAATGTACTGTATATGCATCTTACTTTAGTGCCTTATATTGAAACTGCAGGTGAAATAAAAACTAAACCTACTCAGCACTCTGTAAAAGAACTACGTTCGATAGGTATTCAGCCTAATATAGTTGTTTGCCGTTCATCTAATCCATTGCCAGCTACAGAAAAACAAAAAATAGCCTTATTTACTAATGTAGAGGAAAGTGCGGTTATTCTGGCGCAAGATGTTGATACTATTTATCGGATTCCCTTAGAGTTACATAAACAAAATTTAGATCAAATTATTTTAGATAAATTAAATATTAAAGCTAAGCCAGCAGATTTATCAAAATGGCAACAGGTCGTTGATCACTTATTGCACCCTAAAAAAGTAGTAACTATTGCTATGGTCGGTAAATATGTAGAGCTTGCAGATGCTTATAAATCAGTTTCTGAAGCTTTGATTCATGCAGGAATCCAAACTGATACTAAAGTGGTTATTAAATATATAGACTCGCAAAGTGTCGAAGAGCAGGGCAGTAAAATTTTAGCTGAGTTTGATGCTATTTTAGTGCCAGGTGGCTTTGGTAATAGAGGTATTGAAGGCAAAATAGCTACGGCCCATTATGCCCGTATCAATAAAATGCCGTATTTTGGTATTTGTTTGGGTATGCAAATTGCCGTAATTGAATACGCACGTAATAAAATTTGTGAACATAATGCCAATAGCACAGAATTTGATGCAGAATCTAAGTTCCCAATTATTGCTATGGTTAAAGAATGGCAAGGCATAGATGGTACAAAGCAACAAGTCACAAAAGACTCTGATTTAGGCGGCACGATGCGTTTAGGCGCACAGGTTTGCGTGTTAAAGCCAAATACTCTAGCTAATAATCTTTATAATAAAACAGAGATTGTTGAACGTCATCGTCATAGATATGAAGTTAATAATACTTTACTAGAAAAATTAACTAAAAATGGCTTGGTAGTTTCAGGTGTATCATTAAATGAAAACCTAGTAGAGATAGTAGAGCTTCCTAATAGCGATCATCCTTGGTATCTAGGTTGTCAATTCCACCCAGAGTTTTCGTCTAATCCAAGAGAAGGGCATCCATTGTTTATTGGTTTTGTAAAAGCTGCAAATGAACATAAGAAATTAAAAGCAGCCAGTGAGAATTTAAATAAAAAAATTAATGAGATTCATGGGATTAAATAGTTCTTTGCCATGTTAAAGAGGGCGAACGCCGTTCGCCCCTACAAAACATCGTACACGAATTAATTAATATCAACTTGGATCTATCGTAGGGGCGAACGGCGTTCGCCCGGGATATAAGCAATTCAGTAAGACCACTTATAAGGAACATCATGGCAGTTATCACTAAATTAATCGCACGCGAAATATTAGACTCTCGCGGCAATCCAACTGTAGAAGCAGAGTTAGAACTCAATAAAGAAATCACTGCTATAGCCATGGTACCATCGGGGGCTTCAACAGGAACATTAGAAGCTGTTGAGCTCAGGGACCATGATAAAAGCCGTTATAACGGCAAAGGCGTATTAAAAGCAGTAGAAAACATTGAACAAATTATTTCCCCTACTTTAGTTGGCCAAAGTGTAGGTGACGATCCAGAAAGCTCTCGAACTCAACAAGAATTTATCGATAGGCAGCTTTTAAGCTTAGATAATACAGATAATAAATCTAGATTGGGCGCCAATGCTATCTTAGCCGTATCGTTAGCACTAGCGCATGCTTGTGCCAAAAATTATAGACTCGAGCTTTATCAGTACCTGAATCCAACAGGAAATTTTATTTTGCCAACCCCCATGAT
>CAYLXL010000002.1:0-5460 GCA_964387745.1 uncultured Gammaproteobacteria bacterium | reverse complement strand
GTGCTCCAAGTTTTGCCGAAGGTCTACGTTATGGTGCGGAAGTTTTCCATAAATTAAAAAGTATTCTTAAATCAAAAGGTTTAGTGACAGCGGTAGGCGATGAAGGCGGCTTTGCTCCCAATTTATCCAGTAATAGCCAAGCGCTAGATTTGATTTGTAGTGCTATCGAAGGTGCCGGCTTTAAATTAGGCACTGATATATCTCTAGCCCTAGACGTAGCGAGCTCAGAGCTTATCGACAAAGATCAAACTAACAAAACGGACTTTAGTTACCATCTGAAATCAGAAAATAAGTCGTTAGACAGTCAACAATTTTGTGATTATCTAACTAGTCTAGTTAATAATTATAATATCATTAGTATTGAAGATGGTATGGCTGAGAGCGATTGGCAGGGCTGGGGAGGATTAACCCAGCAATTAGGTAATCGTGTACAATTAGTAGGTGATGATTTATTTGTTACAAATACTAAATTACTAAAACAAGGGATTCAAGCAAAAGCCGCTAATGCTATTTTGATTAAACCAAACCAGATTGGAACGTTAACAGAAACGTTGGCAGCTATAGAACTAGCCCAGCGTAATCGCTATGGAGTGATTCTATCTCACCGATCTGGAGAGACTGAAGACACTACTATTGCCGATTTAGCCGTAGCTACAAATTGTGGTCAAATTAAAACAGGATCATTGTGTCGCTCTGATCGGATAGCAAAATATAATAGATTACTTAGAATAGAACAGCAGACGGGCAAAGCAGCGAAATACGCAGGTAAGTTAGGCGTAGTGAGGTTTTAATTGATTAATAAGCTATTTTATAAGATAACATGGGTTGTTTTGCTATACTTTTTGTTATTAGGGGTATATAAACTATCCTATAGTGACGAGAGTGTAGTTACATATAAGAAACTGCAGAATGATATTATTAAGCAAACTGAAATCAATAGGCAGAAATCAGATATTAATCATTCACTATATGCCGAGGTCGATAGCTTAAGAAAAGGGTATTTTGCAATCGAAGAAAGAGCTAGAAATGACTTAGGCTTTATTAAACAAGGCGAAACTTTTTATCAGATAGTAGAGTAAAATAGTCAATAAACAGAGTAGACAATGTTAAAAATTCTTATTAGTAATGATGATGGCGTGTATGCCGAAGGTATCCAAGAGCTTAATAATAATCTTTCTGAAATATTTGCTACTACTGTAGTCGCACCAGATCGTAATCGTTCAGGGGCTAGTAACTCTTTGTCTCTGGATAGACCACTTAAAATTCAAAAGATCTCTTCTAATATGTCTTCTGTAAATGGCACGCCTACAGATTGCGTGCATATTGCAGTCACTGGCTGGTTAAAAGAGACTCCAGACATGGTGATATCTGGGATTAATTCTGGCTCTAATTTAGGTGATGATGTTTTATATTCTGGGACGGTTGCAGCTGCAATGGAGGGTAGGTTTTTAGGTTATCCTGCCATGGCAGTTTCATTAGCGAACAAAAATAACTCTGCTGACGGCAATATACAGGGTGGACATTATAAAACAGCAGCACGAGTTGTACGCGAGTTAGTTTTGTTGATTAAAGAACATGGCTTGCCAAAAGATATTATTCTTAACGTAAATGTCCCATCTGTGCCTTATGAAGAATTAAAAGGCTTTGAAGTGACCAGATGTGGTTCAAGACATCCCGCAGAACCTACTATATCAGCTCAAGATCCGCGTGGGCATGAGATCTTTTGGATAGGACCTGCAGGGCAAGAATTAGATGCAGGTCCAGGCACAGATTTTGATGCTATTAGAAACTGTAAAGTTTCTATTACACCGCTTAAAGTAGATATGACGGCGCATAAAATGATCCCCGAGCTTTCCAAATGGGTAGAAGAACATTTGAAAGCTAAAATTGTAGGTTAATATTTTTTATTAACCATACCTGCATAAACGTCTAACAGGAAAAGTTTAATGTTTAAAAAGTTGTACAATCGAGTATTGATTTGGGCTGAACATCCCTTTGCAGTGCGTTCCCTTATGGGTTTAAGTTTTATTGAAGCTTTTATCTTTCCAATCCCTCCAGATATCATGCTTGCTCCCATGACTATGGCCAAGCCTGATAAAGCGTGGAAATACGCTTTTTTAACTACATTATGTTCAGTCATTGGGGGTGTTATTGGTTATATTTTAGGTTATTGGGCGGCGCATCTTATCGCTCCGCCTTTTTTTGATATGATTGGTAAAGGGGATTCTTATCATCAAATGCTCGCTTGGTTTGATAATTGTGATGCCTGGGTTATTTTTGTAACAGCTTTTATACCCATGCCTTTTAAAATATTTACTATAGCTGCTGGTGCTATGCAGATTAATTTTATTGTTTTTTTGTTAGCTGCTATCTTGGCTAGAAGCGTAAGGTTTTTTTTAGTTTGTGGTATTTTTAAAACAGGCAATAAATATTTTGCTGAGTGGATTTCTAAATGGATTGATGTGGTGGGCTGGACAACAGTAATTTTGCTTTTTATTATAGGGGTTTATTTGTTAATATAAATTACCCGGCTGTCATCCCGGTTCTGCGCCCAGTTTTACTGGACTTGACCGAGATGATAAGCATTTAGCCTAAATAAGGACGACATGGCCAACCTAATAAGCTCTAAACGAGAATTAAAAGTTTTTGCTATTTCAGCATTAGGTGGTTCATTAGAGTTTTATGACTTTATTGTCTACGTCTTTTTTGCGCAAATTATTGGCAAGTTATTTTTTGATGTTAACTCACAGATATCTGCATTACTTATTTCTTTTACTGTTTATGCTAGTGGTTATTTAGCTAGGTTTTTTGGTGGCTTAGTCTTTAGTCACTATGGTGATAAAAAAGGTCGAAAAAATTCTTTTGCTACGACTATATTATTGATGGCCATTCCAACTTTTATCATAGGGATTCTACCTACATATTACTATATAGGCTATTATGCTTCGGCGTTATTAATTCTGTGTAGAATTATGCAGGGGTTAGCAGTAGGTGGCGAGTTACCATGTTCTATTACATTTGTTTTTGAACACGCTAATGAAAATAATAAAGGCTTTGCCTGCGGTTTATTATTTTTTGGGGTTATCTTAGGAATCTTTTTAGGCTCAGGTTTAAGCGCCATCATCATGAAAAGTTTATCAACTGAAGACTTGTATTCTTGGGGTTGGCGTCTGCCGTTTATATTGGGCGGCTTATTAGGTGTTGTGGGGATTTATTTACGCAGAAAATTACAGGAAACACCTTTATTTGCGCAAATCAGCAAAGAAAAAAAACAGCATACAATCCCCATTAAAGAATTATGGCATTCTTATAAGCTAATAGTTCTACAAGGAACGTTAATAAACCTAGTCTGTGCCGTAGGTATAGCTATTATTTTCTTATTTTTTCCGACATATTTAAATATTTTTTATCAATTCAATAGTGATACTATCTTGATAATTAATACACTTTTTGTTGTATTTTATGCGACCTTAATACTCCCTTGCGGTGTTATATGCGATAAATATGGCGATAGAAAAGTATTTTTACTAAGTAGTTTAATCCTAGGTTTGCTTGCTGTGCCTATGTTTTATAATCTTATAGAATTGAGTATCGCTTCAGTAATTTTATGTTACAGTGTTTTGCTAACTGTCTTAGCATTTGTAAATGCATCATGTATTACTTTATTAGCAAGATCCTATCCAACCAGAATAAGATATTCGGGAGTATCTTTAAGTTATAATTTAGCTTTTGGGGTAATAGGGGGCTTTACGCCACTGATATGTACAAAATTAATTTTATTATCTAATTTGAATTATGCCCCTGGTTTTTATTTAGGTTTTGTATCATTATTAGGTTGTTTAGCTTTATTGTTGCCTAAACAAATTAATGCACCTGTATCAACACAGAGCAGTTTAGTAAGTTAATAATCAAATTATCATTTATTTAAAAGAGAACCAATATGACGCATATTAAATCAGCTGTAATAGCAATGATAGTATTTTTAATATTAGATGGATTTTGGCTAGGCTATTTTGCTAAAGATTTTTATGTGCAAGGAATAGGGCATTTAATGAAGACGGAAAGTGATCCGGCAGGGACATATCTATCTGCTTTTGTGGTTTATTTACTTTTAGTCCTAGGTGTTGTTATGTTTGTGTTACCTAAAGCTGCTGGTAGTGCTATGGCCGCGTTAGGATGGGGGGCTTTATTTGGTTTGGTTTGTTATGGAGTCTATGACTTTACTAACATGGCTATTCTTAACAATTGGCCATTATGGATAACTGTTATGGATGTGCTTTGGGGTTGTATCGTGTGTGCCGTGGTGAGCTCTGTGACTACATGGATATCCAGAATCTTTTAGATAAAACAAATGGTTAGCTACAAGAAATCCAAATATAGACTTTTTAGATAAAATAGTCTATATTTGGACTATGAACAAGATTACTATCTCTGAAAATACTACAAATTCATTAAACCCAGACGCAGGCTTTAAAGCGCTCAAAGTCGTTTTGCGAATATTAGATAAGTGGGGTTGTAGCGTTGATGAAAAAATGTCTTTGTTAGGGCTCAAGCGTTCTACCTATTTTAAATACTCAAAAGCTACAGAGTCGATATCTTTAGATGTTAATTTATTAGAACGGGTGTCTTATTTATTAAATATTCATGCAGCTTTAAGAATTTTACTCGCTGATCCTGAGTCTATTTATACTTGGGTAAAGAAACCTAACAAAGCACCATTATTTAATAACAAAAGCGCTTTAGAAAAAATGCTAAGTGGTTTAGTATCTGATCTATCAGACGTCAGTAGGTATCTTAATGCACAGCGCGGTGGTTGGAGTTAGAGTAGATGGAAAAGAAGTTATGCCAGATACAACTAAAAAAACAAAAATGCTATCGATTAATACCCAGTAAATTTCCCCCTATAGCCTTATTTGAAGATGTAGCTGATCAAGATGATTTCGAATCGGTCTATGCCATTCAGGCGTTAACTAATCCCAGAATTTTATATGAGCTTGGTAATTTAAATTTAGTACCTAAACAAGACAGGATATATGGTGTACGAGGAGCTGGATATATCATGGCTGCTTTCACGCATACTAATCCGCAAGGAAGTAGGTTTACGGATGGTACGTTTGGTATTTATTATGCATCTAGTGAGGTCGATACGGCGATAAGAGAAACTCAATACCACAGGACTTTATTTTTAGCCGCAACTGATGAACCGGCACAAGAGATAGATATGCGTTGCTTAGTAGCTAAATTTACAGCTAATTTGGTTGATATATTTAAGCAGGGTGATTATATTAATTACTATTCTAAAGATAATTATACAGACTCTCAAAATTTTGGCATGCAGATAAAATTAGCTGAACAGGATGGGATTTATTATCGATCTGTGCGTGCTGATGATGGTACAAATTTTGCTTTGATGCAGCCAAAAGTATTTCACGAGTGTATTCAGCAGTCACATTATGGATA
>CAYLXL010000001.1:144651-145032 GCA_964387745.1 uncultured Gammaproteobacteria bacterium | reverse complement strand
TGACTCGTTATTCACTCAATTTTATTGACTAAGCGCCTACACAAATTACTTGTTTGTTTATCTTTTAAAGAGCAGCTTTTCAACTTTTTAAATCTACTGGGCCAGTGAGAAAGGATTATACGGACTTGACGGAGGAAGTCAACAACTTGTTTAAAAATAATTGAATATTTTTTATTTTTTTACAACAAGTTAGCAGACCCCTCATAAATCCTGGGTTTCATTCTTTCTCAGGTTCTACATCTATAATTCTGCCTCTAGATTTTGGGCTCGAATTTTCTTCTTTTGAAGTAACAAACTCATCGTCCACAGAGTTTTGTTGATCACGTGCTGCTTGTGAATAACCATATTGTTGATACCTGCTCATTTTCTCAGCAAACTGTC
>CAYLXL010000001.1:142372-144641 GCA_964387745.1 uncultured Gammaproteobacteria bacterium | reverse complement strand
CTTCAGTTGATAACTTTGGTTTTGGGAAAAGCTGGTTCTTAATTTTAACAATCATATATATGATAACACCCACTATCGCGGCGAAAATGAAAAACTGAGCTAAGAGGGCTAGTAACGATACAAAAACAATAATAAAAACTAAGGTTAAAATAAAACTTATAATAGGATTTCTTGAACTCACCATAATTTAGATACCACCTTATAGTTAAAAAAGATATCACCGAATATATCATAACTCGTGGCTACCTCATAAACTCAATATGATATCATTCACTAGAAGATAAAAAAAAATCTCCCATATAGCACTTTACTATATGGGAGATAAGACGGCTAAATATAGCCGTCGAGGAGCGTGCTTTACACTAAACCTATTAAGACCAAACTATCTGATCTAAACTATCAAAATTTATAACTTCAGTCTGTGCTGTAAAATCAGTAATCGTCACCGTTCCTGATTGATTAGCCAGATTCAATACATTTAACGGGTCACTGATTGATACAAAATCAACACCAGCTGTACCTGTATTAGTAACCACATTACCATTAAGAATAGTAATTGTTGCACCCAATGTTTGAATAACTGTTGTCCATGGGCCCAAAGCACCAGACATGTCAATCGTTAAAACATCTACACCTGAACCGCCTGAAACATCAAGTGACCCAGTCAACTGCGTGTAGTCATACTGAAATAAATCATTACCACTACCACCAGATGCTGATATATCATTCGATGTTAGATTGACGATAGAGTCATTGCCACTATCACCAAATAATGTATCATTACCTAAACCGCCATCGATAGTGTCGTTATCCTTACCACCGTTGATAAGATCATTACCATCATCACCGTATAAGAAATCATTGCCATCACCACCACTGATGGTATCATTATTCTCATTACCATGAATAATATCACTACCCGAATCACCATACATAAAGTCATCACCAAGGCCACCATTCATCGTGTCATTGCCTTTGCCTCCACTCATCGAGTCGCTACCATCTTCACCATGCATAACGTCAACATCATCACCGCCAGACATGGTATCGCTACCTGTTCCACCAAACATCGTGTCATTGCCGGAATCACCCTTCATAACATCATCACCGGTGCCACCCAACATATAATCATGGCCCTTACCACCACCTAAAGTATCATTTTGTGTGCCACCATCCATGTAATCATTACCATCGCCGCCATACATAGTATCATCACCCGAGTCACCATAAACATCATCATCACCAGCATCGCCATACAGAGTATCATTGTCGTTGTTACCATGTATGATATCAAGACCGTCACCACCATATATGACATCAAAACCATCGTTACCGTTTAATATATCATTACCCGCGCCGCCCTTAATAGTATCATTGCCCGAGTCGCCTGATACATTGTCATTACCCGAGTCAGCGCTTAATATATCATTACCAATACCACCAGTAATCACATCATTCCCTTTACCACCACTTACATTATCATCACCATCACCTGCAGTAATAGTATCATTACCATCACCACCAAAAACGACATCGTCACCAGTGTCAGCAGTAATAATATCATTACCCGAGTCGCCCTTTATAGTATCATTGCCGGCACCGCCTGAAATAACATCATCTCCGGCTCCGCCTGAAAGAGTATCGTGACCGATACCACCGTCAATTAAATCATTCCCTGTACCACCGCTAATCGTATCATTACCATCGTTTCCAAATAAGCTATCGTTACCAGAGTCGCCAAATAATGTATCATTACCATCATTACCACTCATGAAATCATTGCCTTCTCCGCCACGCATTGTGTCATTGCCAAGGCCACCTGACATAGTATCGTCGCCAGCGAAACCATCCATCGTATCGTCAAAGCCCGTACCCACTAAATTATTATTACCTGATGTACCTTTGATAATAGCCATGAGAACCTCCAGATTATTAATATTTAAATTACAGTTACACAGTAACTACAATCTGACTCTTAGACAGTGGTTGGTCAAACAAAGTTCAGAATTATTAGTTTTTTTTATAAAAAATTAATATTGCTTTAATATTCAGTATGATATGAGAGCGACCAGGGATAGATAAGTTATTAAAATCAAATATGTACTTAGACCTATGTTCAAATAATATGTTCAAATAAATAGTTCGAACTACAACCTCTTGATTCTGACAGGATTTGAAAATATTTAGGAGTTCTATAAAGAATACAGTGTTTACATTACGTATATAGTATAAAGATGAAAAAAATCCCAGGGTTATCACTAACACTGGG
>CAYLXL010000001.1:104170-142362 GCA_964387745.1 uncultured Gammaproteobacteria bacterium | reverse complement strand
CGTTTAAATCTTAATTGAAACGTTATGCCCAATGGATTTGATCTAATCCTTGGAAATCAATAACTTCTGTTCCAGAAGTTGCATCAGTCATTTCAATAGTACCAGATTGGTTCGCAAGGTTCAGGAAGTTACTAGCATCGTTAAGTGCCGTATAATCTGAGCCTGTAACGCTGGTCACATTACCATTCGTGATCTCAATCACCGAAGACAATGTACTAATCTTCATTGTCCATGAGCCAGTAGCCCCAGACATATTAACATTTAATACATCGCATCCAGATCCACCGCTCACTTTTAAACCATGAGCGTTATCACTAGTAAAATTATAATTAAACATATCGTCACCAGCAGATCCATCAGCAAGAATATCTTTAACAGTTAAGTTATTAAAAACATCATCACCGCTGTTACCATACATTTTATCATTGCCAGCGCCACCATCTATAATGTCATTACCTTTACCGGCATTGATAAGATCATTACCAGCACCACCGTATAGTTTATCATTGCCATCATTACCTTCCATGTAATCATCGCCATTGTCACCATACATAGTGTCATCGCCGGTGTTACCATACATTTTATCATTATCATCACCACCAGACATGAAGTCTTTACCAGCGCCGCCTTCGATTAAATCACAACCAGCATCACCATAAAGTTTTTCATCACCGATGTCACCATTGATGTAGTCGTTGCCGTTTCCACCATAAATAATATTATTACCCGTGTCACCGTAAATAACATCATCGCCGTCGCCACCATAGATCAGATCATCACCTTTACTACCAAAGATTTGATCTTCACCAGCGCCACCGTCAATTAAATCATCTCCTTCATTACCACGAATAAGATCATTACCAGCACCACCATAAATTTTATCATTACCAGTGTTGCCAAAAAGACTATCGTTACCATCGCCACCATTGATAGTATCTATCCCTTTACCACCAGTGATAGTATCATTACCAGCGTCACCATTAATACTGTCATTACCGCTATTACCAGCTATGACATCATTACCTGCGCCTCCACTGATAACATCATTACCCTTACCACCACTGATTTGATCATTACCTTCGTCACCTTTGATATTATCATTACCAGAGTTACCTTGGATCTTATCATCACCTAAACCACCGCTGATAACATCATCACCTTTACCGCCATATATTTTATCATCACCTTGTTGACCGTAGATAGTATCATTACCATTATTGCCATAGATTGTGTCATTATATGTTCCGGCATCAGTGACATAACCTTTCAAGCTTACATTATCAATTAAAGCGCCATACTCATCTTGAGTACCTTGTGCTTTAAAAGCTATAGTATGGTTACCAGCAGTAAGATTTAATGAAATCTCATCACTTTGATAACCTTTAGCTGGACTGTATGTCGCAACCACAACATTATCTACTAATACATCAAATTTACTAGTGACAGATGCAGTCGTACCGGCCTTATCACGACCCGAATAATCAAATGATAATTTCCATACTCCAGCTTCTGGTACACTTACTGTTTGAGTAATTGTAGAATTAGTATTAGTAGTGTCATCTGAATCTAATTCTAATACGTTGTTATTAGCGTCGGTTGCAGGCGCACCACCATGCTGTCCTGTTTGAATTTCAACTTTACCAGATGTTGCTTCCCAACCTTTAATTTTGTCATATGTACTCCATGTACCATAATCATTTTCATTAACTTCAGCTGATGCATCTGTACCACCATTGTCAGATGTATCAAATTTACCGTTAACAATTATATCTACCAATGTTTTGCCGCCGGACGTTCCGCCATCACCGTAAATTGTATCATTTCCACTATTGCCCGATATAGTATCATTACCTTCACCACCAGTAATAGTATCATCACACTTGCCACCAGAAATAGTATCATTACCTGCTCCACCGTTAATTATATCTTCACCATTGCCGCCATTGATTACATCATTACCGTTAGCACCAGAAATAGTATCACTACCTGATGTACCAGTTAGATTATCATTACCGTTAGTACCATTAATCACTTTACCAGGGGCGTCGCAGTTACTTGCACAATCATCTTTCGGAGGAACTGGTTTTGGATCACATTCATCCTTCGGAGGAACTGGTTTTGGATCACACTCATCTTTAGGAGGAGTTGGTTTTTCATTATCACAGTTTTTTTTGTCATGATGATCTTTATGATCGTGATCTTTATGAGCCTTATGATCATGTTTATGTTCATTTTTGTGATCATTTTTGTGATCATTTTTATAATTTTTCTTATCATCATCACATTTATCATCTTTTTGATGGTGTTTAGATTCTTTAGAGTCTTTATGATCCTTATCAAATTTATTGAACTTCTCATTCATGCTTTTTTTAGAGAATGCATCTTTAAAGTTAAATTTATTAGTACTCATTGTTACGCTCCTACAGTTATCAGCTTAATTAAAAAAACTTATGCACCATCGCACAATTTTGAAAGTTAGACTCAACAACGAGTATGAAGTTCTACGTTTTTACACAAAAAATAAATTATTTTTATGACCTAAGTAAAAACACAAATATTATTTTATGATTTTATTCGATCGAGAAAACATCCTAATATATGTTTAGCAGATGGTCTTGCTTGGATAAAAGATTTCAGAAATTAAAAACTAATGACATGTATAGCTATCGGTCATTACTTCTCAAGTTATATTAATAATTTTTTGTAAAAAACACTCTATAATTAATTATAAATAACTAAAATTACTGGCTTACTTATCTATAAATTTTTACCAGTAATTAACCGAATATAAGAATATAAAAATATAAAAATATAATAAGAACAATAATGTATAAGCCTTTAGACAGCGCTGAAACTAAAAAAATTATTTTCAATATTAAAGTCAGTTCTATCCTGATTCAATTGACTTATCTCGCTTTCCCATTATCTATGTATATAGTATACAATCGCGTCATCGCTAATAATAACCCAAGCGCGATCTTAATTGTTGTAAGCTTCTTACTAATAGTTTTAGTCGCCCAACTTGTTTTAAAAGGCATTGAAACAATTCAAAAAAATATTATAAAAACTGATAGATTAATAAAAGACCATATTAATTATATTGATACTCAATTACATAATAACTCCAATTATTCCCAACTTAACACGGAAGAATTATCCAATATCAATAAAAATAATTCGCAATACATCCAGGATCAAGTATCAAAAAGCTATTTTAACTTTCTAATTATTTATTTTATCTTAATGATCATCATTGGCGGCATGATAGTAATCGTCCCAATTATATTTTTAGGGTTAAATTTTGTTATTGCTAAGGCATTAACTGAAAAGTTCGAAGCTGCTGAGAGTATATTTCTTAGAAACAACAATATTAAATCTATTTTTATCAAAGAGCTGTTTGCTAAAAGTAAAGAAATCAAGAGTTTTAATATTAATCGACACCTAATAAAAAAGCATGAGAAAATTATATTTGATTATAATAAATTTCGTAGTCTTGCGCTTTATTATAAAAACACATTATTGAAGGTTAGCCAAATTATAAACATGATTAATATCGCTTTTATATTAATCTTTGGTCGCTATCTTTACCATATTGGTTTAATTGACATGCAACAAATTATTGCATGTACCTTGTTGACAGTCTGGATATCTCGCTCAATCGGGCAAATATTTTTGAGTCTTACCTTATACCTATCAAAACATAAAAAACTTAACGATTCAGAAATTCAGCAAGATGCTGAGATTGCTAGAAAATTAATCGACAGTAAATCTAAAGCCATAAGTCAAAAACAATTTTCACAGATTATAGAACAATTACAAAGTCACCCTATTGTTTATTGGAAACAAAATGACAATATTGGTTTAAACAATCTACAAAAAATGCTAAAAGATTCTTACATAAATATTGCTTACGCAAATAATAATTTCCAGCTTTTTTATGGCAGCATTATAGATAACATTACTTTATTTAATAACGCCAAATATGAACAAGCCAAGACTTTGCTTTATAATTTTGAGGTGCAGCAACTAATTGATAACTTACCTTACCAAATAAACTATATTTTAACAGGGAATAATGATGACACTCTCCCATATGATTTATTATTGGCGATTATCCTTATCCGTGAATTATTAAAAAAACCAGATCTATTAATATTAGACATTAATAGTGATGAAATAAGTCTTAAAATTAAAAAACATTTAATTAATCATGTTAAAGAACATAATGTAAAACTAATCATCAAACAAAATAGTTTTGATTTAAACAAAGTGAACCATGAACCCAGAAAGTAATGTGATAGAACAAATAATAAAACGTGGTTTGTTTTTATATACCAATTCTATACCAAGAATGTGGCTAGTGCACGTACTTAGCATATTGAATCACATGATCACACTGATCCTGCCATTTATGCTTATTGCCATGATGTCTCACTTATGGTTCGTCACAAGCTCTGTAACCTATATACAGCTAGCTGTTGGTTATGTAATCGTTGGCTTTATTTGGTGGATTGTAGTAGTTGCACGCGACCAGGTATTTTATAACATAGTCTTTAAATACAGCAGCCTTGTTTCTAACGAATTATTTGCGACGACCATCCAATTACCAAACAGTTACACTGAAAACCTACCTGTGGAATCACAATACTCTCGCTATATGCCATTAGATAACTTTGGTTACTTATGGATGAATGACATCATCAAACCTTTACTAGACGTACCGCTCGTATTACTAACATTTTCTATATTATGTTTTATCCTAGGATTCTTTTACTTTACTGTTGTAGTGTTTGTGCTATGCATAATGATATTCTTAGTTAAAATGAAAGAAAATATTAACAGAAACGAAATCAATGATGTATCTGAAACAGAGTATAATGGGTCGCTAAATGATGTATTTAATAACATTAATGCCATCAAATCACATTGCCGTACCGATTACTTTATTAATAAAAATGCACTTCTCATAGAGAACAAATTGTTGGGCAGCTACACCAATGAGACAAAAACACAAATTCTTGATCATTTAGCTGAAGCATGTTTATTATTAATCTATATTTGCACATTAACCTTTGCTGTTTATTATACTTTGAGTGGCATAATAACCATGCAGTATTTAGTCGTTACTTTATTGATATCTTGGTTCAGCATTACACCTATCAAAAGTACTTTGTCAGCGATTAATGCGTTTCATAAAGCTAGTATATTACTGAAACAATATGCACAACTTCTACAATTGAATCAAGCAAAGCATAGACAGAAAAAAATTGAATTAGACGAAGATTACAGTGGTGAGATAGTTGTTCAAAATGTTAACTTTATGTACACTAACAGCAGTAGGTTTAAATTAATCAATCTTAATCTAACAATAAAACAAGATGAAGTTTTACTTATAACAGGGGCTTCAGGATCAGGTAAAAGCACATTATTAAAACTTTTAGCCGGCTTAGCTCCACCTTCTTCAGGATTTATTAGCATTGACCATGATATAAGATTAATTGAAGAGAGCAGTTTAAGGAATAAAATTATTATGCTGTCAAATAAATCTATTTTTGAAAACTCTACTGTCTACGAAAACCTAATAATGTCACCTGGTACAATCCAAGAAGATGATATTAATAATTTGCTAAATAACTTAAACATCCCTACTGTCGACTCACGTAGCTTATTAGAGACTACGTTAAATAATCTCAAAATTAATAATAGTTCAAAATACCAGGAATTGATCAATGAGATAATCCTAGCTAAGCTGCCGTCTTATCTAATCAATAAAATTATTATTCTTGATGAACCTTTTAACACTCATGATATAAAAATATATAACCATATCAAAACACTGATTAATGCTTTAAAGAAAAATAATACTATTATAATAGCATCACGATATGCATTTTATTCTAGCTTTGCACAGCATATCATAATTCTTAAAAACGGCACCATAGAAAAAATACTGAAACGCACAGTGGATGAAGAGAACAAAGATGGAAAATAATAAACAATTAATACCAAGCTCTAACCAATATAATCGCACAGATCGAATCGATAGAGCGCTAACATCATTTATGCGTAACGATAATAGCAAAAGTAAATTAAATAAATATTTTATCATCATCTTATTGCTTATTTTAATACTTTTTATTTGGAGTCTTTTTGCGACTATGTCACAAACCATCCAAATCAAGGGGCAGGTTACACCATTAGATGGTATTGCTAAAGTTAATCATGAATTTGGCGGTGAAATAACTAAAGTCTATGTAAAAAATTATGATACCGTAAAACAAGGAGATGTCTTATTAACTTTAGACGATAAGAAAATCCTAACAGGTTTAAAACAATACAAAAGCAAATTAAAAGTCGTGGATAGCGAAATAGCTCATTCGGTATCTTTTTTAAAAAATAATCTGAATGTATTAAAAGGCAGTGAAGATTTTGAACAAGTTGAAACTTATTTAAATAATATATCAGATACAATTAGCCAAAGTGCTGAGCTAACTGAAGCCACTAGATTAATTTCTGACAACCAAGATAAAGTTATTAAGTCACAGATTGAGATTAATGAAATCGATCTAGCACGTCTCAAACAAGAGGTTACTGTTTTACAAGAACAATTACATTATTTAAATCAACAACGTCAAATATTTAATAAATTACTTGAAACTAAGAATGTTTCCAAAGTACGAGCAATGGACTATGAAATTAGGTACAGAGACGTTTTAATTACCCTGGATAAGACCAAGGCTGACTATGACTCTAAGCTTAAAGAAAATATTGAATTAAAAAGTAAGCGTGTGGTTAATCAACAAGATGCTATAAAAACTCAATATCAAAAATTAATTGACTTTAATAAAGAAAAAATTGATTTATTATCTAATATTGATCAATTAGAAAATAATCTTAAAAATTTAAATATTAAAGCACCTATTGATGGTATTGTCCAAGGTACTGACTTTGTAACCGGCATCATTGTTAAACCAGGCGCGGATATATTATCAATTATACCTATTGATTCTGAAATGGTCTTCGAAGCTAAAGCTTCGATGCAACAAAAAGGAAAAATTAATCTAAATGACCTTGCTGAAATCCAATTCGATGGCTTTAACGTCATTCGCTATCATCGGATACCAGGTGAAATAATTAATGTTTCACCTTATACTTTTTCTGACAGCCCATTACAAGAACACTTTATTAAAGTCATTGTCAAACTGAAAGAAAAAGAAATAAGAGGCGGTAACACGAGCTATCCTATCAAACCGGGTATGTCTGGTATACTCTATGTTACAACAGATGAGCAAAGTATCTTTGCTTATATCTTTGGACCTATATACGATGCTTTCGCTGAAATAGGTGATCAAAAAACTTAATGCGTTATTATGATCACTTTATCTATAAGACTGTGCAAGAAGTTCAGGTCTTGAACACAATTTTAACTGTCGCTCTACTTTTCAAAGAATCAGCTTGAATAGGTGTAGGTAAGCTGCTAGCTACTTTCTCATAAACTGGCATCGGCATTGGCATACCTTCATTACTCGGCGCATCCATACTTTCTGCACTCTCAATGCCTTTAATAACTAATGAACCACGTTTTGCGATAACAGAAGCTCGAGCTAATGCATTATCAACTGCATCTGCTAACGCTTGCTGATAAATTTCTTCTGGTTTATCGTAAGCAAAACGAAGATTATTCATCGTAGTAACGCCAGCATTTGTAACTTCATCCATAATGCTGCCAACGTTTTTTAAATTAATAGTCTTGACATTTATTTGATTAGTAACTTTATAACCAATAAAAACATTTTTATTAGTTTTATCATCATATTGATATTCAGGATAGACATTATAACCTGTAGTAGTTACAGCTTTTTTTTCTGGCACTAATTTTTCTAATATTTTAATAATCTTATCAGTCTTTTGTGCATTGTCATTTGCGGCTTCACCTGCTGTTGGCCCTGCTGTTTCAACCATAATGTCGAATAATGCTATATTAGGATCAACTGATGCTGTGCCGTTACCAATCACAATAATATCAGCAAAACTTAGATTGTAAGCTAAACCACAAAAAAATATAAAAACATAACTTATTTTTTTCAATAATCTATTAAACACGTCTGTCTCCTTTTAACTGAAATAACTTAAATAATATAAATTATACTATCATCAAAAAGCTTGTATAACCTGTATATTAGTAAATATATTTTGAATCTTAGTTAAATCTCTCGAATGAAAAATAAGTTTTAAGTTAGGTCCTGCGTCCTGTGTAAAATAAATTTTTAAGCCCTGTTTACGCAACTCCCAAACTTTATATATTGCCTCGATACTATCTTTATTAGAATACATTATTGCCGGTTTAGCTGCTAACATTGTGGCATGCATAGCTAGCGCATTATTCTCAGCAGTTTCGCCTAACAACTCTAAATCTTGACTTAGAATTGCTTTATTCATCAACTGTAAATCTTGCTCAACTTGAAATTTCCATGCTTTATTATATAGCACCGATGTAGCACATGTATCTAACATTGCTTTAGTTGAACCAATAGCCTTTTGTTGCGTTGATAAAATTAATAAACCTATACATAAATCAGCTAGTTGAGTATTTATAGGATAAGAAAAGCTATCCATGCCATAAATATCATTTCCCTTTTGCCAATAAACAAAACCATCCCATATAGAACGACTGGCACTGCCACTGCCTAATCTTGCTAAAATACTTAAATCTTGCTTACTTAAATTAAGATTAAATAAATTATCGAAAGCTTGAACTAAAGCCGCAAAGCCACATGCTGAAGAAGCCAGCCCAGAAGCTATGGGAATATTAATTTTAATCTCTAATTTATAATTATAATTAAATAACTGCTCGCCATTAGTCTTGTAATTTCTAAACAAATCTAAATAATTTTTAACTCTAAGATAAAACTCTGTATCATTTTTAATAACTAAATCATTGACTATGACTAGATCCTCATTGCCACCATAAATACTTATTTGAGTATCACTGCCTAAATTACCTAGACTAATTGATAAGCTGTCAGTATTGGGAATATTTAAAACTGTATTAGATTTACCCCAATATTTAACTAACGCAATATTGCTGGGTGCAAAAGCCTGCCCATGTTTATTGACTCTATAGCGATCAAAATTATTGTTATCTAATATTTTTTCGACAATTTGTTGTTTATTCATGTTTTTGACTTGATAGACCCCGAGAAGACATATTGATATCTAACAATTGGCTATTGGAGCAATTCTTATTATTAAAATCTGATATCTTTCCTAGTCCAATCACACAATCCCCTAAACCCGATCCTGAAATCTTTGCACCATAAATATTAGAATCATTGCGCAAATTATAAACTATATTAGCCAACGTCTGATCACTCGTACCTAGAGCTTCTTGTAGCCCGTAATGTTGATTAAATAATTGGCCGAGCTCTAACCAATTTTGTTTTACTATATATACTTTTGCTTGTTGTACTATTTTACTAATTAAAATAAATATATCTTTATATATTTGCGAATTATTTTTTATCTTATCCGCAATAATTCTCACAACTTCTTTCGTCGACAATTTGTAACCACAATAAACTACGGTAAGAGGAATACTATCAGCAATAATTTCCACGCTTTGATCTGCAGGTTGATAGATTATAACTTTGCCATAAATACTCGCAGCCAAATCAGCACCGGAACCCTTGCCTTGTACATTCTCAATAACAACGCGCCCAACTGTTAGTAGCTGCGCGTTATTTTCTTTAAGACCAAGTGCCTGTAATAAAACATCTATACTTGCTACGGTAATAGCTGCCGATGATCCCAAACCCATACTTGGGTTAATTTCTGATGTAATATTAAACTTATAATCTAAGCCAGAAATTGTTATTTCGTTTTTAAAATGTTTTATGACTGCTAGAATATAAACAAATTTATTAAAACTTTTAGCGTGAATATTTTCTATGTCCGCAATATTAAATTCTAGATAGGACTCTGAATCTGGGTTATTACTAAATTTATTTATATCTGTAGAAACACTAACCTGACTAAAAGCCTGTTGTTTTGGGGTGACAGTTAAAGTTACAGTTAAATATTTATCTATTGCTACAACTATTGCAGGCGAGCCATACAATACTGCATGCTCTCCCATAACCATCAAACTACCAGGACAAGTAGAGCTATAAGATTCTAATACCATGACTATCAACACTTACTGAATGCATAGTATAACCATACTGCTTAGTTAAATTCTGAACAGCTTGCACTATTTCTGGATCAGGACAAATACCTAAGACTGCGCCAGCGGCCTCCCCAGCTATGCTGCCCGCACCGCAAACTTTAGCAGCTGCACCAAAGTTTTGCATTTCACTAATAAAATTATTGACTCGTTCTGGCACCACGCCAATATAATTTAGCAGCTTATGATTTTCTCTTAGAATAAGCACTATTTCAGCAATATTATTACTTAATAATTCTCGTTCCAATTGCGTGGTTAAATTAGCAAAGTTTTCACCAAAATTATTTACATGCTCATTGTGAGTAAAATATTTCTTTACGCTACTGACACATTGCCCTGTAGTAGCCGCAGGTCGACCCGTGTTAATAATATAAAAATTATTAGTCTTAATATTCAATTTACTGTATTGACCTGCTTTGAATTTTATACAGCCACCGAGTGCAGTTAAATGCAAATCTAACCCACTTGATTTACCATGCTGCAAGTTTTCAGCTTCACGTCCCAATTCAATATAATGTTCTTTACTCATATCTAAATTAAGCAAGTGCCCAACCGCATATAATAAACTCATAATTGTAGCAGCAGATGAACCCATACCGCATCCTGAAGGTATATTAGAATTGGTTTTGATATCAATCCCTCCTGGCAAAGACACATCTAAGCGATCTAAGAAATGGGAAACAGTAAACTGTAATAACTCAAATGGTTTATTTAAAACTTCACGAATACTACATTCGCCACGCAAAAAGCGTTGATAATCAAAGTAAGCTTTATCTTTTAATTTAGTTAAAGCGCCTATAGTATGTTTGGCATTATATTTTAAATTGGCAAAATCAAAACCTAAAATATTATTTTTGCAGTGGCTTTGTGAAACTGTTGTTGTTGCATATAAATCTACAGCAATAGCAATTGATGGATAACCGTACACAACCGCATGCTCGCCAGATAAAATTAATTTAG
This sequence comes from uncultured Gammaproteobacteria bacterium, assembly GCA_964387745.1. Lineage (GTDB taxonomy): Bacteria > Pseudomonadota > Gammaproteobacteria > JAGOUU01 > JAGOUU01 > JAGOUU01. The sequence goes on along the minus strand of CAYLXL010000001.1, from coordinate 131,180 downwards.
CTGGCGCTTTTGCCGATACAGACGCAACTGATGGGCGCTTGACCGGATCAGCACTGTCATTATAAATTACAGGATTTATACTAGACATTAATACTATTGCTACGCTCCATCGCAAAATGACTACGCATTAATTCTCCAGGATTAGTTTGCGCCGCAAGTAATGATATCTCACCGCACCACACTGTTGCAGCAACACATTGAGCCAATCTCTTAGAGTTCAAGCCGACGTTGTTATCGACCATGCAGCCTAATTTTTCTAAATTGTCACGCACAAAATTATGGTGCTTACCATTACCAATAGTACCAACTATAATATTAGGTAACGTCACTGAGAAATATAAATCTTCACCTTGCAATTCTGCATGCACCATGCCTTGTGAACCTTCTACTATATTTGCAGCATCTTGGCCTGTGGCCAAATAGAATGCCAACAACATATTAGCAAAATGAGCATTAGCAGTACGTAAACTACCAGCGACAATGCCGCCCATAAGATTTTTTTTAATATGCAATTCAACTATTTTTTCTGGTGTAGTCTTTAAAACTGATAAACAAACATCTCTTGGTACGATACATTCAGCTATGACATTTTTACCACGACCAAGTATGCCATTTACAGCAGACACTTTTTTATCCACACAATAATTGCCTGATACAGAAATGTGCTTCAAATCTGGATATTGGTACAAGCACCATTCTAATAAATGATCTGCTGCTTTAGTCACCATATTGTGCCCAGAGGCATCGGCAGTATCAAGCGCAAAACGTAGATAAATAACACGACCAAAAATCTGCGTATCTAACTTTTGTAATCTTGCAAAGTTACTTGTTTGCCCAACAACTTCAGCTAGGTCAGGAAGTCTTGTTTGTAGTTCATGGCAAATTCTATTAGCGCTATGGGCTGTTGATGCTTCCAACACTATAGAACGAGTCATAAAATCCTGGATGACAGTGGCAGTCAAGCCGCCTGCTAGCCGAGTTACTTTTGCGCCACGATTAGTAGATGGCCATAATGGTGATTCATAAGTAGCCAGTGGAACTGACACTTCTTCTGTTGATTGACTAGCCCCGTCTTTTAATAAGATTGGTCCCACCCATTGCATTGGTACTGCCGCAAACTCAAGCATTCTCGACTCTTGTATAATCTTTGTTAACAAAATAATTCAAATTCTATCAGATCTTATTAACTATATATAGACTATTTTAATTTAGATACTTGAATAGCTATATTTGCAATATTAAATAACTTGTTGATTTATCTTATCGATGTTAGAGTTTTACTCAAGATGTCACAGCTCACAAAAACACCATATGATTTACCAAAATATTCTCCAAACTATTGGCAATACACCGATAGTAAAAATTAATAAACTAGGACCTAAAGATACAAATCTTTATGTAAAAGTAGAAGCTTTTAACCCCATGGCCTCAGTAAAAGACAGGTTAGGATTAGCTATTATTGAAGATGCTGAACAAAAGGGGCTATTAAAACCAGGACAAACTGTTATTGAGGTCACCTCTGGTAATACAGGTGTGGCTTTAGCAATGGTCTGTGCGGTTAAAAACTATCCTTTTATAGCAGTCATGGGCGAAACTTTTTCTATAGAGCGCAGAAAGATTATGCAAGCTTTGGGAGCGAAAGTAATCTTAACTTCAGCTGATTTATCTAGCAGCGAAGTAATAAAAAACACGGAAGAATTAGCTCGTGAAAATAATTGGTTTATGCCTAAACAATTTGATAATCCTGCTAACCCTGCCTACCATAGAAATACTACTGCCTGTGAGATCTTATTAGACTTTGCTAATCTGAATCTTGATTATTTTGTCAGCGGCTATGGCACTGGTGGGACCATCAGCGGCGTAGGTGAAGTATTAAAGCTTGCACGTCCGAATATAAAAATAATTGGCGCGGAGCCTGAAAGCGCGCAAATGGTAAAGACTAATCATTGGCAAAGACACAAAATTCAAGGCTGGACGCCAGACTTTATTCCCGGGAACCTTAATCTTAATATTATTGATAGTATGCTGCCTGTCGAAGATATAGTAGCCAGAGATACAGCTTTGGCTCTAGCACAAAAAGAAGGTATTTTCTGTGGTATATCGGGTGGCGCAACATTTGCTGCAGCACTTGAAGTGGCCAAAACAGCCCAACCAGGGGCTAATATTCTAGCCATGCTACCAGATACGGGTGAACGCTATATGTCGACGTTTTTGTTTGAGGGGGTCACTTAATAAGTTAGGCTAGACGAAATATTATCCATCTGAATTGTATCTCCTGATTATACAAGCATTCATTCTGTAAATCTTTGTTTTACAAGAAAAAATTCAAACATGACCTTCAAACCAGACCTTAAGGTTTGCTTAAGGAAACATTTGTATACTTCTCACATAATTTAAGATTCATCATCTTATTAAACATATAATCTTGAAGAGAAGTGAGAAAATGACTACTACTAATACAGAAAAAGCAACATCTATTGTTGAAAAATCTAGGTATAAAAGTCTTTTGGATGACCGAACAATCGCTGTATATTTAGGGGATTTATTTGATGCTTTTGATTGCTTACAATCAGGATTATCAGGAACCGATGAAGAGATTTTTAAAAAAACAGGAAAACAGCTACAAATCAAGGACAGTGAGATAACGGATACAGACATTGAGGTTACAAAACGATATCGCATCAGCCAAATTTCTTGCATCACGATATCTGATAATATACAAACGTTACATTTTAGTGATGGCAAAAAATACTCACTATCAAATAGAGAGGCAAGTGCTGGCGAGTTTAGATGCGACACGCTTAGATTAGCTTTAGAAAAGAAAAGACTTACTAACTCAAAAACAACACTATTTGATTTTTTTGTTGATGTGTTTAAAGATGTCGAGAAGAACCCAAAGTCTTCGAGATATATGGCAGCTGTAAGAGGGAATCTGTACCTTGTATTAAGACAAACATGCTCAGATAATGACGCTCAGAAAATTGCTAATTCATTAGTTAATGATGCTTACAAAGCTTATTTCCCTAAATCTTTCTTAACCAAGTTAAAGACCATTTTTAGTAATCTATTTTTTAAACTTAAGTCTTTTTTTGTAAATTATAAAATTCCTGTGAGACTAGAAACAGCAGAAACATCAGCTGCATCTATACCCAGCGTAGTACAAAATTCCGCTACAGCTAATCAAACTCAGCGTCCGCCTTATAGTTTTACTCCTCCGGAGGTGTGTGTAAGGCCTCAAACAGAACTAGATCCTGTAGAATTTCCTACTCTAGGCACTGGAAAACCAAAATGTTTAAGATAAATTTAAAACTTTACAAAGTTATTAAGAATTACTTAAGCTTCATCTATTACAATAGTAAAAAAATTTAGGATTATCTGAATTTATTAATAGAGTATAATTAACTATGGCTAAACATGACTTAGATATAATCCTGGATTCTAAAAAATTCAATCGATTGAAGCGCTCATATTTTGCTTATATTGCAATGGCTTTATTTTTTCTAATTACAGCCATTGCACTGGTTTTACTATTCTTCTTGCATCCTTTTATACCACTAGCCTTAGTGGGGCTTGCTGTTGCTTTACACATAAGCGCAATTATAACGAAAACAGTGATAATGGTAACATTACTCGCAGGGCTTGTAGCCGGTATTGTTACCTCGTTCACAGCTGCATTGAAACAATTATACAATAGCAAATTCTCACCCCTAACAAAAAGGATAAATGATTTACTGAGAGAAGTATTGAAACAAGATTATTTTATATCCAGTGATAATCAAGATAAGATTAAAAAGCAATTAAGTATAGATATCCCTAGAGCGGCAATTTATATCAACGGCCAGAAACTAACAGCAGTCAATAAATGTATTGGTGCACCTGCAACACAATTTAAAATAGGTGATCAAGAAAAAACAATAACTCTTGATGAATTACTAGCTCAATGCCCTGTAATCCCTTATGCACAACAAAATATCCTCCATGAATGGTATAAAACAATAATAGCAGAATCGTCAAGCACACTTAATTTAGAAAACTATGGAACTCAAATTTTGCCAAATCACCCGCAAAATATGAATTATAAATTTACAAATTTAGGTAACAATAAATGGCGTGTAACCATTACTGCTGTGATAACGAGTGCCCTTTCTGACGAATGGCTATTTGCTGCTCCCAATAATACGGAGTCTCAATTGGTACTCCTAGTAGATACTAAAAATAAAGATGTGAAAATTGAAAAAAGAGATGTTCCCGACTTTAGTAAATATACTTTTTCTGGATTTCCTCACACGCCCATAAGCAGTAACTATACCTTTCAAGATCATATTAAGAATGGCTGTAGAATAACTTTTCCATTAAGAGGCCTCGCTGGTAATGCCTCAAAAGGACTACCCGCTGATTGGCGTATGCCAATTCCTAGTGGCGGCCCTCTCGCTCCATTTTTGCCTATTAGTGGCCTAATAATAACTGGCGACAAGCACAAGATAGACGCAGCAACGCATGCTGCAACACCAGCTAAAGCAGTATCTCGCAGAACACCAACTCGGTAATTTGCGAGATTGTTTTAATTAACTAAAACTCTCCACCAGCTCATACTCACTTGTATTATCGATATGTTTAGAACGTAATAAACAAAAACTGTTGATATCCCAAGTGAGATTTGGGCTAGCGTTATTTAATACTGTTATATCACCTAACGCTAGTTTTTTATACAACGTCACATGCGGTGTATATTTATTCTTTTTATTGATTATAAAATCATAGTCTAAATTTTCTACCTGTTGCAGCGCCTGCTCTATTTGATTGACCAGTAAAAGTAGTTTTTTAGGAATGTGATTACAGCCCATCCAAAAAACCCGACTATTACTGAAATACCCCAAATAATCTAAATGCACGAAAAAAGGCTCTAACTTTATTTTTTTAACGTTTTTTACAATTTTTGGCACAACTGCAGCATCAACATCTCCTAAGAAAAACAATGTAATATGTAATTTTTCTTTTGGCATTACTTTGACGTTACTGTTAATAATCTTAAAATTATTAGTAAACTGAATTATGTCTTTTTTAATGCTTTCTGGCGGCACGAGCGCAAAGAATAATCTTTGCTTTTTTGGTTGCTGTAAATAATCCAATTTTAATCCCTTAAATTAAATCAAATATTCTAAATGTTCTGTAAACAAAGTTTTACAACATTACTTAACCATGGCGTGTATTTGCCGCTATGTTGCTCAAGATCTATTCTTAACTGTTCAACATCCACCCAGGCTAACTCTGCAATTTCTAAAGAATTAAAAGACACTGGCAAATCTTTATATTCAGCAATTAACACATAATCATATTCATGCTCTACCAGGCCATTATCAAACTCTGCTCGGTAAATAAAGTTCCCAATATTTTGCAGGTTAATAAAGCTAGTATCAATATCCACCAACTCTTCCTCTAGCCGTTTCAAGGCAGATGTAACAACATCCTCTTCAATTGCTGGGTGACTACAACATGTGTTGGTCCATAAACCAGGACAATGGTATTTATTTTTCGACCGCTTTTGCAATAAAAACTGTAATTTATTGTCCATGTATCTATATAACATGACAGAGAAAGCACGATGCAGCAAACCTTTTTGGTGAGCCAGTAGTTTTTCTTCCGTGCCTAGCGGCTGATCTTGCTCATTGACAAGAACGACTGTATTTCGTTCAGACATAAAATAATATTAATCTTAACACTAAGTTAGCATAGATTCCTGCTAAGATATCATCAATAATAATACCAAAGCCACCGCTTACTTTTTTATCGATATAATTAATCGGCCACGGTTTGACGATATCAAATATTCTAAACAAAATAAATCCTAGAACAACATTTAGTGTGTTAAATTTTATATATAACATAGTTACAAAGTAACCAACAACTTCGTCAAATACGATACCAGGGTGATCATGATGATTGATATCTTTGGCTGTTCTGCCGCAGATATAGATGCCCATTATAAAACTTATTATTAATATAATACTTGGCGATATAGAAAAATAATAATTATTGAGGCAGTAAATTAGAACACCTAATAGTGTGCCGAAAGTCCCGGGCATGTAAGGCAAGAAACCTAAGCCTAATCCAAAAGCTAAAAAATGAACTGGATTTTTTATGATTTGTTTTTTAGTGACGTTCACGAATTCTATCCTTGTCAAAATTAACTAAAATGCTCCCAGCCAAAATTATCCAATTTAACATCTAAGTTTTCGATAACAATATTATTAGTACTCTTCTGCCCATTTAAAACACTTAGATCCTCAATAGTACCAATATGAGTTACTTTAGCTGGCGTGTGTTCTTCTAGGATACTTTTATATTTCATTGGTGCTGTAAAGATTATTTCATATTCATCACCACCAGCAAGAATATATTGATAAAATTTATCGCGTGCTATCATGTCTTGATTAGCTAATAAAACCTCTGCAATAGGTAAAGCATTGCTATTAATAACTGCTGCTTTACCACTTTGTTTCAAGACATGTCCTAAATCAGCTATCAGGCCATCACTTAAATCTATTGCCGCTGTGGCATAAGTATTAACAAACTGCCCCGCTTGAACCTTAGGTAAAGGATAATAATATTTATTGCGGTCACGAACATCTTGATTCGAGATCAATCTATCTAAGATATACATCGGCTCACCTAGATTACCTGTAATAAATATGCCATCTCCGGTAGCTGCACCAGTTCGAGTCATATTGTCTTGAGCACTTAGGCCTAATACAGTGATAGTAATACTGATTGGACCATTATTTACAACTTTTGTAGTATCACCACCAATAAGGGTTAAATTATAATGAGTAATTAATTCACCAAAGCCTTTGGTAAAATCTTCTAACCATGACTGACTATAGCTTGGCAAAGTTAAATTTAATAAAACCCATTTAGGCGTACCACCCATGGCAGCGATATCACTCAAGCTTACTGCTAAAGACTTATAGCCAATACTAGCTGGAGGTTGCTGAGACGTAAAATGCGTATTTTCAACCAGCGTATCTGTAGTAATTAACAGGTTACTTGCTTGTTGACCTAGTGACGCTATATCAATAGACGCTGAATCATCACCGATAGCAATTTTAATATTAGGATCCGTTTTTTTAGAAAATTGTCTAAAATAACTTTCAATAATTTCAAATTCTTTCATTAGATCGGATTTCTTTTGCTAGTTTGTCTATTGCACCATTTACAAATTTATAACAATCTTGTGCGCCAAATGTTTTAGCCAACTCTACAGCCTCATTAATCACTACTTTGTAAGGCAAGTCTAATTGATATTTTAATTCAAAGCTTGCTAGACGTAAGATAGCGCGAGTAACAGGATCTAGTTCTGTAATATCTCTTTCAAGATATTTTTTAAATAATTCATCTAATTCTGAAATATTCTCAGTAATAATCGTAAAACCCGTTTGAAAATAACTACGATCAAATTTTAATGTTGGGTTATTAATTAAAAACCCAGCAATGATTTGTTGATTATCGTTTGCGGAAATATCCTTTTCGTATAAAGCCTGCATAATCATCCTTCTTGCACGGTGACGTTCTTTAGGATTCATTATTGCTCTACTTTTAGTTTATTAATCAAATTTATCATGTTGATCACAGCAAGCGCGGCGTCACTACCTTTGTTGCCAGCTTTACAGCCAGCACGTTCGATAGCCTGCTCTATCGTGTCTGTGGTCAAAACACCAAAGCCTACTGGCTTGTTATATTCAAGTGCCAATCTGCTTAAGCCAGATGCACATTCTCCTGCGACATAATCAAAGTGTGGAGTTGCTCCACGGATTACACAACCTAACGCAACGACGCCATCAATATTGTGTCTTTTGATTACATTCTGTACCGCTAATGGTATTTCCATGGCACCGGGTACGTAAATAATATCTAATTGATTATTAGTAATACCATAACTGTTTAAGCTTTCAACACAGCCCTTAATCAAATTGTCGACAATAAAACTATTAAACTTACCAGCAACAATTGCTATTTTAAAATTTTTTGCAGCTGCTAAATCAAAACTCGTATCGAGAATATTAATATTACTTGATTGATTAAACATTATAATAATTCCCCTGCCAACTTAGCCTCTATTGTGTTTTCATGGTTTAATCTATAACTAATTAAATCTGCTATTGTACCAATTTTTATACCATGACGTTTAGCGAATACTAATAGATCATCACGACGTGCCATCGTACCATCATCGTTTAATATTTCTACTAGAACAACGGCAGGCTCAAGATTAGTTAATTTTGCTAAATCAGCACAAGCTTCGGTATGCCCTGCTCGTGTTAACACACCACCTGGCTGCGCCATTAATGGAAAAATATGCCCCGGCTTAACGATATCACTTGCTTTAACATCTGGCTGTGCACAAACTTGAATTGTTCTTGCTCTATCTGCTGCAGATATACCCGTAGTAACACCTGTTGCTGCTTCAATAGATACAGTGAATCTTGTTTTGAATACTGTATTATTATTTTTTGGGTCAACCATTAAAGGCAAATCTAATTGGGTACAACGTTCTTCTGAGAGCACTAAACAAATTAAACCACGAGCGTTTTTTGCCATAAAGTTAATATGTTCTGCTGTAACTTTTTCACCTGCTACGATTAAATCACCTTCGTTTTCGCGATCCTCGTTGTCGACCATAATAACCATTTTACCCATAGCAAAGTCAGCTAATATTTCTTCAGTTGTATTAAATTTAGTTGACGCTGCAGTAATGATAGTTTGATAATCTGCATACGTAAGTTCTTCAGCTTTGGTATTTGCTAAATAGTTCACGCTGTAGCGCGCTAGCATATCAACTTCAATATTGACACGAGAACCTATCTGTAAATCATTCAGATTAGTTTTTTCTAAACTATAAGGGATCACATTAACGACAAAACAACTTTGTTGCATATCAACGTGATTAACAGTTAGGCTCACGCCATTAATACACACAGAGCCTTTGAAAGCGATAAATTTTAAATAACTATTATGGATACTAAAAACCAGTTTTTTATTGTTGCTGATTTCTTCTATGTTTGTAACCGTGGCCACCGTATCTATATGACCTGAAACTAAATGCCCGTCAATATGATCACCAAATTTTAAAGACTTTTCTAAATTGACTTCATAGCCTGGAGTCAAACGATTAAAAGTCGTCTTGTTTACAGTTTCAGGTGATATCTCCGTAATAAAATAATCATCTGCAAAATCTATTACAGTTAGACAAACCCCATCTACCGCTATGCTATCACCAAACTTAATATCTTGGATAAACTCTGCTGGCACACTAATAGTAACTTTACCACACTTATTGATATCAGGGGCTGCAGCTATTTTGCCTGTATAAGTAATTATTCCGGTAAACATGGTTTTAAGATTAATCGCCAATTGTCTTCGAATTGTTTAATTTGTTCACATTTTAACTTAATTAGGTTAGACATGGAACCCTGTAATTCAATACCGAACATATTTTGTGCCCCCGGCCCCATAATCACCCCCGATTGATAGACAATCCATTCATCTACTAGCTGATTAACTAATAAATAACCGTTGAAACGACCGCCAGCTTCTATAAACACATCATTACAATCTAGCTCAGCCAATAATTCCCATAACTTCAACATATTAATTTTACTAGGATTATTATTGTCCTCTGGCAGACAGATAACCTCGATATCTAACTCTTTGAATTTATTAAGTTTATTACTATCATTATATGAGCATTCAAGAGAGACTATAATAGTCTTCGCTTTTTCTTGTTCTTGGTAAATTTGTGCTGAAGGATCAGTACTTAAATCTTTGTCGATAACCACACGTAAAGGCTGCTTTATCATTCGACTCTGATGACATCTTACAGTTAACGCAGGATTATCAGCCATCACTGTAGCAGCAGTAGTAACAATTGCATCACTGTAACTTCTATATTGATGCACATCCTGTCTGCTTAATGAGTTGGTAATCCATTTAGACTCACCATTGGCAAGAGCAATATGGCCATCAAGGCTGGCTGCAATCTTGCTACGTATATATGGTCTATTTTTGCTCATACGCGAGATAAAGCCTGAATTTAGAGCCTGAGCCCTTGCTTCACCTACCCCTAAAATAACATCAATTCCTGCCTGTTTTAGTTTTGTAATCCCCTTACCGGCTACAAGAGGATTGGGGTCAACCATAGCAATTACTACGGCTTTAATCTTATTTTGAATTAACAGATCAACGCATGGCCCCGTTTTACCCATATGGCAGCATGGTTCTAAAGTCACATAAACAGTAGAACCCTCTAGACTAGAATAATGACTGTAATTTAACTGAAAATCTTTGATAGCAGCTGCTTCTGCATGCGCACAACCCGCCTTTTGATGAAACCCTTGGCCTATAATTTTATTATATTTTACTATGACGCAGCCTACCAAAGGATTAGGAGCTGTACAGCCGCGAGCTTGCTCTGCTAAATCAAGGGCTAAGCACATGTAGTCTTCGTGAGAGGTAAAGTTACTGCTCATATAGTAATTAGATAAAATTCAAAGAAATCAGTATATCTTTAAAACTCTAGTGAGTAAATACGTGACAATTTTATATCAACAAGTTACAATATCTCATATTTGACAATATATTCGCATATATGCTATATTTATGAAATATACAATAACTTATTTTTCTAATGATATTCAAAAAACTCTCTTAGCGTGGCCAAAAAATTTATTAGCCAAGTATTTGAGAATGACCGATTTAATTGAACTTAATGGTCCTAATTTAGGAATGCCATTTACAAAGGCCATCGGACATGGATTATTTGAAATTAGAGTGCAAGCACAAGAAGGTATTGGAAGGGTTTTTTATTGTACGCTAGTTAATAAAGAAATAGTCATTTTGCATAGTTTTATAAAAAAGACACAAAAGACTCCACAGAATGAGCTCAAGATAGCATATAAAAGAATGCGAGAGACAAAAAATGAATAGACCAACACATGATAAATTTAAGAAAAAAGTTTTAAAGGATCCTGTAATAAAAGAGGCTTATGATAATCTAGAAGAAGAGTTTGCTCTTATAGCTGAATTGATTAAAGCTCGAAAAATAGCCGGTAAAACGCAATCTGAAGTAGCTGCTCTCATGCATACATCCCCTTCAGTAATTTCAAGGTTAGAAGGTGGTAGTAATGCCTCCAAACATTCGCCTTCGGTTGAAACATTACGTAGGTACGCAAAGGCAGTTGGGTGTAAACTTAAAATTGTCCTGCAAAAAACAGGATCTTAATTTTTTAAATCAAGTTGCGACATTACGAATTCAAATCTTTCTTTGACATCCAATTTTGGAAGCTCTACAGGGACATAAGCATACTTATGGTAAAATTTTAATAATCGCTCATATTCTTGAACAGAACTTTCAAAACTATTTTTTCGCTCCACATCTTCACAAAAGATCTCTTTCCATGGAGGAGTCATAAAAATAGTTGGATAAAATCTCATATCATCAATCAAATAGTTATATTGATCAATATTTATAGATTGAAAATAACTTACACCTTCTAGAAACGATCTATCAAAAAATATAACATTGTCTTTAACATTATTAAGCTTAGCTGCTTCATGATAACAAGTAATAGATCTTGAAATCATCCGATCACAAAAGCCATTCATGTCTTGCCAAGGAAGCAGATTACTATTTAATGCTAATTGTTCTTTTACTATCTCTCTGCCTACTTCCTGTAAAGTAGTATAACCATTGAGCTTTAACTCTGCGATTAATGTAGATTTACCACCACTCGAGCAGCCAGAGATAACTATAAGTTTATTTTTACTCATTACTTCAGCATCTTAATCGCAATAGATACAGCTGCATGCTCCTAGAAGTTCTTAAATATTAAATAATCTTTAACTTTCATGAACTAGTTTTTTGTGTGATTTTGTTGCTGGTAAAAAATTATCTTTGGTTATAACTTTCTTACCTGTTTCATTTTCGAAATCTAAACGAGCTTTTTTGGCAACATGACCACCTTTTTTACTAGCTACTTTATTCTCTTCCATTCCGGTGGCATTAATATTTTCTGCTATTTCTCTAGTAGTTAATTCCGCCAGAGCAGTGAAGATTAATTCCGCTTCACTCATATGGTCACGTAAATTTTGTGTTTTTAAACCCTTGACGGCTTTATGCTCTTTGATAGTAATTTCTGCCCATTCTTGATGGATAATATTAGTCAATATTGCAAATTCATCACGTTTTCTTATACCATGCTCTGTCCAGTAGTCAGTTAGTTTATTACGTGTTTCCTGCCCCATCATACGTTGCTGAATCCACTTCTCACTGTGGCCAATCTTTTTCCAGGTTTCTCTAGCTCGATCTAGCGATCTTGCTGGATCAGCCATTTCTTGAATTCGCTGGTAACCGACTTTAGCCAGCCATAATTTAATAGGCTCAGCTTTTGGGCTGGGGATAGATTGAATGAGACGTAATATGGTCTCTGCATTTGCAGTGTCAGTTAGCCTTAATTTGCCATCTTCTGCTAACATTTTCAACTGGTAACATTCTGTTACCACTTCGCTACCTTCTTTTCTTAACCTACCTTTCAATACCTTCCAATATTTCCTAGCTGCTTGATAATCAGGTTGTTGAATTAAAACCTGTATAATATCAATAACTGAGAACAGCCAGGTTTCGGTTTCTTCATCATAGATACGTCTAATTTTATATTCTTCAAATATTGTTATATCATCATTTTGGTTCATAGTCATATCCTATGATTGATTATGATTGATCCTGAATTTTAATAATTGCCTTAGTTCAACTAATTATATTGACAACTTATCAATTTCTTTCCTAAACGCATCTAAATCTTTAAACGAACGATACACAGAAGCAAAACGTACATAAGCTACTTGATCCAGATCTTTTAGTTCTGTCATCACCCACTCGCCAATAGCCTGTGAACTGATCTCACGATCGCCAGAAGTTCTTAGCTTATGTAAAATTTTGTTAATTGATTTTTCGACCAAATCAGTTGATACCGCTCTTTTCTGCAGAGCATGTAAAAAACCTGATCTTAATTTATCGACAGAAAACATTTCCCGATCGCCGCCGCGTTTAACTACTCGCGGCAAAGTTAACTCAACGTTTTCATAAGTCGTGAACCTCTCTTGGCATTCTATGCATTCACGCCTGCGTCTGATCTGATCACCCTCGCCTGATAATCTTGAATCGATAACTTTGGTATCGTGCACATTACAAAATGGACAACGCATAGGAATCTCCCTATAAATTATTTGCTCTTTATATAAACAGGGTGCAGCTTACATAAATTTAATGCTTGTTGTTTAATTGTCGCAATCTTATCTAAATCAGCGATATCATCCAGAATATCGCAAATCCAATGAGTAAGGTCACTAGTCTCTTTTTCTTTAAAACCACGAGTAGTAATCGCTGGCGTCCCCATTCTAAGGCCACTAGTAATAAATGGGGAACGAGTATCGTTAGGCACTGAGTTTTTATTAACGGTAATATTAGCCTGACCTAAAGCTGCCTCAGCATCTTTACCGGTTAATTCTTTATTTAAAAAAGACACTAAAACTAAATGGTTGTCTGTGCCACCAGAAACTACTGGATAAGATCGTTTTACTAAAACTTCAGCCATGGTTTTAGCATTGTTGATCACTTGCTGTTGGTACTGTTTAAAACTAGGATCAAGAGCTTCTTTAAAAGCTACCGCTTTGGCTGCAATCACATGCATCAATGGCCCGCCTTGAATACCAGGGAAAACCTCTGAATTAATTTTTTTGGTAATTTCAGTATTTGACTTGGCTAGAATTATCCCTCCTCGTGGACCGCGAAGAGTTTTATGTGTTGTAGATGTACAAACATCTGCATAGGGAATCGGGCTTGGGTACAGACCAGTTGCGACTAACCCAGCCACATGCGCCATATCTACCAATAGATACGCACCAACTGAATCAGCAATTTCTCTAAACTTTGACCAGTCAATCTTACGCGAATAAGCAGAAAAACCTGCAATCACGAGTTTTGGCTTATGCTCGCGAGCCAAATCAGCGACATTTTGATAGTCTATATAGCCATTAGCATCCACACCATAAGAAATAGCATTATATAACTTACCGGAAAAATTTACTTTCGAGCCATGAGTTAAATGACCACCATGTGATAAGCTCATTCCTAATATAGTATCACCTGGTTTTAATAGGGCCATTAAGACGGCAGCATTGGCTTGTGATCCAGAATGTGGCTGGACGTTAACATATTCCGCACCAAATAATTGTTTTAACCGTTCACAAGCTAAATCTTCAGCGACATCAACGTACTCACAACCACCATAATAACGTTTATGTGCGTAACCTTCAGCGTATTTATTAGTTAAAACAGAGCCTTGAGCCTCTAAAACCCAAGGACTAACATAATTTTCAGAAGCGATAAGCTCTATATGATCTTCTTGACGACGCTCTTCATCAGCAATAGCTCTAGTAATCTCAGGGTCAAAATTATTTAAAGATAGATTAGAATGGTTTAAAAACATATTTATCCTCTATTATTTTATAATTATTTTATAGAATATCCATTTTGCCACTATACAGTTTGATTACTTCGCTTAAACTCAAAGCCTTACTAACATAATAACCTTGGATTATATCACAGCTCGTTGTACGTAAAAAGTCGACCTGATCACGACTCTCGACCCCTTCCACAATAGAAAATATACCCATACTCTTTGCTATAGCTAGTATGGCCAAAAGCAACCGACTATCGCCTGATTCCTGCAAATCATTAACAAAAGATTTATCAATTTTAAGATAATCTATAGGTAAAATCTTTAAATAACTAAGCGACGAGAACCCTGTACCAAAGTCATCGAGAGCTATTTTAATATTTTTAGCTTTAATATCATTGAGCACTTTAATAATCTTATCTGGAACTTCAAATAAGATACTTTCAGTCACTTCAATTTCAAACTTATCATGCGGAAACATAGTCGCATCTAAAATAGCTGTCATCCTATCTATAAAGTTTTCTGATTGTAGCTGCAGTACTGATATATTAACTGACAATGTCTCGAACTCTATTCCTTGTTCTAATAACTTTATGGCCTGCGTACAAGCCTCTCTTAAAATCCAATCACCCACAGTCACAATCAAACCAGATTTTTCTAAAATAGGAATAAATGTTCCAGGAGAAACAATGCTACCGTCTTCTCGTTGCCAGCGTATGAGCGCCTCAAAACCTCGCAATCTATTATTTTTCAAACTTGCCTGAGGTTGCAGTAATAATTCTAATTTATTATTTACTAATGCTCTTTTTAATTCATTTTCTAAATTAAATATAGTCAGCATTGAAGTATTGATATCTTCCGAATAAAATATATATTTATTCAAACCCTTTTTACGCGCCGCACTCATTGCGATTTCCGCGTACCTTAATAAACTTTCATTGCTTTCTAGCGTTATATTTTTAAAATCATCAGGGTAAATACTTATGCCCGAATAATAAGAAAAATAAAGATCCTCTTCTTTTATTTTTATCGGCTGCGTAACCTCAGACAAAAGCATATTAATGAAATTTGTGATAAACAAAATATGTGATTTACCATGCTTTTTCTTTTTATAAATAATACTTAATACAAAAGTATTGCCGCCTGATCGAAAAAAAACATTATCTTGCCCATGTAAAATATTTTTCTTAACATCTGGCGAATTAAGAAAATCATTCACCCTTTTGGCAAATCCGATCAAAGCATGATCACCATATTGATAACCAATAGTATCATTGACCTCTTTTAACATTGGTATATTGATAACGGCCGTGAACAATTTAAATTCATCGTTTATAAAAAGATTTTCGTGTGTAATTATATTATCGTAATGTCTTATTAATGATGTTTTATTTGGCAGCCTGGTTAAGCCATCATAATAAGCCAAGTAATTTATTTTGGCTTGAGCCTCCTCTTTATCACTAACTGCTTTTGATTTCATTTTCTCTAGATTACACAATCTACGATAGGCTAAATTACTGATGAACAAGATCACCAATATAAATAATAACGATATTAATATTAATATCTTAATAAAATTCTTGATGGCTTCTTGTTTAAGATAACCTTTGATTTGCCAATCAGGATTACCCAACACAAAATTATTTTGTGATAACTTTAGATTATTATTGTCTAAAAGATTATAAAGTGCGATATCATTTATTTTCAGTGCGCGGCTATTTTTATTACTGTGTAATAAATAATTTATATAATGAGCATTATCTCTAATTTTAAATAGAAATTGTAATTCAAACGATCGATGTTCTATTGCTAAATATTTTTGTGCTATTTCATTAATATCAAAATAAACCTGAATACTCTCGTTCTTTTGCGACTTTGATAAGCGATTAGCGATAACAAAATACAGCTTATCATCTTCTGCAGCCAGTTTGATTGGCTCAAAGCTCATACTATCAAGATTAGATTTACTTGGTATGATTGGCGTTATTTTTATTCTAGTTATGTATTTGAGAATATCACTCGGAACTTTCAAGCTGTCAATAATCTCTTGGTCAGACAGCTCTGCAATATTTTGATTGCTAAAATTTTTACTAGTGCTGATTAACAGATTTTCGATAGTGGTTAACTTATAATTAATCTCGTTAGAAACAGCCTCGACCACTTCTTCGACGGCAGCTTTCTGATTAATATAAAATTCTCGATAGAGCCATAGATTACATAAAACTACAATAATAACAATAAATCCCACAATACTCATAAACCAATATTTCGGGTTAAAAACTTTATTGTCATCTAACAGCATATTTGCTTTCCGATACTATTTTATTCTTGAAAAATACTTTATAATATACCCATTTTATCTGAATAAAATTAGTTAAGGTACAGTATGGCCCAATATATATACACTATGAATCACGTTAGCAAAATTGTGCCGCCAAAAAAAGAGATATTAAGCAATATTTGCTTATCTTTTTTTCCTGGCGCCAAAATAGGTGTGCTTGGTCTCAATGGTTCTGGTAAGTCAACTTTACTTAAGATTATGGCTGGACTAGACAAAGAAATCCAAGGCGAGGCTTTCTCAGCTAAGGGTATCTCTATTGGCTATCTACCTCAAGAACCGCAGCTTGACGATAACAAAACAGTTCGTGCTAATGTTGAGCTTGCTGTTAGCGCTATCAAGCAAAAACTAGATAGATTTAATGCTATCAGTGAGAAATTTGCCGAACCCATGGATGATGAGACCATGAACAATCTTTTAGCCGAACAAGGCGAGCTGCAAAATGACATAGATGCAGCTGGTGCTTGGGAGCTCGACAGAAAATTAGACATTTGCGCTGACTCACTCAGACTCCCCCCTTGGGACCAGGAAGTTAAATATTTATCGGGTGGTGAACGCCGCCGAGTAGCTTTATGTAAGCTTCTTCTATCTAACCCTGACATGATCCTACTCGATGAACCGACTAACCATTTGGACGCAGAGTCGGTAGCTTGGTTAGAGCATTTCTTACATGAATTCCCAGGTACTGTTGTTGCCGTAACCCATGATAGGTATTTCTTAGATAATGTCGCTGGCTGGATTCTAGAATTAGACCGAGGCGCAGGGATACCTTATCAAGGTAACTATTCTAGCTGGTTAGAACAAAAAGAAGCCCGACTTGAGCAAGAAGAGAAGTCGCAAGCTAATCGTAAAAAGATGATCGAAAAAGAATTAGAATGGGTCAGACAAAGTCCAAAAGGTCGTCGCGCGAAAAACCAAGCACGTCTTAACCGCTTTGAAGAACTTTGTTCACAAGAAGCTCAGCAACGTAATGAGACGATGTCGCTTTACATTCCACCAGGAGAAAGATTGGGTGACTTAGTAATTAAATTAGAAAATATTTCTAAAAGCTTTAATAACAAGCTTCTTATTGATAATCTTTCTATTCAAATCCCTAAAGGTGCTATCGTTGGGATTATTGGACCAAACGGTGCCGGTAAATCAACATTCTTCAAAATGATTACTGGCCAAGAACAACCAGACAACGGTAATGTTATTGTTGGTGAAACTGTTAAATTATCTTATGTCGATCAATCCCGTGATAATTTAGATAACAACAAAACAGTTTGGGAAGAAATTTCTGATGGATTGGATTTCATCACCGTTGGTAATTATCAAACGCCTTCTCGCGCTTATATTGGTCGCTTCAACTTTAAAGGGACAGATCAACAAAAACGTGTTGGTGACTTATCCGGTGGTGAACGAAATCGCTTGCATTTGGCCAAGTTATTAAAATCTGGTGGTAATGTTCTATTACTCGACGAACCAACCAATGATCTAGACGTGGAAACACTACGTGCACTTGAAGAAGCTTTATTAGAGTTCCCTGGTTGCGCGATGGTTATCTCGCATGATCGCTGGTTCCTTGATCGTGTTGCTACGCATATCTTAGCTTTTGAAGGTGATAGCCATGTTGAATGGTTTGAAGGTGGTTATACAGAATATGAAGAAAAACGTAAGGCTGAATTAGGTGAAGCTTTTGTTCAACCACACCGAATCAAGTATAAGAAAATTGAAACGGTAGGATAAATTTAATCCCCAATACTTGGTGCGATCGATACAAATATATAAAGATATCAGCACCAAGTATACACTTTATCTCATCAACTAAGTTCTATCAAAATTTACTTAAACAATATCAATCAGTTATATCTGCCAGTTTGCTAATTTGCTCTATCTATAGTAAAATAACTATTGGGGGCGACCTGGCTTCGACATAGGTTGCGAAACCTCATAGTGCATAACGAGGATGTGACTTACCTCGTAAAATCCTGTTACAAATTTATACTTGCAAACGACAAAGTATACGGATCAGCTGACGCTGGTCTATTAGCTGCTTAATCTCACAACTGAGACCTTAGGTAGCCGATCACTCAACCGTGCCTATACAGTTGAAATGATTGTCATATATATAGGATCGTACGATGGCATGCTCTGGGCCTGACTACTAAAACTTAAAGAGCTCGCTTGAACTTACCGCGTGCGCCCGGGAAGTTTAAGTCAAACGTAGGCGTCACTAATTATGTAGAGCTATAGGCAGAGGACTTGTGGACGCGGGTTCAATTCCCGCCGCCTCCACCACATTTAAATTCCCAGAATTTTAATTCGGGCATCAATCACTCGTACTGACACCAAAAATTTTATCTTTTCTAAATTATTTCAACCTGTTTAGCACACTCACCACGC
Source organism: uncultured Gammaproteobacteria bacterium (assembly GCA_964387745.1). Lineage (GTDB taxonomy): Bacteria > Pseudomonadota > Gammaproteobacteria > JAGOUU01 > JAGOUU01 > JAGOUU01. Next base: position 111,947 of record CAYLXL010000001.1, on the reverse strand, counting down.
TCGCTCATGACTAAATTATAACGAACGCGCTGTCCTACAGCTAAGTCTTTATAACCTTCAGTCTGAATTTCAGAAAAATGAATAAAAACTTCCTTATCTTCTGAATCTGGCTTAATAAAACCATAACCTTTAATTTTATTAAAACGCTTTACTGTTCCTGTTTCCATGATTTACTCTCTCTATAAACTATGATTATAACCGTCGAACATTTACTTTACGGGCTTTTAGTTTGCCATTTTGTAAATATTTATAAGCTTTGTCTACCTGACTTCGTGCAATAGCTACATATGAATAAAATATTGAAATATCAATTTTACCGATGCTATCCCCAGGTATACCAGCATCTTTTGTTAAAGCGCCTAAGATATCACCAGGACGAATTTTGTCTTTTCTGCCAGCAGCAATGCATAAAGTCACCATATCTGGTGATCTTAAAGTTCTGTTCTTCAATGTAAGTTTGTTTTTTTCGCTCCAAACTATAGGTGCATTCATGACTTGCTCAATCGCTCGAACTCGCTCAACATCAGCTGGCGTTGTAATACTCAAAGCTAAACCTTTATTACCGGCACGTCCTGTCCGACCGATTCGGTGAATGTGAACGTCGGCTGAGTTTGCCATATCAAAATTTATAACCGCAGGCAGATCTTTAATATCTAAGCCACGTGCAGCCACATCAGTTGCTACTAAAATTGAAACGCTACGATTGCAAAATTGAATTACTGCCTCGTCTCGATCAACTTGTTCCATATCACCATTAAGAGCTATAGCGCTAAAGCCTTCTTGACAAAGATGATTAGACAAAGAAAAAGTCTGTTCTTTAGTGTTACAAAAAATTAAAGTTGACTGTGGTTGGTGATGCAACAACATTGCTTTTAATATTTCAAACTTATCTTTTTTATTTGATACCTCATAGAAGCCCTGCTCGATATCAAGTGATAAAGATTCTTCAACACGCACATGCTGTGGTTTTTTCATAAATCCAGCTGCAAGCTTTTTAATTTCTTCAGGATAAGTAGCCGAGAATAATAATGTCTGACGTAATTTAGGACAAAAAGAAATCACCTGCTGAATGTTTTCATAAAAACCCATATCAAGCATGCGATCAGCTTCGTCTAAAACCAGTGTTTGTAATTTATTTAGTGAAAAAGATTCTTTATCTAAATGTCTTTGCACCCTTCCTGGCGTTCCGACAATAATGTGAGCACCATGTCTTAATGATTCTGTTTGCGGTCGCATTGGCATGCCACCAGATAAATTTAAAATTTTAATATTGGGCAAAAGACGTGCTAAACGCCGCAAAACTTGACTAACCTGTTCTGCAAGTTCACGAGTCGGGCACAAGACCAGCGCCTGAACAGCATACTGATCCACATTAAGACGATTCAATAAAGCTAAACCAAAAGCAACAGTTTTGCCACTGCCCGTTTTAGCTTGAGCAATGATATCAGAGCCCTCTAGCATCAAAGGCAGACTTTCTGCCTGAATGGGGGTCATCTTCTTATAATCTAGAGTAGTTAGATTAGTTTTCAACGACTCACGTAATTTTAAAGAAGTAAAATCAAGTCCTTGCGAGATTTGAGGGACAGAGTTGTCAAGATTTTTCATGATTCACATCAAAAGACTAACTAAAAGTGTCCATCTTACCATCCCTCAAGGCTATTTTAAACATAATTTAATTTTGAATAAGTTAGTAACGATAAGCGCTAGCACCGTAATGATCGCATCTCCTCTGATAATAATAACATTTAGCCCCCATTTTACGGCACAAAAATACCATAATTAAATTTAATTATCTCATATTATTCAAACAGTTAGATGCTTTTATAAATTAGCAACAAGTGGTATTTTTGTTGATTTATTTTTAAAGATGGGCTAATCTATAGGATATACCGTGAAAACTATCTGTTAGTCCTATGAGAAATATGAGAAAAGAGTCTTTAAAGACTTTAGTACGCGAGAAAATACGCAAAGCCAAAAAAAAGAATGTTTTTTTACGCAAAGACTTTGAAAAATTTGGTGCTTATAAACAAGTCGGTAGAGCCTTGCTTCAGTTAACCAAGGAAGGGATTTTAATAAAAATTGGGTATGGCTTATACGCAAAGGCTAGAATAAGCAGCTTAACAAATAAGCCTATGATTGCTGCAGAAAATGGATTTGCTCAAGTATCTGAAGAAGCATTAAAAAGATTAAAAGTAGACTACAAAATTGCTCCTATAGGTTCTGATAACGATACTCAGGTAAGAGCAAATGCAGCAGTTATCATTTATGACCGATTTAGCAGAAAAATTGGTACTGAAAGATTTAAATTAAGAATAGCCTATGAATAAATCCTTATTTCAACAAACAGCAGACTTCTATGGTATCAGCTTACCTGCACTAGTAGAAAAAGATTACTACGTTGTTGAGCTATTGAAATCTATACATAATATCAATCTTGAACATTATAATTTAATCTTTACTGGAGGCACCTGCTTAACCAAAGCTCATATTAGCACTAATCGGCTTTCTGAAGATATTGATTTCAAAATCTCTGCTAATAAATCCATTTTAAATTCTAGCAGAGCGCAAAGAAAGAAGATTAAAAAAAATATTTATGAACAAATAAAACAAAAAATAAACTCCTTATCAAATTTTGAGATTGTTAATAAATTTGCGCGCAACGAATATGGTTTACAATTGTTTGAAATCCGCTACCCTTCTCAATTTAGCATTCCTGATTTCATAAGACCTTATATCAAGCTAGAACTATTTGAGTCTATACAATTTAAAAATAGTGTAAATTGTTCAGTAAAGTCTCTAGTCACCCAGGCATCGAATAACAAACCTGAAATTAATGAAATAAACTGCTCACCGATATCTGTAATCGCAGCAGAAAAAATAGTTTCACTATTACGAAGAACAGCAGCAGAAATACGAGGTATAGATAAAAACCCAGATGCGACATTGGTCCGACATGCTTATGATCTGTATGTAATATTCAAGCAACTTGAAATTAAAAACGAAGCATTAAACTTAATTCCACAAATCATTAAAAATGATATCGAGCAGTTTGGTAACAAAGATCTATATTTTGAAGATAATCCCATATTAGAAATGAAAACAGCTCTTAAATACATAATAGAAAATAATATATTTGCCAGTAGATATACTATGTTTTTGAATCCTTTAGTGTATGCTGTAAATCTACCATCCTGGGATGAGGTGAAAGCTTCACTTAATATGCTATGTAAAGAATTTTTAACGTAGTATGAAGTTTATCTTCACACTCCTTTTAAAATCTATAACACCGCATTGCTGAACTATCTAATTTATTAAATTAATCATTTATCTTGCATATCAATTCAGACGCCCTATCTCTATTATTTTGACAGATAGAAATTTTCTATAGCATCCTTGTAATTACTAAATCCTAACAATATAATACTTTAAAGTTTTATAGCAGTATTGAAGCAAGGACTAAAATATAATTATGAAAACCGACTTTATTTATGAATTAACAAAGAATTTTGAAACACATGCTCAGCATACCTCCGAAGGTACAGAGTTCTGGTTGGCACGCGACCTACAAAAACTACTTGGCTATGGCGAGTGGCGTAACTTTCTAAATGTTATATCTAAAGCAAAAATAGCTTGCGAAACCTCTGGCCATGAAATACCCCATCATTTTGTTGACGCCAACAAAACGATTCAAATGCCAAGCAGCATCATATGCAATCAGAAGCAGCTATATCTGATGAACATGTCACTAATAATAAAGCTGTGCGCAATACTTTATTAGAGCGCGGCATTCGCCCTGAAGCTTTTCCTGCTGCTGAAGATGTTAAGAAAGTTGCGCGTCGTCTGGTCTCGGAAAATAAAAAATCTTTAAAAGAACCAGAAGCATTGTAGCTGGTGGTATAATTGGCGATACAAGTAAAATTTTGATTTAAAAAGTTGATTACAAATCAGTAAATTATACTGCTAAATAAATTTGTAGCGTATTGTAGAGACCATATGACTCAGGAACTTGTCATATCTACCACCGAGAAAAAATCTTTTAGTGGGCTTCTTCTGCCCGTTTTAGCTTGAGCAATGATATCAGAGCCCTCTAGCATCAAAGGCAGACTTTCTGCCTGAATGGGGGTCATCTTCTTATAATCTAGAGTAGTTAGATTAGTTTTCAACGACTCACGTAATTTTAAAGAAGTAAAATCAAGTTGTTGCGAGAACCCTAACGATCAGAGCCGCAACTATGTTTGATTCAACAAGTTGAACTTAGTAAGCACCAGGTGCACGGCGCACGCACCCAAAATTTATAATTTAGGCGACATGTGCGATTTTTGTGCTGAAATCGGGGGAGATGTGCGTAGAGTAGCACCATATGCACATCTCAAAAGATTTCCACTTCCATTTAGCGGTGATGGACTAACAAATGGTGGTAAATTTTGCTCGTCAGAAATGCCTATAGGATTCTGAGCTCGAGTATCTTGCGGTTGGATGTTTGTTTTAACTTCATGGTTAGTATTCTGTTTATTTTTTCTTATGAATAAATTTATCAAATACTTGAACGGTGCTAATACAGCATTCAAAAATCTTGTAAAAATACCAGGTTGAGCTTGAGGGGCAGTAATATTAACATCCTGTAATTCAGGAATTTGTCTTTGTGCATCAACCGGACAACCTTGACCACCAGAGCCAGTGCCAACATTTGCACTAGGAATATCTTGTTCTTCACAATAACTCTCCTGCTGAAGTAAAGGATTTTGTACAACGGCAGAACCACCTTGGTCAGCAATTCTAGAGCCAGCATATGGCTGTACAGCAGCAGGACCGCCTTCACTATCTGTTACTTGTACAAAGGAACATCCTGAATGACGACTTTCAGCCGCTGCTGCTGCCGCGGTGAGATGATAAGGAACAGTTTTCCTATCTTCTACACGTGCAGCTGCTTGACGGACTAATCCCGGAGAGATATACATTGGTAGGTTGCCAGTATTGTTATCATTTGACAAAAATTTAGGCATACCAAGGCTACAGTCTAAACTAATGCGTGTTGCGCATGGTTTACTTATTCCATCGTGTCCATGTATATTCATGAACTGGCCATCTATGATAGGAGGGTTACTTTGAGGTGAAGGATTGCGCATCCATAAGCATCTGTAAAAATATGTTGTTTGTTTGATATCTCCATCATATGTAGAAAAATTAATCATATCTGATCTATATCTATTATGCAAAGCGAAGGATGAGACTAGACACTTAACTCCAGCATTTTCACGTGCCATACATTCTTTAAGTTCTTTAGTGTTGCAAGCACCTAAATCGTCATATATAGCTTGAAGGCCATTGCCCCCTGCCATATCGTTCAATACATTAGGGGTAATAGGAGCATGGGTAAATATTACAAGACTTTCACCTTCATTAATTTCTAGATCAATTAATACAAGATCTGCGATGTATTTACGATATAATTCTTTTAATTCTTCTTTGAATTCTTCTTTTCTTTGCTCATTGGTTATGCTGTCAAACAACTCTATTAAGCCTTGCAGAGATTGTACTTGATCTTCTCGACCCCCAGATTCAGCTGGAAGTTGCAAGCTGCCTCCTCTAAAAAATATTTCCATTGAATAAATAAACCACATATCATGGTTAGATAAAATAATCTTCTTAGGTACTCCTACATCATCAAGTTTTGCTAAAAGTGCTAGTATAAATAGATCATTTTTGCCTCTATCACACAATAAATCACCTAGTAATCTCACCCCACCTGTAAACTCAGGATTTTTCTCTAAGTTGTGTAATAAGGAATCTATTGCACTCTTTGTTTCGTCTAGACCTTTACTCCCGTCATAAACATCATAAAAATTCTTAAAATCGCTATAGACTTGGGCAGCATTGACATGGTCCTTAAATTTCAACGCACCTACTTTTACTAATATATGTAACAATTTTAGCGGATTACCATGCATATCGCCTACAGTTGTCCATTTGTCCTGCATAACTTGAACATGTTCACCCGGTTGAGGGGTTTCGTTGAGGTTAAAGAAAGTTTCGCGAAATGGCATAAATTATTCTCTTAAAAGTAAATATCAAGCGTATACTATAGCTAGTAAAGCTTAACGCTAGCTTAACAATGTGGAACCACTTTGTGATACTTCATGGATAATGTCCCCTTATTCCTTTCATCGAAAGTGTCCCCAAGTTAAATTTCTCATAACACTCTTAAGCTTTGCTTAATTATTAGATTCTTTTTTATAAGTGTTTGATTTTAGCCATTCAGAGTTATATTTGCTCCAAACGATCAGAGCCTGTCGCTATCTAATACTTGTAATGCTTATGTTAGACAATCAGTCGTTATAATTCTCTTGCTCGTATCAAGCCACCCAATCCAGCTTGATTGATCACTTCTTTCAGATGGTCTTTGATACTTTTAGGATCATGCATCTGCAATGCTGCATCTAAAGCCTGCTTGCAATTAGACAATTTTAGGTTTCTGATAACCCATTTAATTTTGGCTAAGCTGTTATAGTTCATGCTCAGGCTTGAAAATTCCATAGCTAATAATAGGATCACAGCTAAAGGATCCGTCGCCATTTCACCACAAACTCCCGCTGGAATTTTATGTTTTCTAGCAGTCCGCGCTATATAAGCTAAAATTTTTATTAATGCAGGATGATAGTGATCATATAAATTAGCGACACGAGAATTATTACGATCGACAGCTAAAACATATTGCGTTAAATCATTAGTCCCCACTGAAATAAAATTAACATGTGGCATAAAATCTTCTATATTATAAGCTGCAGCTGGAACCTCTATAAGAATACCTATTTTAGGAAAAACTATATCTAAGCCTTCATCACGTAATTCTTGATATGCCTGAGTAATTAATTTTTTTGATTCTATTAGCTCATTAAGACTGGTAACCATTGGTAACATGATCGCTAAATTATTTAAGCCAAGACTAGCACTTAACATAGCACGCACTTGCACAAGAAAAATCTCTGGATGATCAAGCGTGACTCTCACTCCACGCCAGCCTAAAAAAGGATTGATTTCGTCAATAGGAAAATAAGATAAATTTTTATCACCCCCTATATCCAAAGTTCTCATAATCACAGGCAGTGGATACACGCCCTTGAGAGTTTTCGTATACAATGTTCGTTGTTCTTGCTCGCTTGGAAAACGATCACGGATCATAAATGGCACTTCCGTGCGGTATAAACCGACGCCTTCGGAACCTGAGTGTGATACAACTGCGAAGAAATCACCCAACATACCAGTATTTACTAATAATGAAATGTTGTGACCATCTTGTGTTTGAGCTTTTTCGTTTTTAAAATCTTCTATGCCCGAGTATAGTTTTTGTTCTTCTTTAATTATAGCAATCAATCTTTCACGAGTTTTTGCATCTGGCTGAATATAAACCTGACCATTATAAGCATCTAAAAATATTTCTTTGCCTTCTATAGATTTAAGATCCAGTTTTTTTACCCCCATAACAGCAGGGATATTAAGCGCACGCGCAACAATAGCCATATGAGAATTTGGTGAACCCTCTAGCGAAATAACTCCCACTAATTTTTCTGGAGCAACTTCAGCAAGACATGCAACAGTCAACTCTTTACTTACCAAAATTGTTTTTTCTGGAAATATTTTGGCTCTATTATCTTTTGCTTGTAAATTAAATAAAATTCTTTGTCCTAAATCTTTTATATCTGCAGCACGCTCTTTGATGTAAAGATCATCAATACTATCAAATAAACTTACGTGACGTTGAATAATTTTTCTTATACTA
>CAYLXL010000001.1:97277-104149 GCA_964387745.1 uncultured Gammaproteobacteria bacterium | reverse complement strand
TCTTCTGGAGGTAATTGATTTAATAGGTTTTTGTGAAATTGCCTAATCTCAGTTTTAGTTGTCGCTAATGCTTGTTTGAAGTGTTCTATTTCTGCATCTATATCTTTGACAATCTTATCAGGCACAATACTTAATTCAGCTGGATTGTAGGCTAATACAGCAGTACCCATGACTATCCCTGAAGCACCACTACTAGCTACACCATGAACAATAGTATTGGTGTTAATATTTTTTTTATCACTAGCAATGATGTTACTTAGCTTAACATTGCCTAGTGCTGTACCTAATTGCACAGCTATCGTTATTAAAAAAGATTCTTCTGTTTCATCAAATTTTCTTTGACTTTTTTGCTGAACAACAATAATGCCTAAAAGTTCTCGCTGATGGATGATTGGCACACCCATAAAAGCATGGTAAATTTCTTCGCCTGTTTGCGGAAAATATTTGAAGTGTGGGTTAGAAGCGGCGTCTTCTAAATTAATCAACTCTTCTCGATTACCGACCCAGCCGACTAAACCTTCATTTTTATTTATTCTAAGTCTGCCATCAACGCCGGGCTTAAAACCCTCGGATGCTAATAAGATAAACTCATCATTGGCTTCGTCTAAAAGATAAATGGCACACATGTCAGATGCAATTGCGGCCCGCACGTCTTTAACTATCATACGCATCGATTGCACCGGATCAAGATTGTCCGAGAACTTTTGCATTATTCGACGCAAGACATTTAACATTGAGGTTATTTCTCAGTCATATATTGGTTATAGACAGGTAACAATTCTGATAGAGCTTTTCGATAAGCGCCTAATTTGAAATCTATAGCTTTAGTTAAAGGGTACCAATATGACACCCATTGCCAGTTACTAAACTCAATTTCTTCATATAATTGTAGATTAATATCTGTGTCTTTGCCTAAAAACTCTAGTAAAAACCATTTTTGCTTTTGACCACGAAACCGATTGTTTGATTTTGCTAGTTCTTGCCAATAAGGCACTTGATAATAAATCCAACCAGCTGTTACCGCTAAAATGTTATAGGACTTTGGCGGTAAACCTATTTCTTCTTGAACTTCTCGATACAGAGCCTCAGTAGCGGTTTCATTATTATCAATACCACCCTGCGGCAATTGCCAAGTATCTGGCATACCATTGCGCTCAGCTAGTAGGACTTTGCCTTGCCGGTTCAATAAGATAATGCCAATATTGGGGCGATAGACTTGGTTTTTCATTTAATAAAATTCGACGTTGTTTGTGTATCAAACCTAGATTACGTCGTTATCCTCCCTTGACTAGGCGAGGATAACATTGTTCGCTTATTTTCTACTCCCTTAGATCAAGTATATCAGATATATTTTATATCCAACTCTTTTACTGCCTTAACATCATCTAATCTTCTAACCGGCATAGTATGCGGAGCCATCTTAACCATTTCGGGATTGGTCATGATTTCTTGTCTAATTTTACCCATAACCTCAATAAAATCATCAATCCTCTGTTTACTTTCCGTTTCAGTTGGCTCTATCAATAAGCACTCAGGTATCAGTAATGGGAAATACGTTGAAGGCGCATGGTAACCATAGTCTAGTAACCGCTTAGCCACATCTTTAGCAGAAACCCCATGTTGTTTTAGCTCAGGTTTAAGAGTAACAATAAACTCATGAGTCGCCATACGATCTGGCAGGGACAGGCTGTATCCTAACTTTTCTAATTTACGCATTAAATAATTAGCATTAAGAGTCGATATATCTGAAACTCTGTGCATACCATCACTACCTAGTAACTTAGCATATACATAAGCACGCACTAAAATTCCAGCGTTACCCATAAATGCTGACATTCGACCTATAGAATGTGGATTAGACTTTTCATCAAGCCAATAATACTGCTGATTATAACCTACCATAGGTACAGGTAAGTATGGCAATAAGCGAGCATTAGCAGCCACCGGCCCAGAACCAGGCCCGCCACCACCATGCGGAGTAGCAAAAGTCTTATGCAGATTCATATGCATAACATCAAAACCCATATCCCCCGGGCGAACACGACCTAAGATAGCATTTAAATTAGCACCATCGTAATATAATAACCCACCGGCAGCATGCACTATTCTGGCAACTTCAGTAATATTACGTTCAAACACGCCCAAAGTAGATGGGTTGGTCAACATGATCCCCGCAGTATTAGGGCCAACTAGTTTTTTCAAAGCCTCGATATCGATATCACCATCACGCAGGGTCGGCACTTCTTTGACACTATAGCCCGACATTACAGCTGAAGCAGGATTAGTACCATGCGCAGAATCTGAGACTAACATTTCAGTCCGATGGTTATCCCCGCGATTATGATGATAAGCTTTAATCATTAATACACCAGCCAGCTCACCTTGGGCGCCAGCCATCGGTGCCAAAGATACACCAGCCATACCGGTTACTTCTTTTAAAATATTTTGTAGCTCATAGACACAACTCATATAACCCTGGCTGTGTTCTAAATCTGCTAACGGATGACGTTGTACAATGCCTGGTAACATCGCAAGCTTATGCGCAATACGTGGGTTATATTTCATCGTACAAGACCCTAACGGGTACATGTGAGTATCAATAGAAAAGTTTTTTTGTGATAACCTACTATAGTGCCTTACTACTTCAAGCTCTGACATTTCAGGTAAAACAGCAGCTTTCTTTCTTAAAAATTTTTTATCAATTTTTACTTCAACTTTATCTAAAGGCGCTTGCGCTTGAGCATATCTATTGACAGTACTTTTTTCAAAAATTAACATATTATTGCTCCTGCATAACCTTAAGAAGAGTATTATAATAATTATCTAAATCTTCGCGATCTTTGGTTTCAGTAACACATAGTAATAAACAATTATTTAGATGCTGAAAACCAGTATTAGTTAAATTTAATCCCCCAGCAATTTTCTGTTTATTTAATTTGGTTAAAATCTTATCCAATGGCTGCTCAAACTCTAAGACAACTTCATGGAAACTATCACCTACAAATTTTCTTTTAATGCCCTTAATAGAACTTAATTTATCAGCTAAGTATTGAGTATTATCATGGCAAGTTCTAGCTACACGATTTAATCCTTCAGAGCCCAATAGACTCATGTGAATACTAGCGGCTGTAACTAATAGCCCTTGGTTAGTGCATATATTAGAAGTAGCTTTTGAACGTCTAATATGTTGCTCGCGGGCCTGTAAGGTTAAAACATAGCCGGGGTTACCATCTAAATCTGTTGTGCGACCAACGATACGTCCCGGCATTTGTCGGATAAATTCTTGTTTACAGCACATAAAGCCAAAATAAGGGCCACCAGATGCCAATGGTACACCTAAGGGTTGACCTTCGCCACAGACAATATCCGCACCAAAATTATCACCACTACCCCAATTACCAGGTGCTTCTAACAAAGCTAGACTTACTGGGTTAACCACGGCAACAACCAAAGAATTTTTTGCATGCGCCCAATCAGTGATCATATCAACATCTTCTAATTGGCCAAAAAAATTAGGCTGCATAATTACTACTGCAGCAAGCTCAGTATCAGCAAAATTTTTCAATTCGGCTTGAGTAGTTGTGCCATTTTGTAAATTAAAGTCGGCCGATACTAATTCAATATTTTGATGAGAAACTATAGTTTTCGCCGTAGCTAAATAATTAGGATGAACCGCACCTAATAATAAAACAGTTTGTGTCTTTGCTTTTTTATTACTCCGCACGCTCATTAAAATAGCTTCACTTAATGCCGTTGCGCCGTCATACATAGAAGCATTTGCTGCATCCATAGCCGTAAGTTGACAAATCATCGTTTGATATTCATAAATCAACTGTAATGTGCCTTGACTTGCTTCAGCCTGATAAGGTGTATAAGCAGTCATATACTCACCACGTGAAGCTAATTCCCACACAACTGCTGGCACATGATGCTCGTAAGCACCAGCACCAATATAATTACTAACTCCATAATCTAATTCAGCTTTTTTTTGCATAATTTTACTGATACTAAGCTCATTAATGCTTCTATCAATTTTATTATGAAGATTAGTCTGCAATTCTTTAGGTATTTCAGAAAAAAGATCATCAATGCTACTTAAATTCACTGCTTGTAGCATACTAGTAATATCTTCTGCAGTGTGGGGAATGAATGGCATTTACGCCTCCTCTGCGACTTGAGATTCATATTCTACTGGGCTAAGCAAATCTGCATCATCCAAATTATCCATGCCTGATAGCTCAATTTTAAACAACCATCCAGAGTCATAGGGCTCAGAGTTAACTAATTCTGGCGTGTCGGTAAGTATTTCATTAATTTCTACTACAGTGCCTGAAACTGGGCAATAAACATCTGAAGCTGCTTTTACTGACTCTACGACACAGCATTCATCTCCTGCATTATATTCATCACCAACTTCTGGTAGATCAACATAAACTAGATCACCTAACAAAGCTTGCGCATGATCACTAATTCCACATGTCACAATATTATCTTCTTCTAACTTGACCCATTCATGCGTCTTTGAAAACTTTAAATCTTTCGGGGTTTTCACCATATCTCACCTTCTCTATTTATTTAATCTAATTATTTTAAAATATTATTTATAAACTGCTTTATTAAATCTAACAAACGGATATGTTACTATCTTAACGGGTACTAATTTATCACGAATTTGAACTTCGCAGACAGCATTGTTATCTAATGGTGCCTGGAGTTTGACTCTTGCCATCGCAATACTAAATTTTAAGGTAGGTGAGAAAGTACCACTCGTTATCACCCCTCTACCTATTTCATTATTATTGTTTTTAATAAAAACTTGCATATCGTGCCTCAACACCCCGCGCGTATCCATAATTAAACCAATCATCAATGTTTTATTATGAGAACTTTCTTCGCGTGCCTGTTGTGCTGTTATCGCTTGTCTGCCAATAAAGTCCCTTTCTGTTTTAAGATCAACTGTCCATAGTAAACCTGCATCAATTGGCGATACACTCTCGTCCATATCAGATCCATAGAGATTTAAACCAGCTTCTAATCTTAAAGTATCACGAGCACCTAATCCACAAGGAGTTACACTTTGACCTATAACATCTTGCCAAAACTTAACAGCTATACTATCCGGAATAATAATTTCTACACCATCTTCACCAGTGTAGCCCGTTCTGGCGACAAAAAATTCTTGATTATATCTAGGCTCAAAACACGTTATACTAGAAAAAGTCTTCAATGCTAATATTTTTTCTTGATTCAGTTCTGAAAAGATAGCACCTAATTTTGCTAAAGCTTGCGGGCCTTGCACAGCAATAATAGCTGTATGATTAAGTTTGCTAATTGTTACATTAAATTGTTTTTTATTAGTTTCGAGCCAAGCCAAATCTTTTTGCCAAGTACCAGCATTAACTACTAAACGGAATTTATTTTGACTATCATCAGAAGATAATTTATAAACGATTAAATCATCAATAATGCCACCAGTATGATTACACATACAAGTATATAAAGCTTTATTGTCTTTAAGCTTATCAACATCATTAGTAACTATATATTGTAAAAACGCTCTGGCGTCAGGACCAATAACATCAATCACTACCATATGGGATACATCGAATATACCCGCATCATTACGTACTGCTAAATGTTCATCAATTTGCGAACCATAATTAATTGGCATATCGTAACCGGCAAAGTCTGCTAATCTTGCACCTAATTTTCTATGCTCTTCCCAAAGAATTGTTTTATGAATTAATTTGTCAGCTGCGTTACTGGCCATTGTTTTGCCTTATTATTTTTAACTATCAAGAACCTAATCATGATAACTCTAATATTAATTAAACAAAACCTTAAATCTTAATAATTTATCCAATAAACCTTTACAAAAGTTATAATTTTCTAGAAAATTTAAAACTAATTTCTAAATAATAACTAATCAAATAACCTGCGTTTTATGAATGTATACCCTGTTAAATATGAAATTATTTCATCAAAACTCATAGAACAAAACCCTAGTGAATCAAAAATAGATTCTGTTGTTTATAAAATTACCGATGCTAATAAAGTTCCTAAAGTTGTGCTATTCACCGATAACACAGGATTGATTGACCACCTATTACAACATGGGTATATAGCCGGCAATAGTTTGACATCACAGCTAATAGCCTTTATTGGCCAAAGACGATCTAAAGAGCTACTAGCACGCTACATGTTGACTCAAAAGATTAATACTTTTAAACAAAAATTAATGGCCGAACATGAACTACTTAGTAAATTAGAATGTGATACAGCCCTTAAAGATTCGGCAGAAACTCAAAAGCTGACTAAAATCAAAAAATACTGTGCGCAATTACAAAAAAAAATAAAAAAACAGCACCTAGCCTTACAAGCCACTCAATTCAATTATGATTTAATTACAAAATTACAAAATAAAATTCTAACTCTATCAGATGAAGAAAGACAAATTCCGTTTAGTGACTTTGAAAAACAACGCCAGTTTAAAAATAAACTATCCAGGTTAATCTTAGACGCAATAAGATTAAATAAACAACACTACCAAATTTTAACACCTAATTCCCTACAAATAGTATTAAGCAATGCTATAAGCTTAGTCTACAGCTTCAAGTTTCCTACACCTAGCTCTATCTATTCAAGTAAGTCACCAACACTTGCCACACAATTTTCCTCTATCGACCAAAGTTGTCACTTTAATCTAACAAGCAGTTCAGACGAAGAAAAGAAATTTAAGAAATATATAGTAGAACCTGAAAAATACAATAAGTTTACTAATGCACTTGATCGCATTCAATTCTATTTAACCTAGAATTGCTACAAAGGCTCTGACCAAAGTCATGTTATCAAGCAAGACAAATTCGATGAGC
>CAYLXL010000001.1:84777-97267 GCA_964387745.1 uncultured Gammaproteobacteria bacterium | reverse complement strand
AGCTGCCTAAAAAATTTTTAAGTACTAACTCTATACTAAGCGATCTTTTCCAATGGGTTTATACATATAAATTTCGGATTGCAGTATTTATTGTTTTTATGGTTTTACAAAACATATATTTAATCCCAACGCTAACCCCTATTTTTATATCACTCAACTTATTTCACCTATTTGGTTTAAGCAATACACTAGTGATGTGGACAACCTTGATATCTTTAAACATTACCCTGGTAAACTCTTTATTTTCTTATAAAAAATTAGCAAAGCAATTTCATACTTGGCTGACAAGAAAATTTGCAAAATCCACTGACTTATTGGTAATCGATCCCAGTCCGAGTGAATTGATTTATCGACAATTTTTGAAGTTCCGCGAAGATTTGTATCTACGAAAAAATATAAGCCACAAACCATCTAATATATTATGGCATATCCCTTTGCTCTCACATATAGTTACTTTTATTGAAGAATTTTATGAAAAATATACTATGAATTATTTTGCTAATATTCATAGGTTCCCTCTTGGTTTTTCATTTTCTTATTTTTTGGGCAGTACACCTATCGGCAAAGCCCTAAAGTTATTAATAAACTCGTACGCGCAACTAGGACGTCGAAATGATGATAGAACCAATCTAGAAACCTTCGATAGTTATGATGGCAACCCCCATATTCCTAGTCTTACTGTAGACATTGAAACCCAAATAAATAAAGGTTACATAATTTTAAGAAGAAACTCTCTCGGACAATATGAATGCTATCGCCAAAATACTCAACATCATTATCGTATTATTAATGAAGAAGAGTTATTACAATTAGTTGCTGATATTAAAGCCAATAAGCAAGAAGATAATCACATATTTTGTTTTAATAATTTCAGATGGCAACGTTTGGATGAGTCCAATTCTCTACAGCAACTCTCAAATGCACAAAATATTACTTTACCTGATCCCGATTACTGGCAACCTGCACCAAGCTTATTTAGCCGAATATTCACCAGCTTAAAGCTTTTCATGCTCACAGGTTTAATCAAACAAATTATTATTGACAGTCTAAAATTATTATTTATACGTTTACCAGTAATTTTATTATATATACTTATTAATAAAATTATCTTAACTACGGCTTATATCGTTGTTTTTTTTATTTTGAATATCATATCTATACCTATAGGGCTTATTGGCCGTACAAGTCTTCAGAAAGTTATTGTTGATGCTGGTTGCAAAATCTTCGAAATTTATTATCGACTTTATTACTCACGCTTTCATAATTACTTTGATAGATTCAATAAATATATTGAAAATATTGACTCTTACAGTTTCAGAGCTCATCAATTAGAAGCAACACTAAAAGGTTATAATACACCTGAACTCTCCTGGTTGGAAAAAAACCATCCATACTTATATAAACAAGCAAAGCGACTAGAAACTTATTTGTCAATAGCTGAAATTAACATAGACGATCTTAATAAACATTTAGACGTAGCAGGATTTAAAGAACAAACAAAGAATTTACTAGTTATATTCTATGATGAGTCTCGTAAATTTTATTACGATCAGAAATCACCCAATCCAAGACTTAGTACTGATCTATATCTTAAGTTTTTAGAACAGAAATTACAGCCAATTACCCGACAGGTGGACATTATTAAGTTTTATATTAATAGCCAGCATGTGTTTGAATGTTCTTTTGTAAAACAAAACCCTTTCGATTATATGAAAATGATTATCAAGTTAAAATCAGCTATTTATTTTTGCAGTCCTCACGCTGATCCAAAAGAAAGAGATTTCATCGATCAATTCATCAGAAACATCTCTGAACGAACAACCACTGATAGCAAGGCGAATGCTGTTGAATTAATGACTGAGCTTTTTAATTTACTTCATAACCCAAAATTATCAGATGATATCAAAAAAGATTTGGTGCAACCATGCATTAATCAATCATCTGCAGTTTATGGGAAATACCCTCTTGAGTTAATGACAAGATTAAGGGATTTTAGATCCGGTGCGACGACAAGAAGCTCAAAAATGACTGACTCTCCTCAAGCTTTACCACAGCCAAAGGTGAGACCCAGATCACTATCTATATAATTTATTTTATGAGACGCCTAAACCCTCTGAATGCGATTAAAGCTTGTTAAAACAGTCTTTAAATTCCTTAACGCCTGCTATATAGGACTTAAAGCCTAAAAATTGACTTATTACATAACGTCTAATATAATAGACTTTATGTATACTATTGCGTTATATAATAAGCATTATTATGAAAACTCCCGTTTCTTTACCCATACCTTTAATAATGACGCTTAAAAAAGTAGGTCATGACATCTACAATGCACGCCGTCGTCGTCGTATCGGTGTTACTTTAATGGCCGAACGTGCTGGTTTATCTAGGAGCACCATAGGTAAAATTGAAAAAGGTGATCCCACAACCTCGATCGGCGGCTATGCTGCTGTATTGTTCGTACTAGGTATGACAGACAGATTAGCTAATCTAGTAGATGCTATGTACGACATAACCGGACGACAACTTGTCGATGAAAAATTACCAAAAAGAATACGCCTACCGCGTAAATCAACAGTGAGCAAAAAATGAGTAGTCAGGAAGTTATAGTATCCATAATGCTTGGTAATAAAGTTATTCGTGTTGGTAAACTATGGTTCCACGAAGGACGAGGATCAAGTCGTGCTTCTTTTGAATATGATCAAGATTGGCTAAATCATCCTGAAAAATTTGCTTTAGACCCAGCGCTTAATTTAACCGAGGGTGCTTTTCATACAAAAGCTGGATCAAGTTTGTTTGGTGCAATTGGAGACTCAGCACCCGATAGATGGGGTCGTATGCTGATGCGACGAGCCCGAATAGCTGAAGATAAAACTAAAAATACAAGCCCTAGAACTTTATCAGAAATCGACTATCTGCTTGGCGTAAACGATGAGACAAGGCAAGGAGCTTTACGATTTTCGATTGCGCCTAAAGAAGATATTTTTCTTAACCATAAAAGTAAAAAAGCTATTCCTCCTCTTATTCACCTACATGAACTTCTAAGCGCCACAGAGAAATTTATTGATGATGAAGAAAGTGTTGCTGACTTAAAATTACTTCTTGCACCAGGATCATCACTCGGTGGTGCAAGACCTAAAGCCTCCGTACGAGACAAAGACGGTAGCCTTGCTATAGCAAAATTTCCAAGAAAAGATGATGAATATAATGTAGTTTTGTGGGAAGCTGTAGCCTTAACTTTAGCACAAAAAGCTAAAATAACTATTCCTAAATGGCGCGTTGAATCCATTTTAAATAAACCTGTTTTAATCATTAGTCGTTTCGACAGAAACTTACAAGAACGTATACCTTTTTTATCCAGCATGAGTATGCTAGATGCAAAAGATAATGAACACCACAGTTATTTAGAAATTGCTTATTCATTAGCTAGACTTGGAGCATCACCAACTGAAGACATGAATGAATTATGGCGTCGAATTGTATTTAACATTATGATTGCCAATACCGATGATCATTTACGTAATCATGGTTTTCTCTATGAACGCCATAAAGGCTGGAGGCTATCACCAGCTTATGATATGAACCCAACACCTGTTCATATTAAACCAAGGATTTTAACGACTGCCATAGATTTTGATGACACTGCAGCATCAATAGATACAGCTCTTAGTGTAGCAAAAGAATTTAGGCTTTCCTCAAGTCAAGCAAAAGATATATTAAAAGAAGTAGAATCTGCCGTACGAAACTGGGCAGCTGTAGCCAACAAACTAGGTTTATCAAAAGCAGAATGTGATTATATGGAGTCTGCTTTCAATTACGATTGATACTAACCATTTAAAAATACCCCGCCGCCTGCCGAGCAATCTTTTTTTTGAGTAATCCCACATTATCTATCAGATTCATCCCCAGATTCCTAAATAGCTTTACAGAAGTATGATCACTACTATATATATTTTTGAAAAAACTCATTAGATTTAAGATCAGCTGATTATGCCCTCGGCGAGCTAAATCATATTTTTTTAATACAAACTCACTATCTAGTTTATATTTTTTATCACGCGCAAAAATTAAAGTCTGTGCTAAAACTTCAGCATCATAAATACCCAAGTTCAATCCCTGTCCTGCTAACGGGTGAATCGTATGTGCAGCATCCCCTATCAATACACAGCCATTATTATAGTATTGACCCACATGACGTTTTATTAATGGGAAACTAACCCGCGTATCACAATCTATAAGATTAAATTTATTAGCAGTCAAAGCATTAAGCTTATCTATAAATAATTGTTTATCACAATCCTGCCAATGTTCAGCATCTTGTTCAGGCTGACTCCAGACGATAGAAAAAGTATGCTTATCCTGCCAGTTCATCCATGGCAAAAAGGCTATGGGACCTGTTGGTAAAAATAGTTGATACGCCGTAGAATCAGTAACTTGTTTAGTATAAACATTGGTAACTAAAGCACTATGATTATATGGCTCTGTATCGCAAGCAAAATTAAAATAATCTCGTAACCAAGAATTAGCACCATCAGCGCCTATTAGTAAATTACATGTATAGATACCAGCCTCTTGATTACTTAAAAATAAATTGATTTCTGTATGATTAACTAATTTAACAATACTGCTGATCTTACAAGATCTAATGACTTTAATATTCTGATGCAAATATATTTTTTGATCTAACAACTCTTGTAGGAAATCATTTTCAACTAATTTACCTAAACAGTTTTTACCTATAGAAAGACTATCAAAATTCATTTCGCCAGGACCATTCGCATCCCATATATGCATTTTATCAACAAGCCCTGATCTTTTGTCTAAACCTTTATCAATACCAAATTGAGCTAATATTTCTGTTGAACGCAAAGTCAGCAATGACATTCTAAGACTTGGCGGCAAGTTATTTAAATCTTGATCCCCTAAATATTTAAGCTGGGCTTTCGGCTGTGAATCTAATAATAAAACTGTAAAACCTGCTTCTGCTAACAATAAGCCTTGGATACTCCCAACCAAACCAGAGCCAACAACAATTACATCATATTGCATCATACATTCAAACCCATACTTTGATCGGCTATTAGATTAGTTAATAAATTACTATGATTACAAAAGGCCATGCCTATCTTTCTGCCTACTTTAAGAAATTTATTCTGAGTCGAAAATAATCCTAATAAATGATGCGTGCTATTTTGTAAATTGTGATGATCATCCGTTCTTAAATTTTCATAATTTTCGAATATTTGTTCAATAATATCACCAGCAAAATTAGTGCTTATTAAGCCTTGGATATTATCTGCTAACAATTTACTAAAGCATTTTACATCACGTAATCCTAGATTGAATCCCTGCCCACCCACGGGATGTATATGATTAGCTGCATTGCCTAATAATAGAACTCGTTTTTTAAATAATTGATCACTCGTAACTCGCCATAGCGGAAAAAACTGTAATTCACCAATGTCTAAAAACTTACCTAGTTTATAACCAAAGAGTTTTTGCAGTTTGGACAAAATTTGTGATTTAGATAAAGATTTCACATACTCTAATCGATCATTAGGCCAGGGCCAAACAACACCGCTAAAATAAGTTGCCTGATCTAGTGATGTTCTAGGTAGCAACGCACACGGGCCTTGTTCAGAAAATCTTTCATAAGCAGTATTTTTATTAGCCAACTCATGAGTAACATTAGCTATAACAGCCGTTTGTTTATAATCATATTGTTGATAACTTATTTTAAGCAAATCTCGAATATATGATCTACCACCATCAGCACCAATAATAATTTTTCCAGATATAGTCTTTGATTGATCAGCTTCATTAGTTAATATTAAATCTGCTCTATTTTCATAAAAAACCAGATCATCAACTTTATATGGACTAATGATATCTACTTTATGATCATAACTTGTTAGACTACTTAAGCATTGCCAAATTGTCTGATTTAATACATCAATATTTACCACATATCCCAAGCCATCAACTTGCAGCTTTCGACTATCTAAAAATACTTTACTAAAGCTGCCCTGTTCAGAAACAATAATCTTATTAATTAATGTAGTAAGATTTTGCAATTGCTCCCAAACACCCAGCTGTTGATAATATAGCTTTGAACCTAAATTTAATACTAAAGAACGTTGATCGAGTATGCTAGACTGATTGTTAATATTAGTACTATTTTGGCTATAACCCTGTATATTCTTTGGTTCTATAAGAGCAATTTTTAAAGCTCTAGGAGCATTTATAGTTTTTAATGCTAGCAACAAACTAGCACCTATCAGCCCGCCGCCAACAATAACCAGATCATAGGACGCTGCGCTCTCCAAGTTTTTGACTTGTGTTTGGAAAAGATTTGTTATATTACTCATTCATTAATCTTTCAATTTCTGCAACTTGCTTAGGCACATCACAGGTCAATATTTCATGTCCATCCTCGGTGACTAAAACATCATCTTCAATTCTTACACCAATATTCCACCACTTAGGATCAACGCCAGGCATATTTGCTTTTATATAAATCCCTGGCTCAATCGTTAATACCATACCTGGTTGTAATAAACACCATTCATTTTTAATTTTGTATTTACCGACATCGTGAACATCAAGACCTAAAAAGTGTCCACTCTTGTGCATATAAAATGGCTTATAAGCTTCAGCTAAAATTAAATATTTCAGGGTTAATCCGTTAGATTTAATTAAACCCAGATCAACTAACCCTTGCGTTATTATCTCTAAAATAACTTCTTGCGCTTTATCCCAAGAATTACCTGGCTTAACTTGTTCAATGGCAGCTAATTGGGCCTGTAAGACTAGATTGTAAATTTGTTTTTGCTCTTCAGTAAACTTACCATTAGCTGGAAATGTTCTTGTTATATCTGCTGCATAATATTCATACTCACCACCAGCATCAATCAACACTAAGCCATTTTTATCAATTTTTTGGTTATTAGAATTGTAATGTAGCGTACATGTATTAGCACCGCTGCCTACTATAGATGTATAAGCTACTTCTCTTAAGCCATTACGGATACATTCATAACGAAACTCTGCTTCTAATTCATATTCCCATGTACAATATTTAGCTTTTTTCATCGCGCGACAATGTGCTGCTGCAGAGACTTGGGCAGCCTTTCGCATAATGTCTTTTTCTAATTCATCTTTAATAGAGCGCAAATCAAATAATAAATCATCTAGATTAACAATTTCATGTGGTCCATCAATGCCTTTACGATGCATCATGCGCAATTTTTGCAACCATGTAATCAACAAGCCATCATAACGCTGATTAGCCCCAAGATTGTAATAAACTTTATCTTTACCCTGCAGTAGTTCTGACATAATAACTTGCAGATTATTAATATCATAGACTAAATCTGCTTGATAAATATCTTTTGCTCCAGCAAAACCAGCCATACTGCCGTCCCATTGTTCTTTTTCTGGATCGCTAGGGCGCACAAACAAAATAAACTGTGTATCATTGTCAGTTTTTAATAACACAGCCAAACTGTTAGGCTCATCAAAACCCGTCAAGTAATAAAAGTTGCTATCCTGCCTGAAGCTATAGTGTCCGTCACCAGTACGAATAATTTCATCATTACTTGGGATAAGAACTACTGAGTTTTTGCTAACCCGATTAAATAATCTCTTACGTCTTTCTGCGTAAAATTTAGCATGTTCTTTATTCATTATAATTCCCTCTATAATTTATTCATGATTTCAAATAATTCTTGGTCATAGATTTGACGAAGTTGAAGCTCATTTCTGGATAATCTATTAGAAAACCCGCCCAAACTGGTAAATTATCTTTTATTTTTTTAACTATACCAGCAAAGCCAATTTTTTTCTCTACCCAACTTGCAGTATAAGGCTTAGCAGCTGACCAAAGATCTAACTCAGGATCTAATTGACGAGCCATACTCTCAACATTAATTAATGCTTTTTTAAATAACAATAATTGCGGCTGGATTTGTAAATTAAATTCTTTAGCCACTTCAAACAAACTAGTGAACATTTCCCCAAATGAAAGTTCGCTAATGTTTCTTTCTAAGATAGGTTCACTTACCGTACGAATTGCCGTTTCAAAAACATCCACTCGGGTGTCACTCGGCACCCAACCAGATTCAATATGTAATTCAGCTATTTTTCTATAATCACGGTTAATAAAGGCCCAAAGATTACAAGCTAAAAAATATTGTTCTTTAGGACCCAACGTACCCATAATTCCAAAATCAACAGCATAGAAACTTGGGTTACTTGCGCTAAATGGCGGGTTTATATTAACGAATATATTCCCTGGGTGCATATCACCATGAAATAAACAGTGCTCGAATACTTGTGTAAAAAATAATTCCACGCCTTTTTTAGCTAGTAGTTTCAAATCAACATTATGTTTTTTTAACTCTTCAATATTATTGATGGAAATACCATAAATGCGTTCTAGTACTAAAATATTTCTACTACAGTATTCCCAATGAACTTTTGGAATATAAATTAATTTACTATCCGAATAAGTGCGTTTCAATTGTGATGCATTTGCGGCTTCTCTTAATAAATCTTGTTCATCTGTTAATACCCGCTCTAATTCATTAAGCTGTTCTGATGGATTAACTCGGTTTAGATCGGGATAAAATAGACTAATTATTTTTATAAGAAACTTTAAAAGCTTTAGATCTACTGCAATAGTTTTTTTTAAGTCTGGGCGAAGGATTTTTATAACAACGTCATTATCAGCGAGTTTTGCTGTATGCACCTGCGCGACAGAAGCTGCAGCAAGCGGAACATCACAAAACTCAGTAAATATTTGATCAAATTCTTTACCAAAATCTTCTTTTATTTTTGCTTTGACCACACTTGCATCAAACGGTTTGACATCTTCTTGTAGCTTACGCAATTCTGCTGTTATTTCGACTGGCAACAAGTCAAATCTAGTTGCCAATATTTGTCCCAGCTTGATAAACAAAACACCTAAATCCTCGAAGCCGCATCTTAAATTACAACCGGCTTTAGCTAAGTCACTTTTTTTTGCAGACTTGTCAGCAATAGTTCTAACCGACCAAAACAATCTATGTTTATAAATTACTTTTAGTATTTTTGAAAATCTCTGTATTTCTGCAATCATTTTAGCAACCAATTTTACTTTAAGTTTTTTACTCTAGCAGATAATCTTTCAACATCATCACGCAGTCTATCCACACTTTGACAAAAGTTTTCTAATTCAGGTTTAGCGACCAATAACTGAGTTTCTAGCTGTAAGAAATCAGTAACCTGCTGTGCGAGCTCTTCTCTTCTTATCTTTAATACTGAAAAAAAATGGTCTAAAAAGCCAACAACCTGCCATGAGAAAACATCTGAAGTAAGTCCAGCAAGCTTCGCCTGCAGTATTTCTTTAAAGTTTACTTCTGTTTTATCAACCAATCTTTGGATATCTATAGCTAGATTCAAATTACCATTAAATTCTATATCATTAGCTCTAACTGCTTGCTCTAAATCAGTATTAGTTAATTTTATTTTAAGTAAATTAATAGGGGAAACTGTAATAGTAAGATCAGGGTTTTGTTCACCCTGTGCATTTTCAGACGCTTGTATTAACAACTTGCCTTGTTGAAAGCGCACTAGATACGATAAGAAAAAATGCTTAATTATTATTTTTATTACTTTATTATCAAGCTTCAATAATTGTTTAGCAATGTTGCTGTCAGCCTCAATCAGATCGCTTATAGTATTGTTGCATGCACGAGTAATATTTAATAATACAGCTTCTTCGATAAGAGCTATCATTTATAACCTCTATGAAGTGCAACTATACCTCCATGGAAATTATTATATTGGCAACGAGCAAAACCAGCATCAAGGAACATTTGTTTGAGTTTTTCTTGATCAGGGTGCATTCGTATAGACTCAACTAAATATTGATAATGTTCTTTTTTGCCAGTAACAAACTCACCCACAACAGGAATAATATTAAACGAATAAGCGTCATACAGCTTTTCTAAAAAAGCATATTTAGGCTTAGAAAACTCTAGAACAAATAATTGCCCTCCTGGCTTTAAAACTCGACAAATCTCATTAAGCGCTAACTGTTTTTCTGTGACATTACGTAACCCAAAAGCCATCGTAACCAAATCAAAGCTATTATCCTCAAATGGTAAACATTGTGCATTAGCTTGGATGTATTCTATATTTTGTAATAAGTTACAATCGATTAATTTATCACGACCGCAACGCAGCATCGAATTATTGATGTCTGATAAAACTATTTTGCCTTGTTCATTAATTTTATTGGCTAATATTTTAGTTAGATCGCCTGTGCCGCCTGCTAGATCCAGAATATAACTATTAGATTTTACATCAGCAAGATAACAGGTTAACCATTTCCAAATCCTATGCAAACCAAAAGACATGAGATCATTCATGATGTCATATTTTTGAGCGACATCATGAAAAACAGTCGCTACCATTTCTTGTTTTTTACTAGTTTCCACCTCTTGGTAACCAAAAGATGTAGTTTCTTTTTGCTGCTGTGAACTCATGATTATTACAGTATATATCTAGTTAGATCTTCATCTTTTGTTATATCAACAAAATGCTTACTGACAAACGTTTCATCAATAATTACGTTAGTGCCACCTCTGTCGGATGCATTATATGATAATTCATCAAATAACCGTTCCATGACGGTAGAAAGCCTTCTTGCCCCAATATTTTCTGTCCGTTCATTAACTTGCCAAGCAATCTCAGCAATTTTTTTAATGCCATCTTCAGTAAAATCTACAGTAACGCCTTCGGTAGCTAGTAAGGCACTATATTGCTTTGTGAGTGATGCACTCGTGTCATGTAAAATTCTAACAAAGTCATCGGTAGTTAAATTTTGTAATTCTACTCTTATTGGCAGACGACCTTGTAATTCTGGTATTAAGTCTGATGGTTTTGACATCATAAAAGCACCAGAGGCAATAAATAATATATGATCTGTACGCACTGAGCCGTATTTAGTATTGACTGTAGACCCCTCTATAATTGGTAACAAATCACGCTGCACTCCTTCTCGAGATATTTCTGCGCTAGAACTGGTACCCTGCCTTGAACAAATCTTATCTATTTCATCAATAAAGATAATACCATTTTGTTCAGCATTATAAACGGCGTTATTTTTTATATCTTCTTCATTAATTAATTTAGCTGATTCTTCTTCAATAAGCTTTTTGCGAGCAAGCCCTATAGGCATTTTTCTTTTTTGTTTGCGATCGCCTGTTATATTTTGAAATAAACCCTGCAATTGATTAGTCATATCTTCCATGCCAGGAGGCGCCATTATTTCAACATGTTTACCGCTAACTGCTATATCGATCTCAATTTCTTTATCATCTAAATCGCCATTAGCTAATCTTTTGCGGTATTCTTGGCGAGCAGCTGATTCAGTTTTTTTCTCTATTTCTTCAATTTGATCAGGTTTATGTACGCTGCGAGCTGGTGGTAATAAAGCGTCTAGTAACCTATCATCCGCCGCTTCTTCGGCTCTATATTTTACTTTTTCGATTTCAAACTCACGAGTCATCTTAACTGAAGCATCGACAAGTTCACGCACCATTTGTTCGACATCCCGGCCAACATAGCCAACTTCAGTAAATTTAGTAGCTTCAACTTTAATAAATGGTGCACGAGCTAATGCCGCTAAACGTCTGGCTATTTCAGTTTTACCTACACCTGTAGGTCCAATCATAAGAATATTTTTAGGAGTGATCTCTTGTCTTAGCTTTTTATCAACTTGCAGTCTGCGCCATCTATTTCTTAAGGCTACGGCAACTGCGCGCTTAGCATCATTCTGGCCTACAATATTTTTATCTAATGCCTCAACTATTTCTCTTGGTGTCATTGCCGACATACTACTACCACCTATCAATTACTTAATATTTTACTCAATATTTTCAATCGTCAAAAAGTTATTAGTATAAACGCAAATTTCTGCGGCAATCTCTAAACTTTTTTTCACTATATCTTCCGGTGATAAATCAGTATTTTCTTTTAATGCTTTGGCTGCCGATTTAGCGAACATACCACCTGATCCGATAGCCATAATGCCATCTTCAGGTTCAATAACATCACCGTTACCACTAATAATTAAACTATCTGTCTTATTAGCTACAACTAATAGAGCTTCTAGTTTTCTTAAGAATTTATCAGTGCGCCAGTCTTTTGCTAATTCAACTGCAGCACGAACTAAATGACCTTGGTGCTTTTCTAATTTTGCTTCAAAACGTTCGAATAAAGTAAATGCATCAGCTGTACCACCAGCAAATCCAGCGATAACTTTTTCTTTATATAATCTTCTGACCTTACGGGCATTGCCCTTCATAACTGTTGAGCCTAAGGAGACTTGTCCATCGCCACCAATAGACACAATATTCCCCCTGCGTACGGATAAAATGGTTGTACCACGATATTGTTCCACGTAAATCCCCCGATAAACTTTAAAGATTTGAGCATCAAGTAT
>CAYLXL010000001.1:0-84767 GCA_964387745.1 uncultured Gammaproteobacteria bacterium | reverse complement strand
TATTATCGAATCAATTTGATGTACTTTTAGTTGAGAATGAAGATTCATGGCTAATTCAATATTATTAATTTTATTGCTTTTAACACGGTGCCATGTTTCACCACTCGGTAGTAATACCGTCTGTATGATAACATCAAAACCAGATAATGTTAATTTTGCCTTCAAACTCTGTGCATCTTTCAGGTTTTTAAAAGAAGCTAATTGTAAGAAATAGCTATTGCCTTGAGGCTGGTTAGAGACTGTGCCAGCAGATTTATCTGCTTTTACAAGCTTAAGAGGCGGTGTATCACCATTTAATATACTAGCAACTTTTAATTCTTCATCAGTTTTTGCTACTTCTTTAACTGGTTCTTTAATTGATTCTTTAACCGGCGCTTTGACTGGCTCGTAAGAACCTTTATCTGATACCACCATTTTTGGTAATGTATGATAAAACTCAAATTTCGGTACCTTTTTTTCTGCCCTTAATTCACGTTCTATATTATTCCTTGTTTTTTTAGGAACTTTTAGAGTTTTTTCAGCTGTGGCAACTTGCGGCTCTGGCTGGAATAAATCATTTGTAAGATTTTTAAAATCTTCTAAATAGATCACTGAACCTAAAAATACTAAACCAACTGCAGAAACCATCAAAAACATTGGGTTAGATAAAAGACTTTTACGACCCGAACGATTTGACCTTACAATTTTGGCAAATGATCGATCTGAATCATCATATTTACTATATTCTGCACGTCTACCAACTTTGCGACGTTTTTTTTTTGCATAGTCCTTCATGGCCATAATATTACCCTACATTTTCTCCGGACTAGATATGCCTAGCAAACTTAAAGCATTCTGGATTATTTGTTTGACTGCTAAAATTAGACATATTCTAGCGTTTCTTATCTCACTGTCGTTTACAATAATGGGGTGGGCATTATAGTATTTATGAAATAAATTAGCTAAATCTTTTAAATATTGTACTACACGATGTGGTTCATAGGCTAGGGCTGCAGTTTGAATCATATCAATATAATTACCCAGATGTTTTAGTAGTTCGACTTCAGATGGTTGGTCTAGAACATTAAGTTTTGACGATAGCTCTTGCAAGGAGCTATGTTTAAATTCATAGCCCTTTTCTGTCAATTGCCGAGTAATACTACATATTCTCGCATGCGCATACTGAATATAATAAACTGGATTATCATTTGACTGAGATTTTGCTAGATCAATATCAAAATCCATTAATTGATCAACCTTACGCGCCACATAAAAAAATCTAGTAGCATCATTACCAACTTCATTACGTAATTCTCTTAAAGTAACAAAGCTACCCGTTCTAGTCGACATAGGAACTTTAACTGTACCACGATATAAATCAACGAATTGAACTAATTTGGTAATAAATTTTTCATCTGGTTTATCAAAAGCTCGTAAGCAAGCGCGTAAGCGTGGAATATAACCATGATGATCAGAACCTAATATATCAATAACTGTATCAAAGCCGCGATCAAGTTTGCTCAAATGATAGGCTATATCAGGCGCGTAATAAGTATTTTGACCATTTGAACGAATAAGTACGCGATCTTTTTCATCACCAAATTGACTAGTCTTAAACCAAATAGCGCCGTCTTTTTCATACAAGTAATCTTTAGCTCGTAACGCCTCTATCGCTCTTGGCACTGCTCCACTCTCCACCATCTTACGTTCAGAGTACCATTCGTCAAACACCACGCCAAACTCAGCTAAATCAGCTTTCATATCAGCTATAATGCTCGTACAGGCAAAATCTTGGCATTTCAAAAAACTTTCTTCACTAATTGTCGTTTTAAGATGCTCGATACACTGATCGATATAAGCATCTCCCGACTCATCATTATCAGCAAGTGCAATTGTTTCTATCTTCGCTCGATAACCATCTATGAACGCCTGAGTGGCAAATTGCTGATCATACTGTTTATATAAATCTTGGGCGATATCTTTTATGTATTCGCCTTGGTAGCACTTACCTGGGAAAGTTAAACTTGCTTGATTTTGACTAATTATTTCAATATATCTTAACCAAGTACTTAAAGTTAAAATCTGTACCTGGCGACCAGCGTCATTGATATAGTATTCTCGGTGGACTTTATAACCAACATGCTCCAATAAATTAGCAACGCAAGATCCATAAGCCCCATGACGACCATGGCCAACGTGTAAAGGGCCTGTGGGGTTAGATGATACGAACTCTAAATGCACTTTTTGTTGCTTACCCAGATCTGATTTACCATACTCTTGTTTATACTGATGGATATCGGCAACTACCGCATGATAAACGCTAGGTGCAAGAAAAAAGTTGATAAACCCGGGCCCTGCAATCTCAATTTTCTCAATCTGCTTATGCTGCTTTAAGCTTTCCATAAGTTTTTCAGCTAAAGCTCTTGGGTTGGTTTTTACTAATTTTGCCGCCATCAGGCCAAAATTGGTTGCATAATCACCGTGGCTGGAATCTTTTGTCGACTCAACTACGACTTCTGGTAATGTAACATCCTTATTTGGCAAAATACCCTTTTCCTGAAGCTCGCTAATTGCTTGCTCCACCCAAATTTTTATCATTTGCCGAATAATCATCATTTTATTTACTCACATCTTAAATATTATGAATATTGGATGCTTGCGCAAATCAATATTTTTGCTAATTTAGCATTTTTTTAAACATATTTGTACTAGTATATCTCTTGAGGGTCGATGTCTATCGACCAACGAACCGAGCCCGACTTAACATCGCTCATAATAGTAAAAAACTGGCTTAATATAGTATGCAAATATGCTCTTTTTTTACAAGATATCAACAATTGGCCCCTGAATAACCCTGCCTTTTTTATTCTAGGCGCTAGAATAGGGCCCGATACTTTAAGCAGTCCAGCATTAATTTTATTACCTGAACTTGCAACCACCTCATTGAAAGTTTTTTTTAACAACGTCAGGAAATCCAACGTGTTATTAATATTGTAACTCTCTGCCCGCAACAAAGCCCAATGATTAGCTGGGGGCAAATCAGCCTGCGTACGGATACGATACAAATCTTCAGCAATCTGCCAATAATCTTTATGAAGGATATCTTGTAACAACTGATGCTCTGGTTGCATGGTTTGAATAATCACTTCGCTTTCAATATTACTTCTACCGGCTCGACCACTAACCTGTAATAACAATTGCGTCAAACGCTCTGGCGCTCGAAAGTCTGTGCTAAATAAACTATTATCACAACCTAAAACACCGACTAATGATACATTAGGAAAATGATGCCCTTTTGCCAGCATTTGCGTACCAATTAAAATATTAGCTTCATGCAGATTAATTTTATCTAAAACATTATCTAAATCTTTTTTATTTTTAATAACATCTCTATCTACCCGTACGCATACATACTCTTTAAATATATCACTAATGTATTCCTCGATTTGTTCAGTACCCACTCCATAAGTAACCAAGTCTGCATTATGACAATCCGGACAAGTTTTAATATACTGTTTTTGGCTACTACAATAATGACAGATCATCAAATTATTATGCTTGTGTGCTGTATAATAAACATTACAACGCGGGCACATAGCGCCCCAATCACAACTTGAACACTTGATAACTGGCGCATAGCCACGGCGATTTAAAAATAGTAACACCTGCTGTTTGGCCTGCAGTCTTTGTTTCATCAATTGAATTAAATCATCAGATAAACCACAGGTTAATTTTTTTTGCTTAATATTTAATAATTTTATTTTTGGTAATGAAGCTTCACCCGCTCGTTGCTTAATGGTAAGTAACTCATATTTTTGCGTAATAGCATTCGCTACACTTTCTATAGATGGTGTAGCTGACCCCAATATAATAGGTACATTAAGTTTTTGCGCACGAATGATTGCTAAATCACGGGCGTTATACCTAAACCCTTCTTGCTGCTTAAAAGACTGATCATGCTCTTCATCAATAATAATCAGCCCTAGTTTTTGAATAGGTGTGAATACAGCTGATCTTGTGCCTATAATAATTTTAGCGCTGTTATCACGAGCAGCTAACCAGTCCTTGGTTTTTGTGTTACCGCTAATTTTTGAATGAATTACTGCTATTTTAGTATTGAATCTCTGTTTAAATCTTTCAATGGTCTGCGGTGTAAGTGATATCTCTGGTACTAATATTAATACCTGTTTTTCCTGTTGCAAAGCCTCAACAATTAAATGCATGTAAACTTCAGTTTTTCCACTACCCGTAATACCATATAATAAAAAACATTTAAATTTATTAAAGTAACTGGTCTGCTCTAGAACAGTATCTACACATATTTTTTGTTCTTGATTTAATAACAATAAATCTTGTTTTAAATATACTTGCTTATCTTCGTCATCTTTTAATGGCGATTCTTTTACATACACCCATTTTTGGGCAATCAAAGCATCAACGGTACGTTGCTTTACTCCAAGCTTATCTAAAGCAAATAAACTTACGCCGTGCGATGATTGGGCTAATAATTCAAATAACTTTTCTTGAGTTTTAGAAATCTTCTTAGAATTTTTTAATTGATTATAATCTGTGTTTAGAAAAACAATTTTATTAGTATATTTATCTAAACTCTCACCTTGCCTTATCAATTTTGGTAAACAAGAAAAATACACTCCGCCCACTGGATATTGATAGTATTCAGACGCAAATTCAACAAGCTCAACAATATTGTCAGTTAAAATATTATCTTTATCTATAATTTCTGTGACTTTTTTTAATTCAAATTTTTCATTGTCTTTACTTATGCTAGGCGGGTTCTTTAAAATACGAGAAACTATCCCTATCATGTTACGCTTACCAAATGGGACTGACACTCTTGCGCCAACGTGATAATCTTGCCATGTTGTGTTTTGTTGAGGAAGGTAAGTAAAGCTATGACGAATGGGAACCGGTAGAGCTACTTGCAAATAAAATGGGGCAGTTTTGACAAATTTCACTAAAACTTACTCAAAAAAAAAAGATCTCATTTGCTATTTATCTACTGATCTAATGACCGGTGATAGCTGATAGCCTATGAGATCTCAAAAAAGAATTACCAAGAAATTATGAAAATAATTTTAAAATTATTTTTCAGACTTACGCCATTCCTTGTCATTACCATCTCGTTCTGAATCATAATCAGCTAGCTTATCAAGCTTTGAAAAAACGCTGTTGTTTTGATCAAACTTAGTCCAAGTATTATCTTTTTCTAAGTTCAAATTTACATTTGATTTAGCAGCTTTATTGTTTTTATTAGTCTGGTTAGCTTGATTAACTTGATTATTTTGGACCGCAACGCTAGCTTTGTTGCTTGTACCAACAACACCAGCTACTTTAGTTTGGTTATTTTTATTAACGTTCGTGTTAGCAGCTTTTGGAGCAGTTACTTGCTTACCAACATGAGCATTTTGTTGATCCCAAGTAGTATTCAATTGTTTAAAGTTCTTTTCTAAATGCACCATTTTATCCAAGTGGTTTTGCATTTTCGCATGTTCTGAAGAAGCATTGTTAAATAAATTATGCAGTTTATCATGAACAGTTGTCGCTAATTTTACTTTGTTCTTAGCTGAGGCAAGTTGTTTAGCAACGGCTTTGTTTGGTTTGTCTCTGTGTTTTTGTTCTATTTTATCAAACTTTTCTTGTTCAGTTTTTAATTTTTTTTGTGCGTTAGCATGCTGTTGCTTTAATTGCGCAGCTTTCTTAGTCATTGGCGCAAGTAATTTTTTGGTTTCTGCTTGCGCTGTTTGGTACGCTTGAGCTAACTTAAGTCCTGGTAAACCAGCTGGTTTTTTACTTGTTGATTTTTTTACTACTTTCACTTTCTTAGCAGTAGTTTTTTTCATATTTGATTTCTTTGTAACTGCTTTTTTAACAACAGTTTTTTTCGCTACTGACTTTTTTGCTACCGGCTTCTTAGCAGCAGATTTCTTTTTTGATGTAACTTTCTTTACTGTGGCTTTTTTAGCTACAGGTTTTTTTTTTGTTTTGCTAGCTTTAACTGACATGGTGGTCTCCGTATACAAAATTTTTATAGGCGATAATAATATAGCTTATTGCAAGGCAATAATAAATGCAAATGCATATATGCATTATCTTAAATTAATTCTCAGAAGATTAAAAACAAAAACTAATTTTTTTCTGCTAATAATCAACTAAACTTTAAGTTATAACATATAATAGTAATTTTTGTAAGTACACTAAAAAACTACTTGATGCTTTGAAGTAACTATAAATAGTAACATATAAAAAAAATAATCAAAAAAATAATAAATATAATAAATATGAATCTTTATCGACGCTTGCCTGTAACTTTTATTCTTCTAGTTTTACTAACTCCCTACTTTGCCTATAGTGCTTCATGGTTAAAAAATTTTGAAGCTGATGTCTCTCCCATTTTTAAAGGTTCACCCGATATAGATAACAGTTCAGCAATCTATGGTGGCCGCATCGGTGTAGCTAATTATTTTTACAGTAACTCAACCAAATTTGGTCACCTCGAAGCTGGCTTAGATGGCAGTGTACTGTATTTGAAGACCTCACAACGTGCTGACGGTCAAAATTACTCCAAATCGATAGCTATATTGTCACCAGCTGTAGTCGCTAGATGGTATCCAGTAAAATGGAATTCTGTAGCTCCCTTTATACAAGCAGGAGTTGGCCCGAGCTATATGACCAATAATGATTTTGAGGGTCGTAAATTAGGAAAACACTTTGTATTTCAAGACATATTTAGTATGGGCTTAAAAACTATAAACCCGAATAATAATAATGAACTATTATTCGGGGTTTACGTTATTCATTATTCTAATGCTGGATTACATAAAAATAATAGAGGTATTACCTTACCTATTTCTGCTAGATTTGGCTATCGATTCTAGTTGATTATTTAATCAATTTAACGTCAAGCCGCTGGCCACCACCTAATTGATAAGTTACAAGTATATCATCTTGTTCCAAGCTATCTACTTTGACATTAACTAATCTAATTACACATGATGTTGGTCCATCTTTTTTGCTACCATCTTGCAAAGCAACATTCTTATCACCAACAGCTAAATTGGTTGCTGTTGTTGGAGCACACTCAATGGCATCAGCTGGTAATTTATCAAATTGAGCTCCAGATTTTTGATTTAGCGATACATTACTCACATAAAATGGATCTAACGAAGCAGATTGTCCTGCCGTAGTTATATTAATCATGTCGCACTTACCCTGTGGACATCTTACTTTATAAGTACAAACCTTGGTCTTAGGAGTGTATTCTATACTACCCATTGATAACTCTGGGTTTGTTTGGTTTTTACACCACCAAGGGGCTTGCGCAAATACTAAATTACAAAAGAAAACAGTAATTATAAAAACCCATGACTTTAATTTGCTATCCATGCTATCGCCTTATTTAACATAATAATTTATTTGCTGGTTATTCAATATTTGCTAGATCTAGATGAAATATTGACAGCTCTAGTATAGCTTCTATATTCAATCTCTAAAACCTACGAACATAAAAAAAGCCACAAATGTGGCTTTTTTTATTTCACTATTCAGTAAAAATCCATTAAGCGTCAGGCGCTTTTTTTGATTTAGTGACACCAAACATTGAGAATTTTTTCTTGAATAAATCAACACGACCTGCTGTATCGATAACTTTCTGGTTACCAGTATAGAAAGGGTGACAGCTTGAGCAAACGTCAAGATGAAGATCTTTAGATCTTTCAGCGATTGTCGATTTAGTTACAAATTTGTTACCGCACGAACATGTAACATTGATTTCTTCGTATGTTGGATGGATGTTAGCCTTCATTATTTACCCCATGAGCTTTCAGAATTAGTTAATCAACTGTCTACTATCATTAACAGACGCTAATTATTTCTTGAAATATAAAACAAGCATAATACTGAATCTGCTAAGCAAAAGCAATAGATTAACTTAGACGCTCGCTTAAATTACAGGCTAATCTCTTGTTTTTGCCCACTTACCACCCCACCGCGGCAAACCCACATAGTCTTAGTCTCAGGAATTAGCAAAACTGTAGCTAAAGTCGCAAACTCACTATACTTGCCTTCATAGTCTTCATTGCAAATAGCAGCGCCGGACTCATTACGGCAATCATCAGCAAGGACCTTATTCCACAACTCATTGGCAGTCCATTGGGTCTTGGTCACCAAAAAGCCTAAAGCTCGACTGTATCTATATATGCTATTACGCAGCCGTTGCTCTGGACTATACATCTGGTAACTTGCCATAGCCTCTGTGTAATTATTAGTTTTAACCAACGGAAAATGTTCAAGTTTATAATTTAAATAATGAGTAGAGCTAGCTTCAATAAGATTGCCATTATTCACTCCTGCGCACAAAAAGCTATGCCCGGACATTTTTTTGGTAGCAATTATGTCTTTTACCATAGGTTCGTAGTTACTCGCCATCAAAGCTTTATTAATAGTCGCTAAATAATTAATGCCTAATTCACAATCATTAGCCATTAAATTAGTTGTGCCAATGGCTAATTGATACTCATTGAAACCGATTAATGCCTGGCAACCCATCGTGGTCAAATAAACCATTTTTGGACCATTATCAGGATATTTTTTGACTATAACTAAATAGTCCATCGCTTCTACCGACATATCCCAAGTTTGACCAATCATAATCTGCTTCTCAACAGTCATGGTTTTATCAATAATAAATCCTGTACAACCATCAAATCGAATTTCTGGATCATTAAATCCTTTTAGTTTACAAATATAATCCCGTAAATCAGTATAGCTGTTGACTAGTAATAATAATTCTTGCGAAAGCTCTGCACCTTTTGCTATGCCAACAAACTCATCCCAGCTATTTTTGTCATAACTTTGGTGAATCGGTAGAAATTCTTTGGCTATTTCTAAAATTTGTTGTTGACTGACATTAACTTTGCCGTACTTTTTAACAAAATTAATTATTCTTGTCATCCGCGTTTCTGCGAATCGTTTGATTTCGTTTTTATATTTAACACCAAACTGCTCGCCTATAGATTTATAACTACCGCTAAGCTCAATAACTGGAATAAGTGGCAACATAGCTAGTCTTAATTTTTGATATAATATAAAATAACAATATAACAGATCTTAAGTAAAATTGTCAGAACTATAAGAACCATGTCTAATTCCAAAAATATTGACTCTATATGGCGGAAAATTAAAAATTTTTTTAATAACTTGTCAAAAGATTCTAATAATTCTGATGATTCTGGAAGTGCTGGTGAAAGCGGTAAGGGCGGAAGAGGTGGACAGACTGGAAAACTACAAGGCCAAGGCTTTATTGATCCAAAGGCAGCTACACATGTAAAAGATCCAGAAACTATTTTATACAATGAACTTAAAAAAGATCCTGCCGCCATGCAGGCACTTAAAAAATTAACTAATGGTCAAATTTCTGTATCTGAAATACCATCTAGTTTTGAGATTATAAAAAATAGTGTTGAAGCTTTACAGAGCATTGCCGACTCACCATTTGCCCCACCTGAAGCAAAAGCCCGTGCGCGCAATGAACTTGCTTTAAAACGACTCAAAAAATACCAAGAACAACAAGGCTTGGGACCAGAATCTTACAAACCAGGCAATAGACCTAATGGTTCACCTGGAAGGTAAGCTTTAAGTGACACGCTAAACAGATAAAATACTACCGCATTTTACTCAAGCCACTGCCTAAATTTAATATAATACTTCGAAAAAGTACCAAACAATTTAGGCTCATAAAGTTTATCTACAGCTCTTTTGTGCATTTGCGACCATGACGGATAAGCAAAAATGCTATCTTTTATTCTCTTAAGAGGTGTTCTATTTTTAATAGCTAAACTTAGTATATGGATTAACTCACCTGCGCACGGACTTAATATTGAAGCACCTAATAATCTATCACCCTTTACTAATAGCTTAATACTGCCTTCTGTCTGATCAGAAATAATAGCTCGATCAAATTTATTAAATGAATATTCTATGACCTTATAAGACCTCTTACCAGCTTGTAACTGCTGTTCTGTAAAACCTACCTGCGCGAATTCAGGATCAGTGTGCATCACAAAAGGTACTGATTTATAATTGACGCATCGATGCGTCTTAAAAGCAAAATTATCGATAATAATTCCAGCTTGATATTCTGAAACGTGCGTAAACTTATAAGCTGAATCAACAACATCACCAATTGCAAAGATATGTGATCTAGACGTTTTAAGATAATCATCTACTTTTATACCATTTTGGTTGTAATCTACTCCAGCTAGTTCTAAGCCCAAATTATCTACCTCTGGCACTCTGCCAGCAGCTACTAATAAAACATCACATTTAATTGGCGCCTTTTGATGCAAAAACTTTTCCATGCCAGAGCTCACTTCAATAAATATTTCACCATCTTGCTCTTTAACGGCATTAATTTTGACTTTACTATAGAAACTTGCACCCTGATAAGAAATTTTTTCTACTAACGTCTTTATTTGTGCTCGGTCAAAGCCCTGTAAAAACTCAGCCTCACTTTCAAGAACAGTTACCTCTGTACCTAAACGAGTAAAGGCTTGAGCATATTCAAAAGCGGCATATCCCCCGCCTATAATCACTAATCTTTTTGGTAGTTCTTTTATTGTTAGAATATTATCAGTGGTATAGTATCTAATCTTAGTTAGTCCTGGTATATTTGGAATGCTTGGTCGACTACCTGTTGCAATGATAAATTTTTCAGCAGGGATCAGTTTATCGTCTACAGACAACATGTGCTCACCAATAAAGTGCGCATTACCATAAATGACGTCCACTCCATGTGATTTGAAACTTATAGGATTATCTTGTTTTTGAATTTTGTTAATTACTTCATCAATATAAGTCTTAATTTGCTCAAAATTAACTTTGACGTCACAAAGCACACCATATTTTTGTGCATGCATTGCATCGAAAGCTACTTGCGCACATTGAATAAATGCTTTACTTGGTACGCAACTATTATGTAAGCAAGTTCCCCCAAGCTTATTAGCCTTATCAACTAAAGTAACACTATACCCTAATCTAGATAATGTTCTAGTAAGATACAAGCCGCTTGCACCGCCCCCGATAACAACAATTTTTCTACTATATTTATGCATAAACTTAATTAATTTATAATAATAACTATTAATTTGACCAATAACTTTTCAATATATTATTTAATATATTATTAAATATAGTCAGTAAGTTGCAAAATTGGAGGCTATTTTAAGCAAGAGAATGATTATATATTCGACTAATTGATATAATCTGAATGATCTAATAACTTGAGTCGCTCTTTGACAGAGAATAATTCTCGTTCGACCTTACCCTTTTTAGCTAAAATCTCAATTAGTTTCTGATTATAAGCAGCGTCAGTTTTTGCACTAACTGTTTGTTTATTCATGTTATTATATCCAGTCTCTAAAAAACCAAACATTTTTTCTAGCATCGCTTTTTCATTGAGTAAGCTATTAACTTGTTGTTGGCGTTGAGCTATCTTAGTTGAAAGTGAATCTGTATTTTTATTATATTTTCTTAAATGGCGTAAAATTTTAAATAATGCAAAAATTTTCTGTTCTATTCTAGTTAAAAAATAAAGCTTAAAAACTTCATTATTATTTTTTTTAAAGATTCTATAATCAGCAAGGATATCCTCAAAATATTTTGTATACTCCGTATAATTATTTTTAAAAATATTATTAAGGTTAAGATACAATTTTTTTTGATAAAATATTTGTTGGAGATTCCTGTCTTTTTGCAAATCAATAACAAATTGCTCAATATTAGCAATCTGCTGATCTAATCTAGACAATAACTTATCTTCTTTTACCATACGATTCTATTATACAGCTATAAAACTTTTTTTAACCAATTAACCCAATCAATACTTCTATCACCGGCGACAAAAAACTCAGGATTAATCAAAGCCTCTTGGCAATTATACCGTAATAATTTACCATTAAGATCACACACGATACCCCCCGCTTCATGTACGATACAATCACCTGCGGCAGTATCCCACTCACTAGTAAGACCAAAACGTGGGTATAAATCTATCTCGCCTGTCGCAACCAAGCCAAATTTAATAGCACTACCTTTATAAATATTATTATAATTTATTCGCTGATTATCTAAAATCTTTAAGAAATCATTATATTTACGTGTAACATGCTGCCTTTTACTAGAGGCAATCTTTAGGCTATTTTGGTGCAAATCTACTTTTTTAGCAAATATTCTTACTGCCTCCTGTAACTTTTCACGCTTGAAGGCACCACCCCCTGAAACTGCATAATATACGATGTCGTCGCATGGCGAATAAATAACGCCTATAGTGGGCCTATGTTGTTGAACTAGAGCAATAATCACACAAAACTCATCACTTTGATTAAGAAATTCCTTCGTACCATCAAGTGGATCAACTAGCCAATAGTCTTCCCATTCTAAGCGTAATTTTGTATTGACCGGATTTATATCCGCAGATTCTTCTGATAAAACTGGTAATTTTATTTTTTTTTCGTTGAGAGTAACTTCTGCCAAAGCATCAATAATAACTTGATTAGCCTTTAAATCAGCTACAGTTACCGGCGTGCGATCTGCTTTGATTTGTACATCTTGATATTTATCAAAATTTTTATAACACTCCAGAATCACTTTAGACGCTTGAGAGGCAATCTCAATCACTTGCTCGCAAATCTCAAATAGCTCTGTTTGACTATATATCATTTTGTCTATTTATCTTTTATCTTTTATCAAGATTCTTGTTGTCTAAATAATTTTTGATTATATATATCCCTGCTATACTACGTGCTTCAGTAACTTGACCACTTAAAATCAAATCATTTATTTTACCAAGACTACAGTATACTAATTCTAAAGGCTCTGGTTCATCACCAATTAATTTACTAGGTGATAAACCCGTTGCTAAAACCAAACAGGACTTATGACTCATATAGTTTGGTGCAATGGTTAGATCCGTAATTTCGACTATATCCTCGGCAATAAAACCTACTTCTTCTTGCAATTCACGATTGGCACCATGAAAAATAGTTTCATCATTTTCGACCAAGCCCTTCGGCAAACATAGTTCATAACGCTCTGTACCAGCTGCATATTCTTTTACTAGTAGTATATTATTTTTATTATCTATAGCAGCTATTAATACTGAACGGCGAGGACCTGATTTCAAGCGTTCAAAACATCTTTTTTCGCCATTACTGAATTCAAGATCTAACTGCTCAATAGTAAACATCCTTGATTTGGCAAGAGTTGTAATTTTATCAATGTTTGGCAGTTCTTTATCGAGCATAGATAATATCAAAAGTATTTAAACTGGTTGGTAATAAGTCATTAAGATCATTAATATACTTGACCTTATTGTATTCAATGTAATTTGATTCTGATTTATTGGATTTATTAGCAATAATTTCTAACCCTGAATCAACTGCTGACTGTAGCCCGTTTGCATCTGCTTCAAATAAGACTGCACTTGTCGGCTCAAGATTTACATGTTGAAAATATTTTGGCCAAAATTCTTTTTGATGCTTTAACATGCCTATCTCGTAACAAGATGTTACATGATCAAAAAAACACTCTAAACCTGTTAGTTGTAATTTAAAATCTAGCAGTTCGGGGTGCTCATTAGCAATTAAATAACACTTTGGGCGTTCTTTAAGATTATGAATGTAAAACAAAAATTTTTCTGCATATTTATTTAATCTAATCATGTGTGCATGTTGCTTAGTTAGCGCTAACAAATTAATTCCTAATGTCTTCTCCCAATAATCTATAGCATAATCATCGAGCGTATTATTTACTGCGTTTTGGTAACTCGCTACTAATGTTTTTGCCTGTGCTAGAGATAATGAGTGTAGGCTCGCGTAAGTTTTAGGTATTATTTCTTGCCATAAGTATTGATTAAATTGCTGATCAAGCAACGATCCATCTAAAGCAAATAAAAGCGCCTGTTTATTCTCCCATGATTCAACTGATGATGACTGCAACATTTTTAAGCTTCCTGCTATTTTATTATTTTTTGTTAGTTTACCTTACCTGATATTAATCTTTATTTTAGCACATGAGGCCACTATAATGTATTATATTGAATTTATTATGACCTTTCCTAGTTATGAAACTAAAAATAATTCCTGCGCTTTTTATTCTAATCTCACTTACTGCTTGCTCTGAGAATTTTAGTTTAACCGAAGAACAACAACTACAATTGACTGATGATCAACGTATAGAAAAAGCTAAATATGACTTTGATCAAAAAGATTATGATGCCAGTCTAAAAAACTTAAAACTACTAGCTGAGAAAAATAACAAAGAAGCCATGTATGCTTTAGGTTATCAATACTATTATGGACTTGGAGTAGACAAAAATAATGTCATTGCTCAAGACTACATCCGTAAATCAGCCGATCTCGGTTATAAACCAGCAATTAGAGCATTAAGACAATTCATGATTGCTAAATCAACCTTTGTTGTAGATACCAAAAAACCGAGTTACTTAGCTTTTAAAGATAACGGCGCGGACTTAAGTAATAGTAGTAATAATAAAATTATTGATAATAATGACGATGACACTAATGCTGCTATTGATCAATTATTAGAAGACACTAAAACTGTAAAGCAAGAACCCCTGCAAAGCAAAACTAAAATAACACATGGCTTTGGCTTCGATGAAGCTAAAATAACTGAGGCAGCCTCGACAACAGAAGTTTCAGAAAAAGCATCGATTACTAAAAAAACTGAACTCAGAGAAAAAAAGAGACCTATAAAAGTTGCAGCCAAGCCTAAGAACAAATCAAAAGCTACTGACATTTGGGATAGCTCAATCAAAGTCAGTGCTAATGATGCAAAAATTATTAATAAAATTGCAGAAGCTGCTAAAGCTAAGCAATTGAAAGAAGTTGCTGAATTTAATGATGAACCTGACGAAGATAAAATAAGCATCGTAGATACTGAAAATAAATTTAAAGACACTACTGAACCTGAAAATAATATTGTAACTTCGCTTGTGGATGCTACAAAACCAACTGGCTGGCTACAACAACAAAACCCGTCAGACTTTACGATTCAAATTAATGCTAGCAACAATCGTAGCGACATTGAGCAATTTATTACAAATAATAATCTACAAAATAAAGTAAAAGCTTTTTCTTATCTTTACAATAATCAAACTTGGTACGGTGCTGGATATGGAGTTTATAATAAACCTAGCGATGCCTATCAAGCTTTATTAGAAGAACTGCCTGCTGATATCAAAATTAAAAAGCCTTGGGTGAGACAGTTTAAAAATATTGTGCCGGCTAATGTTGGATAAAAGTATAAACTATTATCGTAATTATCTATCTATTGAACTCCGAATAATATACCTACACCAGCTGTAACCGCCATTGCAAGCCCACCCCAGAAACTCACACGCATAACACTCTTCAAAACAGAAGCACCGCCTAAGAGTGCAGAGATACCACCTAAAAGTGCAAGAGCTAATATTGATGCTAAAGGTACTACTATTAATAAACTAGATGATGATGCTAATGATGCAGACAATACTGGCAAGCCTGCACCAAGAGTAAATGTAAACGCCGACATGAACGCAGCTAATAAAGGTTGCGCAGAAGCCGCATCAGTAATACCAAGTTCATCGCGAACATGAGCAGCCAATGCATCTTTCTCTGTTAATTGCTTAGCAACTTGCTCTGCTAAGTCGGGATCAAGTCCTCGACCAATATAAATATTTTGTAATTCTTTAAATTCTGCTTTTTTATTAGTTTTAAGTTCTTGTTCTTCATACTTTATATCAGCTTGTTCAAGATCGAATTGTGACTTGACAGAAACATACTCGCCAGCTGCCATAGACATCGCTCCAGCTACTAAACCAGCGATAGCACTTATAATAACCGTGTTATGTTCAGCATTAGTAGCAGCAACGCCTAAAATTAGGCTAGCTACCGATACGATACCATCGTTAGCCCCCATAACTGCCGCGCGCAGCCAACCGATACGAGACTGATTGTGACGTTCATAATGTGTTCTGTACATGGTTTTTGGCCTGTGTTTATTTTTCTATCTTAATAGAAATATTTAAAATACTAACTGTGATTTCAAAAGATAGTGTTTTTATAATTTGATATTATTAATAGTATCATATGATACTATCAAAATGTTATAGAGTGTTACAGAGCCTGGCCCTGATCGTTACACGTAACATTCGGAGCCTAACATTCGGAGCCTGGCACTGATCGTTTTAAACTAAATCAATAAAGAGTTTATTTTTTGGCTATTATATGTGTCTTTAATACATATTTAGCAGTTTAAATGAACTAGACGGGAGTAATTCATAACTCTCTGATTATAAGAGCTTTCTGATAGTATCTTGTGAGGCCGGTTTCTTATGAGTTATTTTTTCCATAAAATTGGTTAAAACTTTCGCAAACTCTTCCGGCTCTTCCATCTGCGAAGTATGACTGCTTTTCTGGAATACATGTATCTGAATATTTTTGAATTTATCTTTAATTTTATCCCAAGTATAATATGGCGCGACTATATAATCATATTTACCTAAAATAACTAAAACAGGAATATCAAAATTCTCTAACCCTTGAGTTATATCAATAGCAGCGAAAACTTTACCCCACAAATAGTCAAATGCCAGCATGTTCACACTCACACCCTTCCATAAGCTCGTCGCATCATAGTTGTAATCATACCAGCTACGCGGGCCTAATTTGATACAAAAAGTTATGAATCTTTTATTTGGGTCTGCTTTTAACGCAGCATCTAGATCTTCGAGGGATTTTGTTTGTGTCTGCTTTCTTTCAGTACTCGCATGAGAATCAAAATACTCTTGTGCTAGCTGATGGTTGTGACTGCTATTAGATGGGCCAGTGGCAATGAGTACCACTTTAGTTGTATATTGAGAGTATCTTTTAGCGTATTCTAAAGCCATATAACCATGACCTGAATGACCCAGCACAATTACTTTACCTAGCTTTAATTCTTGTCTGACTTTTTCAATATCAGTAATAATATTTTCTAAACTGAAATCTTCTTCAATACATTTTTTATTACAGCTGGCAAAACCTCTGTGGTCGACAAAAACAAATTTCAAATGCTTATATAAATCACCTAAGAAAGTACGAGGGTAATAGACTGCACTGCCAATGACTAATATGGTGACTTTGCCCTCTCCACAAACTACATAAGATAGAGTAAATTTAGCAGAATTTATTGTACCTTTTTTCAATTATTATCCTTTATCAAAAGCGATGTCATGCTGCGAGCCTGGCACCAAACATTACGGCACCAAACATTTCAATCGTTAACTTTTATATACTCGATAAAACTATAATTATACTGATGTTTTTGAT
Organism: uncultured Gammaproteobacteria bacterium; assembly: GCA_964387745.1. Lineage (GTDB taxonomy): Bacteria > Pseudomonadota > Gammaproteobacteria > JAGOUU01 > JAGOUU01 > JAGOUU01. Next base: position 67,404 of record CAYLXL010000001.1, on the reverse strand, counting down.
CGCATAAGTTCTCAATTTGATTATCTACTTTTTGCCAAAGGCTCAAATCAATCTCGGGAAAATAAACATCTGCATCTAATACTGTATCAACAAGGGTTAAATATATTTTATTTGCGAGAGGTAAGAATTGTTTATAAACTTCAGCGCCGCCAATAATCATGATTTCTTTATCAACATAATTAGCTTTTAGATGTTTTAATAAAGTATCTATATTATTAAAACACTGGTAATCGCCTACCTGGCTATTTGGAACCTCATTAAACTTAAGACTTGAAGTTAATATTAAATTATCTCGGCCAGGAAGTGGCTTACCCAAAGCTACCAAAATAGATTCAAAAGTTTTTCGACCCATCACAACGGGATGCCCCATAGTAATCTGTTTAAATCTTTTAAGATCATTGGGCAAATGCCAAGGTAATTGATTATTTTTACCTATGCCATAATTTTTCGACATAGCGACTATAATCGAAATATTCATTGAGATTATTTTCTCACTAGACAGCTACTGCTGCTTTAATATGTGGATGGGCCTTATAATTAGTTAAGGCGAAATCTTCAAATTTATATAACGATATATCATCCGGCTTGTTTAATATCTTTAAAGTCGGCAATGGCAATGGCTCACGAGATAACTGCAAGCGAGCTTGCTCAAGATGATTGTGATATAAATGCACATCACCACCTGTCCAAACGAAATCTCCCGGTAACAAATTACATTGATCAGCAATTAACATCGTTAATAAAGCATAGCTTGCAATATTAAACGGCACGCCTAAAAAGTAATCAGCTGAGCGTTGGTATAATTGACATGACAATTTACCATTGGCAACATAGAATTGAAATAATAAATGACATGGCGGTAATGCCATTTCGGACAGTACTCCTACGTTCCAAGCATTCACTATTAATCTTCTTGAATCAGGGTTCTTTCTGATTTCAGCAATTACATTAGTTATTTGATCAATTGCTTGACCATCAGCTGTTGGCCAGGAGCGCCATTGTTTGCCATACACAGGACCTAAATCACCGTTATCGTTTGCCCACTCATTCCAAATAGTAACGCCATTATCATTAAGATACTTAACATTAGTATCACCTTTCAAAAACCAAATTAATTCATAAATAATCGATTTCAGGTGTAATTGCTTAGTTGTTAATAATGGAAAGCCCTTACTTAAATCAAAACGCATTTGACGCCCAAAAACTGACTTTGTGCCCGTTCCAGTACGATCAGATTTATCACACCCGTTATCTAAGATATCTTGCATTAAGTTTAAGTAAGCACGCATTTATTTTTCTCTTTTGTCTCTATTTTTTTCTATAAGCAAATATAAATAAGATTATACCACATACAATCATCGGAACAGACAATAACTGCCCCATAGTTAACCAATCAAAAGCTAGATAACCAAGATGCTGATCAGGCATTCGGAAGAACTCAATTAAACATCTAAATATACCATAGCAAATTAGAAACAATCCTGAGACTGACATTAAAGGACGCTGCTTGTCAGGATTATTAGTAAATAACCATAAGATAATAAAGAGTAGAACCCCCTCTAATAAACCTTCATATAATTGTGTTGGATGGCGAGGTAAAGGGCCAGCATGTGGAAAGACCATAGCCCAAGGGACATCAGAAACTTTGCCCCATAATTCACCATTGATAAAGTTACCAATCCTGCCAAATAGAAACGCAGGTGGCGCCAATGGTGCAACAAAATCTGCTAGCGCAAAAAAATTTAATTTATGTTGCTTACAGAAAATAAGTATGGCCAGCGTCGCGCCAATTAATCCGCCATGAAAAGACATGCCACCATGCCAAATTTTAAAAAACTCTGTAGGAGCTGTATATAACAGCGATGTTTTGTAAAAAAACATATAACCCAATCTACCGCCAAGCAGTAAACCAAAAGCTATATATAATAATAAATCGCCAAATTCAGTCTGCGTAAAATTTTTTAACGAAGAAGGCAAATAGTTTCTTTTTATTCGATAAGAACCCAAGAACCAACCAACCGCTAAACCCACTAAATACATAATGCCATACCAATGAATGGCAAGAGGACCAATATTTAAAGCTATAGGGTCAATATGTGGATAGTTAATCATAAATACATATTATTTTATTTGTACAATGCGTTCACCGTATAAGAATCTCCACCTCTGCCATCCCGAGCTTTTGCGAGGGATCTCAGTAGCTAAAGCTTAATTAAGATCCTTCGACTAGACTCAAAGATGACAAAAACTCAAATAGCTGAACATTTAATTGTATATATTAATTATTAATTACAGGATCTAATTTCCCTTTAGCATATAACGTCGCCATTTCTTCGACAGATAACGGCTTAATACGTTCTGCTTGGCCTTCAGCGCCAAAAGCAATATAACGAGCCTTACAGATTTCAGTCATTGCTTTGGTTGCTACCCCTAAATATTTTCTAGGATCAAATTCTGCTGGATACTCGGCTAAGAATTTTCTAATAGCACCAGTGCTAGCCATTCTTAAATCTGTATCAATATTAACTTTGCGTACGCCGTGTTTAATACCTTGCTGAATTTCCGTTACTGGCACCCCATAAGTTTTGCCCATATCACCACCATAGTTATTAATAATATCTAACCATTCTTGTGGAACAGAAGATGATCCATGCATAACCAAATGAGTATTAGGAATTCTTTTGTGAATTTGTTTGATTCTTTCTATTGCTAAGATATCACCTGTAGGTGGTCTAGAAAACTTATAAGCACCATGACTCGTACCAATGGCGATAGCTAAAGCATCCACTTTAGTTTTTTTAACGAAATCTGCTGATTGTTCCGGATCAGTTAATAATTGTTCTTTGGATAATACACCATCAGCACCCGATCCATCTTCTTTATCGGCCTTCATCGTTTCTAATGATCCTAAACAACCAAGCTCACCTTCGACAGATACACCACAAGCATGCGCCATATCTACCGCTAATTTAGTAGTAGCAACATTATATTCATAAGTAGATGGTGTTTTCATATCTTCATTCAGAGAACCGTCCATCATCACAGAGGTAAAACCCAGTTGTATTGATTGCTGGCACACTGCAGGTGAACCACCATGATCTTGATGCATACAAACAGGGATATCTGGAAACTCTTCTACGGCAGCGGTAATTAAATATTTTAGAAATCTAGGACCTGCGTATTTTCTTGCTCCCGCTGAAGCTTGTACTATAACTGGACTTCTAGTCTCTTGTGCGGCCAACATGATCGCTCGCATTTGTTCTAGATTGTTAACATTAAATGCCGGCACACCATAGTTGTTTTCTGCTGCATGATCTAATAACTGCCGCATTGTAATTAACGCCATTTCAAACTCCTAATATTTACGTTACTTAATTTATATCGCCTACTTTTAAAATTTTTAAAGTATTACATCCGCCTTCAATGCCAACGAAATCACCCCGAGCCATAACTATCCAGTCATTTTTTTTTACGACTTTAAGCTTAATTAATTCTTCAATTGCATTTTTATTAACCATATCTCGTTTTTGCTTAGTAAGATCAAAACGAATCGGATAAACTCCTCTAAATAGCTTCATTTTTAGAATAGTTTTTTCGAATCTACTAAACCCATAAATTGGTATACCTGATCTTATCCGAGACATCCATAAAGGTGTTGCACCTGTTTCAGTAATTGCAATAATAGCTTTGACGTCTAGATGATTCGCAACATACATAGCCGCCATTGCAACTGCTTCATCAGCACGTTCAAAAGTGCATTCTATACGATGTCTTGAACTTATACTGGCATGGTACTTTTCAGCCCCAACGCAAATACGCGCCATTGCTTGCACAACCTCTACAGGGTGTTTACCAGTTGCAGTTTCTGCTGATAACATAACTGCATCAGCGCCATCAATCACTGCATTAGCAACATCAAAAACTTCTGCACGAGTAGGCGTCAGATTATCCACCATTGACTCCATCATCTGTGTAGCGGTAATGACAACTTTATCTAAAGCTCTAGCACGATTAATAATTTTTTTCTGAACCGCTGGTAATTCAGCATCACCAATTTCTACACCTAAATCACCGCGAGCAACCATTACCCCACTAGAGGCTTTAATAATTTCATCTAATGCTGTAATTGCCTCTGCACGTTCTATTTTGGCAATGATGCCAGCTGAACTGCCACTAGCTAATAATAATTTTTTTGCTTTATCTATGTCTGCTTTGTTACGTACAAAGGACAAAGCCACATAATCAACATCATATTTACCGGCTAATTTAATATCTTCTTTATCTTTATCAGATAAAACATCACCACTTAAACCACCACCCAATAAATTAATGCCTTTATTATTCGTTAAAACTCCACCATTGATAACACGGCAGTTAATTTTGTTATTATTTACGCTTCGTACTTCTAATGAAATACGGCCATCGTCTAGCAATAATTTGTCACCTGCTTTTAATTCTTTAGGTAAACTTTTGTAATCAATCCCTACTTGGTGCTCATCGCCGTCGCTCTCATCAAGACCTGCATCTAAAGTAAATATTGCATTGCTTTCTAAAACTATAGAATTATTTTTAAATTTAGCGATTCTTATCTTTGGACCTTGTAGATCGAGTAATACAGCAACATCAAGATTATTATTTTTTGCTATATTTTTTACCGCCATTATTCTGTTGATTTGGTCTTGCGTTGTCCCGTGTGAACAATTGATACGTACAACATCAACTCCTGCTAACAGTAAATTTTTTAGCACTTGTTCATTATCGGTTGCAGGACCCAGGGTCGCAACTATTTTAGTACGTCTTGGCATCTTTGTTCCAATATGCTAATTGATGGTAATTTTTTCCCTTCAACGAATTCTAAAAAAGCTCCGCCACCGGTAGAGATATATCCAATTTTACTGTCAATTTCATATTTATCGATAGCAGCAAGCGTATCTCCCCCACCTGCAATCGAAAAAGCTTTACTATTAGCAATGCTCATCGCCATAGCACCAGTACCAGCAGAGAATTGTTCATATTCAAAAACGCCAATTGGGCCATTCCAAATAATGGTGCCTGCTCCTTCAAGATCTCTACGCAACGTCTTAATAGTATCCGGCCCCACATCTAAAATCATATCATCTTTATCAACGCGATTTATCGGTTTGATTTGAGCTACAGCATTTTCTGATAACTCATTAGCAACCACCACATCAACTGGCAGAGTAATTGGTCTACCACGTTCATTCATTTCTTGTAACAATGTTCGGGCTATAGTCAATTGCGCAGGCTCATATAATGACTTACCTATTGCTAAACCACTGGCTGCAATAAAAGTATTAGCTATGCCACCACCAACTATTAATTTATCAACTTTTTTAGATAAGTTTAATAAAACACTTAATTTTGTTGATACTTTTGAACCACCAACAATAGCAATTAATGGACGAGCAGGATTTTTTAAAGCCCTTTCAAGAGCCTCTAATTCTGATAATAGCAATGGGCCAGCACAAACCAATTTAGCTTGTTCGATAACCCCGTAAGTAGATGCTTGTTTTCGATGACTGCAAGCAAAAGCATCCATTACAAAAACATCACATAAATCACTTAATTTTTTAGCTAGAACAGGGCTGTTATCATCTTCCCCTTCACAAAAGCGAATATTTTCTAATAAAATAATATCTGTCTTATTATAATTCTTGATACTAAAATCATTTAGCCAGTCTTTTATTAAAACTACTTTCTGTTTTAATCTACTTGTTAATAGATCAGCAACCGGCTCAAGTGATAAAGCTGGATCATAAATACCTTCTTTAGGTCTCCCTAAATGAGAAACCAGTATCACTTGCGCACCTTGGTCTAAAGCATAGCGAATAGTCGGCAAGGTCGCCATTATTCTTTTATCATTAGCAACTCGACCATCTTTAAGAGGAACGTTAAAATCCTCTCTGATCATGACAACTTTGTCCTTTAATGTTACATCTTGCATTGCTAATATAGCCATGCGCTAACTCCTAGATACTCAACTACAAAACCTATAAAAATTATAAGACCTATCCAATTACTGTTTTTAAAAGCTCGGATAGTACTCTTTGGTTGATTAGAATTTACTAATTTTAATTGATAAATAAACAATAACAATACCAGAAAAATTGCACAATAATAAGCTTTAAACTTTAATATATAGCTTATAATAATCAAATTCAATATAAAACTGAATTGCAATGCTGCAATTATATACAGATTATATTTACCAAACCATATAACAGAAGATTTCAGGCCCAACACAGAATCATCTTCTATATCCGTCATAGCATAAAAACTATCATAAATAACAGTCAATATGACACTAGCAGTATACAACAACCAAGCTATAGAAGATATCTCGCCCCTGACGGCTATAAATGTCATGGGTATGCCATAACCAAAAGCTAACCCCAAAACGAATTGCGGGCAGGCAAAGAATCTTTTGCAACAAGGATAAATGCTAGCTAGTAGCAAAGCTATTACTGAATGCATTATTAACTTTTGATTTTGCAGACTTAAGACTAATAAAAAAGCGAGTAATATAAAAACCATGGTCAGTATAACTGCTTCAGTTAGACTCACTCTATCTTTGTACTGATTAGTTACCAAAGGTCTATCTTTTGTTCTCGCCACAAAGCCATCGAAGTTTCTATCGCAAATATCATTAATAATACAACCTGCCGATCGCATTAAGAAAACACCAACAATAAAAACTACTACTAACCAATAATTGGGTACACCTTGACTTGCAACCCATAGCCCCCACAATGTTGGCCAAAGTAATAATAAAGTACCGATAGGTTTATCAAATCGTATCAATTTAAGATAGTTCTTAAAATATCTCATAAGCGTGTCATATAAGTATGTCATATCAGAAATAATTAAGTTCTAACAGCCAGTAATGGCGGTAAAAAAGCCTCTTCTAAACTAAACAACACTTGATTATTTAATTTAAAGCAAGAGCGCCGCACAATGTTCTTATCGAGCATACCATATTCAAAGTTGCTTCTTACCATATTTGGGTGTGAATTGATTAGCGATACTCCTAATGAGTTATTTCCTAAGTTTGTTAGCGCTTCCCCAAAATAAGCCATAGCATAAGGGCTAAAATAACTCCTGGCATAAAGCCAAATATTATTGTCTACAGTCATTTGGATAATGCGTTCAGTGATTGCTGCGTTGTTTACACATTCTAATATTAATGCCTCAAGGTAATGGCAAGGTCGAATATGCTGCTTTAGTAATTTAATGATTAATGGCCTATCACCGGCCATTTGTTGCAGTAGTCCAGTCATTGATCCTGTAAAACTTATTAGCCCGCACAAATCAGCTTTTAATGTTACAGGTACATCTGCTAATGATAAACACCATTTAATATTATTTGCAGAGTCTTTTTCGAATAACATATTCATCTTAAGTTGCTTTGGATTCCCAATTATACCAACTCAAATCCGTCTATAAAATCAATTAATTAGACGCATTAAAAAAAATTATTGGCAATCTTGTTAACATGTTGATTACATTACTAAATTAATTTCCCATAAAATTAATTTATGCGGGCCATATGCTATACTTATGAGTATGTAAAATGACATTTAAGACAAGTTGGTGATTTATATGGGTAAGTTAAGATCTCGTGGGTTTGCACTAGTTGAATCAGCTGTATCATTAATAGCTGTAACCAGTATAGCTATGTCAGTAAATCAACAGCATATCTATAAACAAGAAGTTAACCACGCCCTTGAATCAGCTAAACAAGTTCAAGAAGCAGTAGCTAATTATTACCAAGCTAACGGTGTCCTACCTACTAGTAATGCTGAAGCAAATATAACAGCTGGTAATGCCAAGCAGTCTTTTAAAATCAATGAATTCGGCGACATCGTGCTAACTTTCAACAAAAGCGAAGCTAAAAATGATGTATTAGCTGATAAAACTATTATCTTAGAAGCCAAAGTAATCGACGATAAAATCTCCTGGCAGTGTAATCATGGATCTTTAGAAAATAAATTTAGACCAGAGAGCTGCTTAGCTACAGATAATTACGTGATTCCAGCTAAGTCACAAGAAAAAGATTTACCTGATAATATGATTGATTTTGTTTATAAAGCTAATTTGATCTAATATCTATAAAGGGGGCGATGCAAAGCGTCGCGGCCCGCATCTACAATACTGGCACTCCCCTCTGCCACCACTTTCTTTCCGTACGCCAATCCTGATCTTCTGCAACATTTACAACTTCTTCTGCATTTGAAGCAACATCTTGTTTAGCTGATTGATTAGAAATTTGCGATTTATGATAATCATGCGCAGCTACAGTATTATCTTTTTCTGAATTAAACATCCCTAACAGATCAACAGATTCCATTTCAAAATTAGTAGCGTCTGATAATTGTCTAACAAAGTCTGACCAGTTACCATCTTCCCACTCTAATACAAAGCCCTCATGCTGTTCAGAAGGTACTGTACCCACTGTAGCCGGGAATTCGTTCGATGAAGCTTCATCAACTTCAGCATAAACATAATTAAAATTAATTAATAATAACGATAAATAGCCTAATCTCTTCAATCTTTTCAATCTTTTCAATCTTTTCAATCTTTTCTTCCATGATTTCATGATAACAATCCTATTATTGTCCCTGTTATACAATTTGCTAAAGCACCTGATACTATTGCTTTCATACTTAGATTTACAATTTCAGATCGTCTTTCAGGTATTAAGATACCGAGCGCTCCAATAATTATACCGACGCTCGTAAAATTGGCAAAACCGCATAGAGCATAAACCATAATTAATTGCGTATGTGAAGATAAGATATCCATATTTGCTATGAGATCTTGATACGCAAAAATTTCGTTTAAAACAATTTTCGTACCCATAATACCACCTGCTGTTGAGATTTCAGGATATGGAATACCCATCAACCATGCTATCGGTGAAAAAATTAGACCGAAGACTTTTTGTAGTGTAATTACTTGACCATAAATAACTACATGCGATAAACAAATATTAATTAAATAAACTAATGCCGTTAATACAATTAACATTGAAGTAATATTTAATAACATATTTAAACCATCACTCACACCGCGGGTAACTGCATCCATTGTACTGTGCGGTTTATCAACCTGCACTAAATGACCACCCGTAGTCTTACCTACTTGTGGCATCATAATCAATGCGACTACTAAAGCTGATGGAACATTAATAAATGAAGCAATAATAATATGGCCTAATGCTGTGCCTTGATTAGGAAAAATTGGCTGTAAAATTTGCGTATACAATACCATGATAGAACTAGCAACCGTTGCCATACCACATGACATTAAAGTAAATAATTCACTGCGACTCATATGTTTCAAATGCGGCTTGATAAGTAAAGCGGCAACATCCGTACCAAAAAATACAGTTGATGCAGAACTTAAACCAAGCGCACCACCGATACCTAAAGTCTTTTCAAGAATTTTGGAGAGAAATTTAGTAATCGCTGGAATAACTTGCCAATAAAATAAGACTGATGTAATTGCGCTCATCACCATCACCATAGGCAATGATTGCAACGCTAAAATAAATAATTTACCTTCTTTACCTTGTTCAACAGTAAATGGCGTATCACCACCACCTAGATAACCAAAAACAAATGACGTACCGTGTTTAGTGGCATCACAGATGGCCAAGATACCGCTATTGAGCGCATTGAATAATGTTTGGATGAAAGCAAAGTTGGTTACTATAATCGCTATAAAAAACTGCAATCCAATCCCAATGAGTACTTGTTTATAATTAATGTTTTTTCTGTCATTACTTACCAACCAACAAAACCCCAAAAAAACAAATATTCCAAGGATGGCCTGAAGTTTTAGCATTCGATATAAACCCTATAAGATGATTTAATTTAATAATTCGTTCAATTTCGCTTTAATAATATCAATAGCTATGCGGTTCTTACCACCTTTTGGCACAATGATATCTGCATGTCGTTTAGAAGGCTCGATAAATTGCTGGTACATTGGACGAACCGTTTCAATATATTGTTTGATAATTGAACTTACAGTACGTTGACGCTCAACAATATCTCTTTCTAGTCTTCTTATAAAACAAATGTCTAGTGGCGTATCTATGAATATACGTATATCCATTAGATCTCGCAACTCTGGTTCGACAAATAAGAGAATTCCTTCAAGCACAATGATTGTGTGATTGCTAATTAACTTTGTTTCGGGGAGTCTAGAATGGCTCGAATGATCATATTGGGGGATAGCAACTCCCTGGCCAGCCTGTAACAAGGCAAGATGCTGTTTTAATAACTCATGATCCAGAGAGTCTGGATGATCAAAGTTCAATTCACTGCGGACCTTGATTGGCATATCGCCTAAGTCTTTATAATAAGAATCTTCTGAGATTACCACTACTTTACTAGAACCTAGTTCGTTGACTATAGTCGATGCTAATAAACTTTTACCTGAGCCTGAAGGGCCGGCAATGCCAATAATAATGACTTCATTTTTCATGATATTAAGAAATAGTAAAGCTTGTGATACAAATTATACATTAGCTTACTTATCTAAAGCTAGACAAAATGTGATTAGTTGTTAAAATGCAGAATTATATAGACTAGTGAAACTAATATGACCTTTGTAATTACTGAAAGTTGCATAAAATGCAAATATACTGACTGTGTTGAAGTCTGCCCTGTAGACTGCTTCCATGAGGGCCCTAATTTTTTAGTCATCGACCCAGATGAATGTATTGACTGCGCGCTTTGTGAGCCTGAGTGCCCAGTAAAAGCTATTTTTTCAGAAGATGATCTCCCTGCTGATCAGCAGCAGTTTATTGCTATCAATGCAGATCTAGCCAAAGAGTGGCCAGTAATAACCTCGATGATTGAAGCCCCTCATGACGCCAAAGATTGGGAACAAGTCAAAGACAAGCTCCACCTTCTAGAAAGATAAATTTTTTCTAAAATTACTTTGTAAGCATTTTCTTATAATTGTGTAAGCCACAGATGGTTATAATCTGAGAGATTAACCACCCATATACTCCTAGGCAAGCATAACCTTATGAATTCTCAATCTATTTTCTAAACCATTGCTCTTCTATACTATTTTAACTAAGCAATTTTAGCCCAGCTATGCAAATAGGTTATTGATAAATTAGCCATTTTTGTTAAATTAGAACCATGGTAAATGGATTTTACCTGAAGTTATCTACAAGGATGTAGACATAAACTTTACCCTTTACCAAGGATTGGTAAAACTGGAATTATATTAGAACATTGATGTTCACTTAGTAGAAATTTATAAAGGTGGCTTGCCACCTTTTTTTATTAATGCTCAATAATTTTAGTTTTATCAGGCAGTTTGCCATTTCTGTTAATTAACGTGTTGTTAAGATCTTTTTTCTGGTTTTTTTTACCACTGTCTAATCCAACGGGCTCTACAGGCTCTACAGATGTAGATGATTTCTTAGCGTCCTCTACAAGCTCGTATTTAGCTTTCCAATTTTCTAGTAAACTACCGTTAAGCGTCAGCTGATTATGGTCATATATAATATTAATCTTGGCAATATTATTCCTGAAATCTATTAATCCTACTTTTTGCCAAGTTAAGTATTGTTCTTTAACTTGTTCATTATTAGTTAATTCTATCAATTTATCAGTATAATTTTTTGATAAAACTAAAGATGTATTAAGCTGTAACTGCGATAAGATATCATATCTGTCATCTGCTGTTTTTTTAGAATTTGACTTAAACTTCGGTTTAACTTTCAATGAATTTATGAGCATTATGCTTTCTTTTGCTTGCCCCAAATAAATACTATTATCAGCTGTCATTCCTGAGGCTAAAAATTGATTTATTTGAGTGTTATTTAAATTTATCTCATTAACATTCTGTGGCTTCAATAAATCTTCTAAGTTTGTTGCCGAGGCTTGCGTGATAAAGTCTAAATATTCTTGTGCTTTAATATTATAATAACTATCTTTATATTTAATAAAACCAAGAGCATTATTATTAAGATTTATATTATCAGCGATAATTCTATTACCATAGGAAAGATTATTATTTACTTTATCTGATTTGTTAATTACCTGAAAATTTGCAAGACTTAATATATTGTTATCATAATTGATGTTAATTTTATCAATACGAAAGTCATTTAAACCTGTCAATAGATGTTTATAACTTTGCTGCATCGCGGATTTATAACCCAGACCATTCAACAATAAACTTTCATTATTATAACCAAGATTTAAAACAGCCAATTTACTATCAGAATTTAAAAAACCTTTCATTAGAGGATCAAGTTTAAACATAAAATTATAGCTGAAATCTAGTATTGCTACTTTAGAAGTATTAGCAATCCATTTAATACGCGGTAAATCAACTTTAGACTCGAGATCTATATGATAGACATCATTTGACTGCCCTGCTAGATAATTCAAATACTCAGAGATATTGAAAATATTTTTCGTATGCAAGGATTTTAAATACACATCGAGATTAGAGTTTAAAGCTTCAGTTTTCAAAATAAATTTTTCTAAATTAGCATTGTAAGTAATTGTTGATTGATTTTCTTTATCTTTTAAATCATTAGTAATTATTAATTCTGAATTGTAATTATCTAAATTTAATTTCCCTATTAACAAACCATCTCCGACTAAATTATTAACAGCAAAGTTTTTCTTGATCTCTAATGGCACAGAACTTGTCTCATAAGTCTTGTTTAATACATTACTTATCATATCTCCAAGATTAACCAACTCATCTTTATCGTAATCGATTAAAACATCTTTATCTATGCCCAAATCCAAAGCAAAATTTAAATTCTCACTCGATAACTGATCAGTTTTACTAGTGAACGTAAAATTACTCATGACAGCTTTATTGCTGAATTCTATTTTATCTTGAAAACTTCTTAACGAAAAAGCAAAACTCGGAAGGCTTATATTTATAGAATCTTTAAGATTATTGTTATAATTTATTTTATTAGCTTTGGCCTCGACAGAAAAATCCTGGTACTGATCTGCCAAGATAATTTCGCTAGTAATCAGCCACAAGCTTTTTTTAGCATAAAGATCTAATAAATTTCTTATCGACCCTGTATAAGCTATGATCACATTTGGTTGGAGTATAGCTATTTCTTTATTAACATCTTCATCCTGATTAATTTTAACTGTATCAGCCAAAAAATTGGCAGTGATTTTACTTTGCCACTTAGAAGGTTCCAGCTTGTCAAGTTTAGTTTTTTGTAATTTTAATGATAATTGGTATTGTGAATTGTCTATATAGTATTTTTTTGATACTTGATTGACTGCCTTACCACTCAGTAGAAAAATTATTTTTTCAGGCTCAAGTTTGATATTAATAAAAGCATCATCATTCTCAACATTAGGGCTAGTTAAGCCAAAAGCTGCAAAGACCAACTTTGTTAAGCCTGTTAATCTGATATCTATATTAACTGGTCGTAAGATATCTATGACTGATGTATTACTGATAATTTCTACTTGCTCTTGTAAAAAATTTTGAACAACCATAATATTAACTAGGCTTTTTAGAAAATATAATCTTGTGTGATTTTCTGTATCTTTGTACAAAAAGATAGGTGCGTGAAATAATTCTAAGTTAAGATTAAATTTGTTGTAATCTTCGAATTGTACTTCTAATTCTGCATTTGAACGAAATATGCCTTTATCGAATGTTTTGACATCGACTTTTATTAAATCAGAATTATAACTACGAGCCAGCGCAGCAAGTTTACGTTCTGCTTGTACTCCCATATAATATGAAGCGCTGATATATAAAACAGCAAAAAAAATTACTAAGATCAAAATTCTTATCAACGACTTACGCATATTTTTAAGGGTAACTATAGATCACCATCTATATATTTTAGTGCATAAATATATATGCCGCCTGAAATTAGCCTGGACTATATCCTTGCATTAATATGGTGACATTACGCCTTCAAGCTGATAAACTTCGAAAAACTGCTAGCAGTTAAACTAGGGTTTTATATGGAATTCCCCAATAGAGCTAAAAGATCCCTTGATCTTTTAATCGCCTATCTTAAAAGTATTTTCAACTGGGTTAATCTTCGATGGTTACTTGCCGAATTACTGCATCATACTATCCTCATCAACGGCGCGATTATTAGCGGTACGGGAAGTTTTAAAGCAATACCTTTACTATTTGGTATATTAGGTCTACCTACCTTCTTAACTACACCATTTTGTTGGCTTGCAGCTTCCACTGCTTTCGTCTGTTTTTATGTACAATTCGATGATTCGATGTCCAAAACTGCTTATTATTTTATCGATAGCTGCAAAAGTTTTATCAATAAGTATCTTTTACGTAAAAGAGATTCAGCACCGCCACCAAGCGAAACACCTTTTGGACAATTACAGCAAATACTCAATGATAAACAAACAGAGCTCGGCTCACTAAAACAAAGTAACGAAGCACTTTGCTCAAAACTTATTTCCTCTAACTCTCAAGAAGGCCAACTTAAAAAATATCAAGATCTCTTAACAACTGAAGCATATGAAGAATATAATAAATTACTCAACGATCTAAAAGAACGAATTAAACTTGTTACCCCAGTGGCAACTGATACGCAATCAAACAGTCCAGCCACTGTCAAACAAAAATTACTAAATATATTATTTCAAATCTTTAAATTCTCTGTAAAGTTTTTTGCAATTGGTCTAGTGCTCTTAGGATCTGCTGTGGCTATAGGAATGGGGATTATTACAACACAAGCATTTGTAGCCTATATGGGTATAGCAGTAATAGGTAAATTAATTATTGCAGCTATAGTTTTAGCATCTACTTTGAAACAATTATGTCAGATGACCTTAACCGTACTGAAACAATATCAAGTCTATTGTGTGTTATTTAAAGTTGGCCCAAGTGAGACACAGCTTTTACAAAAAGATATTATGCGTGTTACGCAAGAAATCGCGGCTCAACGACAAATAGAGCAGCAACTCAAACAAATAGAAAGTGACATCACTGAAAAAGAACCCGTGGTAAAACGTTACAATGACTGTTCTGGGAGGCTATTAACTTTATTCGCTACCAACCCCCGGGTAAGAACATTAACTTCTCGTGACTTCGTTGAGTTAATAGAATCAGGTTTAGACGCAAGGGCAACTGCACGTCCGCCAACACCATCATATCACAGTCCTGCAGTAGCTGATTGCTCTAGCAGAGCAAGCACACCACCACCTGCACTTATACCTGCAATAACTCCGTCAAGCTCTCGTTCCTCAAGCCCTTGTCGCTAGATCAACCAACTGAATACTATCTGGATTAAACTAGCTTTATTTTTTTTCTGACTTTAAAAAAGATATTTACCGCTATAATCACAAAAGCTAGCATCAGCAAGGCCAAACTTAAGAATGTTTGCTCATTTAAATGCGTAACTAAATAGCTACCTAAACTTGCAAAAAAACTAACCATAGTAGAATAAACTGCCACTCGGTGCGCCATGGGCTGCTCACAAGACTCGATAGCCAATCGATTCCAAATACCAGATAGCATAGCTGCACCAAAGGCAACGCCTAACATACCAACAATAATTAAGTTAAGATGCAATTGCAGAAATGACATTAAAGTAAATAATAAAACTGAACTACAAATAATGATGATACCTATATCACATAATCTCTGTGCTGTAATCCTACTAATTAAATACTTAGCTGTGTGTGATCCACAAATAAAGCTACCAAAAACTAATAACTGCACAAGACCAAAATATATTTCAGATTTCTGATAAGTGGTAATAATAATGAATGGACTCTGTACTATCCAAGTAAAAAAACAAACAATGATAAAACAATTAATCAAAGTAAAACTCATAAAGCGTGGATTACTAAAGATTGATCTATAATATTTGATACTTTCTGCTAAATGACTATTCTTGTCGCGAGACTTACCGGTGTCATAGGGCATAATGTAATACACTCCTAATAACCCAACCATCGCACATATAGTTAATAAAGCAAAAATATTATGCCAATCACCTTGAGTTATCATTAATGC
This sequence comes from uncultured Gammaproteobacteria bacterium, assembly GCA_964387745.1. Classification (GTDB taxonomy): domain Bacteria; phylum Pseudomonadota; class Gammaproteobacteria; order JAGOUU01; family JAGOUU01; genus JAGOUU01. The sequence goes on along the minus strand of CAYLXL010000001.1, from coordinate 51,360 downwards.
ACCTAAAAAAGGCCCTAACGCAGGTGCTAAAATTGTTACTGAGCCCATTACTGCCATAATCTGGATCGCACGAGCCCCTGAATATAACTCATGAATTGTTGCGTAGCCGGCTACAATCACGACGCAGACTGTTGTCCCCTGGATAAACCGAGATAGAAGAAATATATTAATACTATTACTAGTAGCACATGAAAAGCTCGCTAGAATAAACAACATTATTCCAACCATCATTGTGTTTCTACGCCCAGATTTTTGCGTAATTGGACCAAGCAGTAATTGCAAGCTCATCGATCCTAAGAACCAAGAAGTCTGTGTATACTGAACCATATCCTGATCAATACCAAAATCTTCCCCTACCTGTGGCAGGGCTGGTAAATACATATCTGTAGATAGAAATGTAATTATTTCTAAAAAGACTAAGACAACTGGGAAAGTTATGGGGAATTTCTTATAAAATGCTTGCATCAGTGACCTTTTGGGGTTAAAAACTGCAATTATACTCGAAAATGACTCTAAATAGAAATTTTACCTAACTAGCAAATATAACTTTTAAAGTATTTTAGCGCACTGATTGTTATTTTTAGATCTATCTAATATACCTACTATAGCGTTATAATTTAAAAAATAACCTGCCCCACCCCTAACTCTAGCTTATTCTCATGGAGGAGAATACATGACTATCATTAAGACCACTGCCTATAGTTTTGCCCTGTTAATAGTATCTAAATTAGCTTTAGCCGCTCAGCTCAATGTTGGTAGCTTTAATATTAACTCTGGAAAATCCGCACCTGCTGTTATTACTCAACAAATTATTGATCATGATAACGTCGATATCTGGGGCCTTTCAGAATCCTCTGATGATTGGTCAAAAACGGCTTATAATATTTTGAATGCACAGCACAAAAAAATTGCCATCATAAAAGGCACCAGTGGGCTTAGCCGCAATCGTTTGCAAATTTTATTTAATGAAGATAAATACCAATTAATTTCATATCAGGAACTTGATCATATTAACGTCAATGGGGTTGTACGTTCTCCGCTGGTAGCTAAATTTAGAGACTATGAAACTAACCAGCAATTCATTTTTATGGTCAACCATCTCTATAGAAAAAACGATACCGAAAGAGCAATGCAAGCAAAAAAAATTAACCTATGGGCACGTCAACAAACATTACCAATCGTTGCTGTAGGTGATTATAATTTTGATTTATCTCCATATGATATTAGCAAACATGGTGCAGGCTTTGATGAACTGACACGCGATCAAGTTTTCACGTGGGTGCAACCACAAAAACTATCTCCTACTCAATGCAGCCATTTTAATTCTATTCTTGATTTTGTATTTGTATCAGATAAATTAAATTACACGAGCGTAGACTCTAATATTTCTTATACAGATTCCAATTATTGTAATGCTAGTAATAGTTATTCTGATCACAGGCCGGTTACTGCGACTATTACTTGGGCTTAAGGCCAAAAGCACTGGCGTCTAACGCCAGTGCTTTTTTAATGCTCAGTTAAGTAAAGTGGTTTGACCTGAAGCGGACAAAATCCACCATACACCTACCCAATCTCCATCAACACCTGATTCGGCACTACACTTTGGCCACGAGTAACATTAATAACTTGAACTTTGCCTGATATCGGCGCTTGGATTTCTGTCTGCATTTTCATCGCTTCAATAATTAATAACACGTCCCCAGATTTAACTTCTTGCTGTAATTTTACTTTAACTTCGACAATCAATCCTGGCATCGCCGCTGTCACATGACCAGGTTTACTTGCAGTCTTTACTCGTTCAATACCCTGCTCGCCTATAGCTTGGGTGATTAATATTTCTTCAGGGATACCATCAACTGTTAAATATAAATTACGTTCGTTATTACTCTGCCAACCAGCACCACGTACTGAGATTTCATAGTTTTCACCATGGTGGTAAATATTAAATTTCTTTGGCAATAACCCGCATTGATTATTTTTTTCTATTTTTTTATGCTCACCACTTACATTAATAGGCTTATTTTGTTGATCTAAAAAGAAGTTCTTTGCTACCTCCGGGAATAATGCATAACTTAATAAATCTTCTTCAGATTTGATTAATTGAGTAATATTTTTATTAGATTTAAGACCAGCCAATTCTGGCTCTAATAAATCTGCCGGACGACAATCAATAAACTCTGTATTACCAATCGCTTTTTGTCTAACTTGATTATTAACCTCACCTGGCGTCTTACCATACAAGCCTTGTAAATACCTTTTTACTTCATTAGTAATAGTTTTATAGCGTTCTTTATTAATAACATTCAATAAAGCCTGCGTACCCACAATTTGAGAAGTTGGTGTAACTAATGGTGGATAACCTAAATCTTCACGCACTTTTGGTATTTCAGCAAAAACTAAGCTTAGTTTATCTAAAGCATTTTGTTCCCGTAACTGCTGATTCAAATTAGAAATCATGCCACCTGGAACTTGATATATTTGAACTTTAGTATCAGCGTAATTATTTTCATTTTCGAACTGTTTGTAATTTACTCTAACTTTCCGGAAATACTCAGCGACTTCTTGTAATATATCTAGATTTAAATCTGTACTAAACCTACTATCCTGTAAAGCCAAGACTAAAGATTCCGTACACGAATGCGAAGGCCCATCAGCAAAAGAAGAAATAGCAGTATCTATGTGCTCGCAGCCTAATTCAATAGCCTCCCACAAGCATAGCATTGATAGCCCACTCGTAGCATGTGTATGTAAATGTATTGGTAGATTAACAGCTTTTTTTAATGCCGGGATTAATTCACGTGTCGCTGCAGGTGTAAGCAAGCCAGCCATATCTTTAATCGCTAAGCTATCACAACCTAATTCTTCTAGTTGTTTAGCAAGGCTCACAAAAGATTTAATATCATGTACAGGGCTAGTAGTATACGCTATCGTGCCCTGGGCATGTTTTTTGTTTTTCTTAATCGCTTTAATTGATGTTTGTAGATTTCTTATATCATTAAGAGCATCAAACACCCGAAAAATATCAATTCCCTTATTTGCGGATAACTCAATAAATTTTTCGACGACATCATCAGCATAATGTCTATAGCCTACTAAATTTTGTCCCCGCAAAAGCATCATGAGCTTACTGTTAGGCAATGCTTTTCTTAATTCTTGTAATCGCCACCATGGATCTTCTTTTAAAAATCTTAAACAACTATCAAAAGTAGCACCACCCCATACTTCTAAAGCATAGTAACCTGCTTGATCTAATTTACTGCAAATAGGCAGCATATCTGCTGTTGTTAATCTGGTCGCAATTAAACATTGCTGTGCATCACGCAAGACTGTTTCAGTAAAATTAATTTTATTTTTTTTATTGCTCATCATAATATCCATAATAATTTACACTAGCCGCCGCCAGCACGGCTGCAATAAAATGACGGTTTGATCTTAGCGGGTATTGTAATAACTGCGGGTTTTGTTCTATAAAATCTGTTGTAACATTAGCATTTTGAAATTTTTCAGTTTTTAAAATTTCTAAATAAAACGGTATGGTTGTTTTTATGCCATAGATAATCATTTCTTTTAGAGCGCGCTGACCACGTTTTATAACTTCTGGCCAATCTAATGCCCAAACTGTTAACTTTGCACAAAGTGAATCATAATAAGGCACAACCTCGTATCCAGTATAAATAGCCGCGTCAGTGCGGATCCCGTGCCCACCTGGCGAATAGTATTGAGTAATTTTGCCAAAACTTGGTAAAAAATTATTCTGCGGATCTTCACAGTTGATTCTAAATTGAATAGCATAGCCACGTTTTGCTATACTATCTTGCTTAAGTTTTAGTGGCATGCCACCAGCTATCTCTAATTGTTTATTGACTATATCTATGCCCGTTATTTCTTCGGTTACTGTATGTTCTACTTGTAGGCGAGTGTTCATCTCCATAAAATAGAAATTATGATCTTGATCTAATAAAAACTCGATAGTTCCGGCATTTTGATATTTAACTGCTTTTGCTAAACGTACAGCATACTCAGTTACTAAGTTTCTTTGCTCTTCCGTTAACTGCGGGCTTGGCGCAATTTCAATTAACTTTTGATTTCTCCGTTGAATAGAACAGTCCCGTTCAAAGAGATGGACGACATTATTATATTTATCGGCCAATATTTGAACTTCAATGTGTCTTGGCTGTTCGATACATTTTTCTAAAAATACTTCTGTATTATTAAATGATTTGCTAACTTCAGCTTTAACGCGCTCAAAATTTTTATGAACTTCTTGATCATTATTACAGCGTCTGATCCCACGCCCGCCGCCGCCACCAGTTGCTTTAAGCATTATTGGATAACCGATTCGATTAGCTATTTCAACTGCCTGTTCAGCCGAAACTAAATTGCTATCTGAACCTGGAACAACTGGCAAACCTGCTTCTATAGCAGCTTTACGTGCTAATAATTTATCACCCATTAAGGTTATAACATCAGCATTTGGCCCAACAAAAAGTATATTGCGCTGCGCACATATACTTGCTAGCGTAGGATCTTCAGATAAAAAGCCATACCCAGGATGAATCGCATCACAACCTGTAGCTAATGCTAAATCTACTATCCGATGAGCATTTAAGTAACCTGCAACAGATTCTGCCCCAATAGAGTGAGCCTCATTAGCTTTTTTGACATGCAATGAATAGCGATCAGCATCAGTATATATCGCAACGGAACGAATCCCTAACTCGCTGCAACTTCTGACTATTCTTACTGCTATTTCACCCCGATTAGCTATCAGTAACTTTTTAATCAAATTATAATTCCCTTAATTTGAATTAAGTCTAAATATTACTATCATCTTAACATTGAAATTAGATTTATAAATTATAAATGTTATAATTTTAATAAGACTGCTTGATAGTCATTTATAGTTATCTAAACAATTTATTTACTTTTTTACTTTACTACTTACATGAACACCAATAATAATTCTGAAACACCTATCTCTGAGTTAGACAAATTAGACTGTTCAATAAAAGAGTTACTAAAAAACTATAAATACCTAAAGTCAGATAATATTAATCTGACCCAAGAGCTTAGAAATCTCAAAAAATCCTATACAGCTTTGTATGATACTCACAATAAAGTAGAACTGCGTGTCAAAAACTTGCTTGCACGCTTAGTTGCTCTCGAAGAATAAACAAGAAAGATTACCAAACGAATTATGAATAATAAAAAAACTATATTAAACGTTAACATATTAGGCAAAGAATATAAAATTGGTTGCTTACCTGAATTCCAAAGCTCTTTACAGAAATCAGCCCAGTACCTTGATAGCAAAATGCGTGAAATCAGAGATCTTCATCAAGTAGTAGGTTTAGATAAAATTGCTGTTTTAGCTGCCCTTCATATTACTCATGAATTGATCACGAAATCCCCTTCCACTACCGGCCTTGCTGCTGTTCAACTCAATGAAATGGAACATAAAATAAAAGAACTCAATGAACAAGTGCTCGAGACTATTGCTGAGCATGATTTTGTTTAGCTGATCACCTATAAATCAATTGGTTACGGATTTTTCTGTCCAAATTCATCACAAGACATATTAATTTGTCCATGTAATCCGTCTCATGTTTGGACAAATTTATAAGTTCTCTTGTAAATTTGTCTAAAACTGATAGTATTATTCACATGTATATAAATAGAGATGCACATTCTACCTTGGCTGAACTGCTAGCTGGTTTTCCGGTTGTAGCTATTACTGGGCCAAGACAATCAGGTAAAACAACGATGGCGCGCCATGTTTTGCCAAATAAGCCTTATGTTAGCTTGGAGGACCCTGATCAACGTGAGTTCGCTACTTCTGATCCTAAAGGGTTCTTAAATACTTTTAGTGATGGTGCAATTATTGATGAAGCACAGAATTGCCCAAAGATCTTTTCTTACCTCCAGAGCATAGTCGACAATAATAATAAATGCGGACAATTTATCCTAACTGGCTCGCAGCAGTTTGGAATGATCTCAAAAATTACACAATCTTTAGCAGGCAGGGTAGGATTGCTAAACTTATTACCCTTTAATTATTCGGAACTTCAAAATAGTAGGTTAGGAATAAACAATCTATCACAAGTCTTGTATAAAGGCATGTATCCTCCTATCTATTCCCGCGATGTAAAACCAAACTTGTGGTATTCAAATTATGTGCAAACTTATATTGAACGTGATGCCCGGCAGCTCATCAATATTGAAAATTTGACTGTCTTTCGTAGATTTATGAAGTTATGTGCTAGCCGCTGCGGTCAATTATTGAATATTTCTTCATTGAGTAATGAGTGTGGTATAGCACAAGCAACAGTAAAAAATTGGCTCTCAATATTAGAAGCAAGTTATATTATATTTTTTCTTAAACCACACTTTAATAATTTTAATAAACGACTGGTAAAAACTCCTAAATTATATTTCTATGATGCAGGTTTGTGCAGTTGGCTATTAGACATAACAACTGCTTCAGAGCTTGATTATCATGCTTATAAAGGTCCATTATTTGAAACCTTCGTTATAAGCGAAATACTAAAATTACAATTTAATGCTGCAAAAATAAATAATTTATTTTTCTGGCGTGATAAAACTGGTAATGAAGTGGATCTCATTATTGACCAGAATAACAACTTAACACCGATCGAAATTAAATCTGGCCAAACAATCGTAAGTGACTTTTTTAAAGCATTAAATAAATGGGTCGAATTAGCAAAAGATAAAACTAAGGTCAATCCCGCTTTATTAATTTACGGTGGTCAAAATAATCAAGATAGAACGAATGCTAAAGTTTTATCATGGCAAAATATAAATGGTCACACTATTAATATTTAATAATAACTCCAAACCGGTTTGGCAATAACTTATTTTTTTTAATTATTAATTTACTCTCAAAGAGTTTGTTTATTAATTAATGCTTAGGCCCTCCTGGCCCCGCTGCTGTTGGTGCCTGTTGAGCAGTAGCTACGCCTGCGGCTGCGGTCTGTCCAGGAAGAGCTGTCTTATCAGCAGATTTTTGATTTACAAACTCAAAGTCTGATTCTTCTCCACCATCGCTAACTCTACTTGCTAACACACCTGAAGTTCCAGGCAGTAGCGCAGCTGGTGGATAATCTTCTCTTGCTTGTTTTGCTATTGCATCAATAAGCAACTTATAAGAATAAAGATGCTGCCCCAGGGTCATGTCTAACCCACTAAGGTTTGTTCTAACTATAAGCATCAGCTCACCAAGTGATTGGTTTGGACGAATATCAGCTAATATTTTTTTAACTTTTCTGGTTTTACTGCGTCCTGATAATAAACCACCTTCATCTTTGTATTTTTCCAAGATAGCTATAATTTTTTGTTGCGGACTTAAATCTTTATTATCAACAATCTCTCTTAATTCTTGTTGGATGCTTAAAGTACGCATAAAATCTTTAGTTGAAGCTTGCATTTGCTTTTCATCGGCTTGAAGAAAACGGTCAGCTTCTGTTTTTAACAAACTAAAAAAAACTGGAAATTCAGATTCAACGGGTAGCGCTGCAATCTGACGAATCATTGCCTTATTGCTCAAAACACTTTTTATTTGGTCCTCGGTTAATTGTTCTGACATTTCCTTAAGTAATTTACCTCTAGCATGAGAATCGTCAACCTTGCTTCCTAGCTCTATTAGCAATGGAACTGCGGTTAGCGTATGCTTACTCGCCAAGAAGAATGCGCTATAACCATAGCTATTCTTTTCTGTTAACATTGTTTCAATCAGCGCATCTCTTTTTGCAACATCTTCAATCTTGCTCACTAGTTCTATCAAAGATGGTATAGTAGTTGGTTGATACTGACACGCCAAAAACAATGCGCTATAACCATTTTTTTCTTTTTCCGTTAACAATTTTTCAATCAGCGCTTCTCTTTTTGCGATATCTTCAACCTTGCTCACTAGTTCTATCAAAGATGGTATTGCAGTTGGTTGACACTGATACGCCAAAAACAATGCGCTATAACCATATTGACCTTTTTCTGTTAATATTTTCTCAATCAGCGCGTCTCTTTTTGCGGCGTTTTCAACCTTGCTCACTAGTTCTATCAAAGATGGTATTGCAGTTGGCTGATACCGACACGCCAACAACAATGCGCTATAACCATCGTTCTGTTTTTCCGTTAACAATTTTGCAATCAACGCATCTCTTTTTGCGACATCTTCAATCTTGCTCACTAGTCCTCTCAAAGATGGTATTGCAGTTGGTTGATACCGACACGCCCACAACAATGCGCTATAACCATCTTGATCTTTTTCTGTTAACATTTTCTCAATCAGCGCTTCTCTTTTTGCGACATCTTCAATCTTGCTCACTAGTTCTATCAAAGATGGTTTTGCGGTTGGTTGATACCGACACGCCCACAACAATGCGCTATGACCATATTGACCTTTTTCTGTTAATATTTTCTCAATCAACGCATCTCTTTTTGCGACATCTTCAATCTTGCTCACTAGTTCTATCAAAGATGGTATTGCGGTTGGTTGATACCGATACGCCAGCAACAATGCGCTATAACCATCTTGATCTTTTTCTGTTAACATTTTCTCAATCAGCGCTTCTCTTTTTGCGACATCTTCAATCTTGCTCACTAGTCCTCTCAAAGATGGTATTGCAGTTGGTTTATACCGACACGCCAACAACAATACGCTATAACCATATTGACCTTTTTGTGTTAATATTTCCTCAATCAGCGCGTCTCTTTTTGCGACACTTTGAATCTTGCTCACTAGTTCTATCAAAGATGGTATTGCGGTTGGTTGATACTGACACGCCAACAACAATGCGCTATAACCATATTGACCTTTTACTGTTAATATTTTCTCAATCAGCGCTTCTCTTTTTGCGACATCCTCAATCTTACTCACTAATGCCATTAAAGCTGGAATTGCGGTTGGCTGATGCTCACACGCCCACAACAATGCGCTATGACCATATAGACTTTTTTCTGTTAATATCTTCTCAATCAGCGCTTCTCTTTTTGCGACACTTTCAATTTTGCTCACTAGTTCTATCAAAGATGGTATTGCGGTTGGTTGATACTCACGCGCCAACAACCATGCGCTATGACCATATTGACCTTTTTCTGTTAATATTTTCTCAATCAGCGCGTCTCTTTTTACAACATCTTCAACTTTACCCACAAGCGCCATAAATTCAGAAATTTTTTGCGGATAAGCAATGACTAGATGAGGAAGGATCTTTCCATCTAATTTTACAATGCCTATATCGGTAAGTTTCATTCTTATAACTTTGATATCAATTTCTGCAAATGAAATGCCGTCAATATTATCCAATGACCTTATCAAATCTACCACGTCGATAGATGGATTATTTAGTAACTCAGGATTATGTAATAATTTTATTATTTTAATAATTAATTGATATTGTTTCATAACCCCAGTACACGCAGCTTGTAAATCTTGTTCTTGCTCTGCTTGACTATATAAACGACAACCCTTACCGCCTGGTCCCCATACAGAAACAGGAACCTTGTAACCGCTATAGTAACCATACTGCGACTGACTATATTTTTCAGGATATTTATCCAATCTAGCTTGGATATCAAGTGCTCGCAGTTGTGCAAGTAATCTTGACTCTAAATTGTCTCTAAATGCTACAACCTGACTGCTACCATCACATCGCCAAAAAAATCCCGCTAATGTTTCATTTGGTCGATTAATGACAGTTTGTCCTTCTAGTTCACTATAACTAGTTAATAATGAAGCATTCCTTTGACTTTGAATATAACTCTGCGCCTCTTGAATAGTTGCAAATGCATTTGGTCGACCATAGGTCCCGCTATCAACGCTAAAAATAGCTTTTACTCTAGCATGATTTACAACCTGTCCGTCCATAGTTTTATGAGACAAAGAATTTCTTATGCCTACAACTGCAGGATAATTATGTTGATGCCCAAAATAAACTGGGTTAAAAGCTGGATTCGAAGGATTCGCATAAGTCCAAGAATGGTACGAAGGTAATTCACCGCCCATCTCTTTCTTCCATTCTTCATAATTACGTTTTCTGCCAACTCCATTTTCAGGCATAGCATCAAAAACATCATATCTTGCCGGCTCTCCTAATCTACTCACAAGACGAACTTCATATCTTTTACTTAAGTCGCGTTCTCTTCTAAATAATGTCTTTACACCTTGTGCTTTAATTTCAGAATTAGTCATGTCATCGATAACTTGCTGCCATGCTTTTTTATCTGCGAAACCTGTAACTGTTTTAAACAAACAAGGTTGTTCTAAATATTTTTTTGCTAATTGTTCCTGTTTTAATTGTGACAATCTTCTTATAGGCACCAAATCTCGATTAACAACCCCTGTTAATATATCCAGAGAAACGCCTGCTTGTAATTTATTGTAGCTATCAGCTCACAAAATTTTATCAACCTGTTCTCCACTCAAGCGAATAACAAATTGACCACTTTCTTCTGTAACTTTAGCCTTAAGAATCCCTACTTCTTTTAGCTCTGGCTCACTCTGTAACCATTGTAAAAATTTGATAGCATCATCATAATCTTTGAATCGATGTTGTAGCATTGGTGGATTGGCTTTACCTAAAACAATATCTACATCTTTTTCTGCATAGACTTCCTGATAGATTGTTTTTTTATAATCATCTGCACTAGTAAAACTCTCACTTAACTCACCCATAGCAATCAGATAAGACTTTATAATCTCTGGTGTGAGTTTAAATTTATAAGCTAGTCCACCTTGGGTATCCAAAAAAGCTGCGAATTGTTCTACTGCAATACCACCAGCAACTAAAATATCTCTAGTGGTCTTATTGATAATGACATCTTTACCTAATAAATCATTACTAGCAAAATGCCATAAAGCTAATGAGTATTTTTCTTGCTCTGTTTGTCGCGTCGTTGATAACTGTTCATAAACTCTGGCAAACTCATCATCAAAACTCACCTCTCCACTTAATAAACGTCCTGCGTAAAGTAGAGCATTAGAAACTCGTTCTTCTATACAACCACGATCTCTGTCATATCTTAATTTATTAATTAATTCATCAGTTACATTTTGTTCCCGAGCTGTAACAATTGCAGTTTCAAATTGATAAACTAAACCTGCCAATGCTTGCCAGCCTAACTCGGGAGATTGATAATCAATATGAAAAGATACTCCATTTAGTGCTCTTAATACTTTATTCTCAAAATCTTGTTCAGCCCTATCTGCATAATGGCTTTTAATATATTCATCAGCTAAGTATGCTTGTTTATTATTTTTACAATCGATAATGCGTTTGATCAGCTCTTCATTGTCTTTAATAAACTGCATTGATTCTGCGACTAATAATGCATCTTTTAAAGATTTGTATTGCGGAGAATTGGGATCTAAAAACTCGAGCCGAGATGTCTGCTCGAGTAAAAACTCTTCTAGAGGCTCTAAAGCACGTTGGTCTGTTTGCTCTGGCATAAATCATGTCCTTATATCATTAAACGCTACAGATTTAGACCTCTATGATCGTGAAAAGTTCTTACTTTGTGTGAATATAACTTGTTGATTTAGCTTGAATGATGTTTTTTAAGATCAAAAGTCAAAAAATCATTGTTTTTTTTACCTCTTAGGCTAAAATATCTATATTATGTTTAAACGATTATTAAATATCAATAAGATAGACACGAGCGCTTTCATATTTGGTCCTCGTGGTACAGGTAAAACTCAATGGGTCAAATCAGCTTTCCCTGAAGCTTTGTATATTGATTTGTTAAATCATCGTGACTACACTCGCCTACAAGCTGATCCAACGCGCCTAGAAGCAATGGTTTTAGCACACAACAATCCATGGGTAATCATCGATGAAGTGCAGAAAGTACCTGCTTTACTAAATGAAGTGCACCGTTTAATCGAACACCATCAACGTCATTTTATTCTGACTGGATCAAGTAGTCGCCAGCTGAAACGTACAGGAACCAATTTGTTAGCTGGCAGAGCACGGACTCACTATATGCATCCCCTTACAGCAAGTGAAATAGGTGATGGCTTTGATCTTAATAAATCTCTGCGCTACGGATTATTACCAATTAGTTACACATCCGATGACTCAAAGCATTTTCTTGAAAGCTATTTCACGACTTATCTACGCGAAGAAATTTTACAAGAAGGTCTGGTACGTAATCTAGGTACTTTTAGTAGGTTTATGGAAATCGCCAGTTTCTCTCAAGGCGCACAATTAAACCTATTAGGGATATCTCGAGAAGTAGGTGTCAGTAGGAAAATTGTCGAAAGTTATTTTGAAATATTAGAAGATCTGTTAATTGCTGTCCAGATTCCTTGTTTCACTAAACGTGCGCAAAGAAAATTAAGTCAACATCCGAAATTTTATTATTTTGATGTTGGCCTTTTTCAAACCATTCGTCCCAAAGGTCCGTTAGATCTCCCTAAAGAAATTGGTGGTCCGGCTTTCGAGACATTATTTTTACAGAATTTACGGGCGATTATTGATTATTATAGATATGATTTAACTATTTATTTTTGGCGAACAGCAACTGGGACTGAAGTTGATTTTATAGTCTATGGTGAAAATGGTCTTTTTGCCTTTGAGTTAAAAAGTAGCAGTTATGTAGAACGTAAAGATTGCCGTGGATTAAATGAATTTAAAAAAGATTACCCAATTGCACAATGTTATTTAATTTATAATGGCGAACAAGAAGAGCGTTATGATCATATTTCAGCCATCCCTATGAGAACAGCATTATTTAGATTAGAAAATATTTTAGCATCATATAATCAATTCGATTTCATCTAGTTGTAAATTGACATGATTGACTATACATAATTTTATAATTATAGATATCGATTACTTCATTATTCAAAGGCCCTCTGAGTTACAATGCATAGTAGTGTAACAAACGACGCAATTGCCCGATTAAATAAAAAGGCACTGATAATAATTGGTAAGATAATGATTCTGAACCGATTTGGACGGTAGAGTTTATTGAACTAATAGGATTATTAGAGAAACGAATAGCAAAAGCACTATTTTTTTCATTCAAAAAATAATGCAGCGACCTTAATTTGCCAGCCATACCAGCTTTCACTTCTACAGGAATTACCTTTCCATTAAAGCCAATAATAAAATCTACCTCTGCAGATGAAGATTTCGCTTCTCTAATCCAATAATACAAATTAGGCTGCTGATATAATTCTCGGAGTTGTAAAAGTTCTTGCGCAACAAATTGTTCAGCAATTTGGCCAGAATTAATTAACGAAAGATCTTCTACATCATTAAAAGTAAGTATATTTAAATCTAGGGCTGTAGTAACTAGACCAATATCCAGAAAAAAAGTTTTGAATTTTTTACTATTAACTTCTGCTCCTAAAGGTAAACCATTGGCGTTAGTATGATAAACAACATTAATAATACGTGCTAAACTTAAATTATCTAATGCTGTTTTAATAGTTGTTGATTTTTCTTCTCGATCTATGTGACTGTAGATAAATTTTTTGCCTAGCATTATGGGGATTTTATTAAATAGCAAACGCATTCTTTCTTGCTCGGATTTAGATGCGTATTTAGAAAAATCCTCTTTAAAGCCCGTTAATAAACTATTGTGCAGCCTATTCAAGGCAATAAAATCATGATTGTTAGCATAATTAGCCACTGCTTGAGGCATACCACCAACGATAAAATAATTTTTTACTGAATTTAATAAGGAGTTATGCAATGGTTCTGGAATAGTTTGCGTTGGTTCATATTGTTGTAAAAAATCATATAACGGTTTTTGCTTGGTTGCTAATAAAAAATTTTCAAAATTCATTGGGCCTAGGTACATATATTCGACTCTACCTACAGGAATTGAAAAATTAATGTGCTGCAAAGCTAGGTCTAATAATGAACCTGCCGCTATAATGGGTAAACTTGGCATCTTTTCATAAAAGTATCTTAAACAACTTATTACTTCTGGGGTTTTTTGTATTTCATCTAGAAAAAGTAAGGATGAATTAATTTCAATTTGTTGATTAAAATGTGCACTTAGTAGAGTTAAAATGGTTTCAGGATCTTTACTCGTAAAAAGAGCTGCATACCCGGGATTTTGTTCAAAATCTAATTCCACCAAAGTTAAATTGCTCTTTTTGGCAAATTGTTTAACAATAGTTGATTTGCCAACTTGCCGGGCTCCTTTAATGATTAAAGGCTTGCGATCCGATCTAACAAGCCAATCAATTAAGTATTGTGATTCAAAACGATATAGCATAATTATCATCTTATTGATTAATAATAGTTATTTTATATCCTAGCTTATTTTATCCCAAAATACAAGGTATATTTGGGGTAAAGCAGCCCAAAACACAAGGCAATTTTGGGATAAAACATCCTAAAATACAAGGCAATTTTGGGATAAGATCACCTAACATACAAAGAATTCTACTCAAAAAAAAGCCCGTTAAACTTATCATCTAACGGGCTTTGAAACTTTCGGATTAAAATTAATCTCTTCTACGAGAATTCGAGCTATTGGAACGTTTTTTAGTATTCTTTTTAAGACTCAAAGTACGACCTTCACCCGAACGAGATGCCGGTTTGCTATCTTTGCTGAAAGAGCGTTCTTTACGTTCGCTTCTGTTATCACTGTCTTTAAAACTGCGAGCTTTGCTGTCAGACGACTTACCGCCAAAGCTAGAACGTCTTTCGCTAAAACCAGATCTCTCACTTCTTTCTTTGAAACTTCTGCCTTCACCAGATCTCTCACGACGCTCACCAAAACTTCTGTTTTCACCAGAACCAGATCTCTCGCGACGCTCACCAAAACTTCTGTTTTCACCAGAACCAGATCTCTCGCGACGCTCACCAAAACTTCTGTTTTCACCAAAACTTGATCTTTCACGACGCTCACCAAAACTTCTGTTTTCACCTGAACCTGATCTGTCGCCACGACCTTTAAAGCCGCCTCTACCTTCACCAGAACGTTCAGATCTACCTCTGCCGTCTCTTCCACCGCCAAAAGATCTGCCACCGCGATCATTTCTGTTTCGATCGCCGCCTTCATAATTACGTGGTGCACGCTCTGCACTTTTCATCGCGTCAGCTTCAGTTAATAATAATGGCGCATTATCGTATAACAATACAGCTAAAGCAGATGCTACATCTAAAACAGAATTATTTGAACTTTCGGCGATTTGCTTAATAATCTTACCCATTTCATCAAAATTTTCTTTGGTATTAATTTTATCTTGGCTGCTTTTGATAGCATTCAATACTCTTGCTTTGAATGTTTCTACGCGCTTTTTATTCATTTCATAGACTGTTGGCATTTTATATTTCTCTATTGGTGTTTTAGTAAAACGTTCTATATATCTTAATTTAGATGTTTCACCACCGGTTGCAAAAGTGATCGCAACCCCACTACGGCCAGCACGGCCAGTACGGCCTATTCTATGTGTGTAAGTTTCTTCATCATGCGGCATGTCATAATTAACAACATGCGTAATTCTGTCTACGTCTAAACCGCGCGCAGCAACATCAGTTGCAATCAAGATATCAACGCGGCCAGCCTTTAATTCTTTAATAGAACGCTCACGCATTTTTTGATCAACATCACCATTTAGAACGATTGCTCTATGACCATGGGCTAATAATTGTTCACCTATTAATATAGTTTCTACTTTAGTACGAGCAAAGACAATCATTGCATCCATACCGTCGTATTTGCTGATTTCTAAAATTCTAAGTAAGGCTTGAATCTTGTTACTATAGTTTACGCCCCAATAATATTGAGAAATAAGGCTGTTGCTTTCTTGCGTAGCTTCAATCGTAACTTTTACTGGATCTCTTAAATATTTAATCGCAATGTTTCTTATTGCACTTGGCATTGTCGCAGAAAATAATGCGATTTGTTTTTCTTCTGGGCAACGCTCTAAAATCCAATTGATGTCATCAATAAAACCCATACGTAACATTTCATCAGCTTCATCTAACACCAAAGTGGTCAAATTAGAAATATTAAGCGTACCACGTTCCATATGGTCCATAATTCTACCAGGCGTACCAACAACTATATGACTACCTGTTTTAAGTTTTTGTAATTGGTTTTTGTAATCTTGACCACCACAAATAGTAGCAACAACTAGGCCCTTTATTTTTGATCCATACTTACGAAAAGAATCTGCCACCTGAATAGCTAATTCACGTGTTGGTGCTAAAACTAATGCTTGCGTTACGTTATCAGAATAATAATCAGACACTTTGATATTAGATAAAATAGGCAAGGCAAATGCTGCTGTTTTACCTGTACCTGTCTGTGCTTGACCAATCACGTCACGACCTTCGATGATCGTAGGAATGATTTCTGCTTGAATAGGTGTCGGTGCGTCGTAACCAATTTCGTCTAGAGCTTGGATAAGAAGTTGATTTAAAGGTAAATCAATAAATTTAATAGAATGCGATTTATTAGCTTTAAGGCTCGAAGTGGTCATATTTGTGGTATCTCAATTACTGGAAGTTATAGATGCCTCAAAGTCAAACCTTCAAAGCATAGGCCCGGCGGGCTTAATGAACAAGACTAACAAAGATACCTCAAAAAAGCAATCATTATCTAAAATATTTATTTTGCCATTCAACAAGTTATAGTCATAGTTTTTCTTAATAATATTTTGCTAAGTCATTGTTTTAACTAATTGTTTTGCTATCTTTTTATCATTATTTTTGCTATAAATTGGGTATGGCGACATACTATGGTATGCGGAAGTAACCAACGTTTTTTGAGCTTATAAGCTTTGATTAGGGGTTCGGTGTGCTTGCATTGTTGTGCATGACTGGCTATATATAAGTATATATATAGAGTTCAGTAAGCCTGATATGTGACCGATGAGTCCCACCTGGAATTCGGGTTCAAGGCGAGAGTTGCTACGGTATCACGGGTGGCGCCATTATTTTCTTATATTATTATGCTTGAAAATACTCCAAATTCGCAAAATTCACAAAATTCTAAAGCATCTAAAGAATTGATCAGAAAAGCTATGCGTGACAAACGTAATAGTTTATCGAATCAAGAATATCTTATTGCAGCAAAAAGTTGCGCGGATCTTATTATTAAAAATGATGTCTTAAAAAATAAGCAAAAAATTGCTTTTTATTTATCACAAAATAATGAATTAGATTTATATATTTTGATTGAATATTGTCTAGTTAATAAAAAACAATGTTATTTACCTGTGCTTAATAACAATATTCTTAACTTTGCTAAGTATACACACGATTCAAAATTACAAAGTAATAAATTCAATATCCCTGAGCCAACACTCACAAGTAATAAAGATTTGATTACTGCTGATCAGCTCGATCTTGTTTTTGTGCCTTTGCTTGCTTTTACAAAAGCCGGTCAACGACTAGGAATGGGCGGCGGATATTATGATCAAACCTTTGCTTTTTTAAGAAATCCATTAAATAATGAAAAAGATACTCCTTTATTAATAGGCGTGGCATACGATATGCAGTGTTTAGAAAATTTACCTACCGACTCTTGGGATATTAACTTACATGGGATAGCAACAGAAAATGAATATATCAAAATTTAATCAAGCATCTTTAATTAGCGCAATGTTATTAACTTTTATGGTTAATTCTCCAAATGTTTTCTCACAAAAACATATTTATGAATGCAAAGATGCTAAAGGTAGCGTATTGTATACTGATCATCCTAAAACTGATCCCAATTGCTTTAATCCAGTTCCCAAAAAAGTTGAGCCGGCTCGTACGATTAATTTAAAAAATGGCGCAGCAGTTAAATCTATTACTGAACCTGATGTTGAAGAATTAGGAGGCTCAGCAGCCCCAGAAGATACATCTTACAATTCAGATAATAATGCAATCGATACAGATCAGCCAAACACTAAGTATTCTACGGTAAAAATTACGTCACCAGTAAACAATGAGTCTGTTAATAGTTGTGGCGGTCAGTATAATGTTAGTTTTACAAGTGAACCGGCATTAGCCTCTGGCGATCAAGCAAAATTATTAATTGATGGTGTTGCGCATGGTACCCCAACTACTGCGAGCAGCATCCAAACTAACACTCTCGAACGTGGACCGCACAGCGCCGTCGTGCAAATTATGAACAAAGGTGAAGTTGTGGGTACATCTCAGCCGGTTAATTTTATGTTCATGCGCAATTGTGCAAGATAAAAATGATTTAGTAATAGTATCGTAGTATATGAGTAATGATATTAAATATATTGAATATGTGGATGTAGTAGATGCCAATAATAACATCATTACTCAAGCCCCCAAAGATAGTGTGCATGCAAAAAACTTACTGCATCGTTCATCACATATTTTAATTGCTTATAAAAATACAATATTCTTACAACTACGATCTAAACACAAACAACAGTTTCCGAATCAATGGGATACGAGTGTTGCCGGCCATTTGATTGCAGGTGAAAATTATTATCAGTGTGCCGTACGCGAAACCCAAGAAGAGATCGGTTTAACATTAACTTCACTTATTGAAATAGATGATATCCCTGCCTCTGAGCATACTGGCTTTGAATTTATTAAATTGTATTTAGCAGATTTCTCAACAGAACTAGATTTCCCTAAACTTAGTTTAGAACCATCGGAAATTACTACTGGTGGTTGGTTTGAGATAAGCCAAATCGATCACTGGTTCAAAACTCATCCAGAAGCTTTTGCTGGCTGTTTTGATTTGATATGGGCGAGTTTTATAACCTATTTACGCTCTGCAAAAAAATCCAAACTCTGAGATCATTGCAATCTTCAAATGAACCCTATATGATCGTATTTTGTTGTTTATACATAATTAAACAATTAAATGGGTTCATAGCTCAGTTGGTAGAGCAGGAGACTCTTAATCTCTTGGTCCAAGGTTCGAGTCCTTGTGGACCCACCATTTTATTTAGCACTAGCTTTTTTCTTAATCGCTTTTTTTACTACTGCAGGTGGTTTAAGCTTTATCCCTGATTTGATAATTTTTCTTTTTGGTACCATTTGTTTTTTTACCAAATTTTTTGGTTTACAAACAATTTCTTTATTTATTCCCTCTGCAAGTAAAGTCGCGGTCAACATATTTAAACTCACACCTTCTTGTTTTGCTTTCATGACTAATGCTGCATGCAGGCTTTTAGGGACTCGTACTCTCCATTGACCACTAAAATTTTGTGGATTGGATGGAGGAGGAACAGGATCACCATTTGCAATACAACTTTTGATATAAGCTTCCAATGCATCTTGCGCCTGAGTAATCGCATCTTCAATTGTTTCTCCATCGGCCATGCAACCAGGCAAATCTGGGAATGCTATGAGGTAGCCACCACCCTCTTCTTCAGCGAGAAGTCGAGTAATAAAAGGATATTGTATTTGCATTATTCATTATCTCCTTCCAGCCCATCAATCAAGCTTAGAAATTCTGTTATATATATGGGTTTGATAGGTTTATGAGCAGGTACGCTAAGCCTTTTACCTGATTTTGTTCTAAATATCACATGGCTAGTACCATGTTGATCATACGTAATGTCCAACCTATCAGCCAAAGTTTTTAATTTTTCAATACGCCAATCCCTTGGGTTAGCGCGCATTTTTGCAACCAACTTTTTAATCCTACTCATAATTAATGGTACCACATACGGAACCATTATTCAAATCTCAATATAACGCATTGATTTCAAATGGTTAAACCAACACATCGAATAAAATTGGATAAAATTGGACGTTATTGGATATATCTATGGATATGATATGATTACCTCTCTAAGAACTAGACCCTAAAAATATTTTACCAGCATGTTTAACATCATCCTCTTTGAACCCGAAATCCCACCCAATACCGGCAACATTATCCGTTTGTGCGCCAACACCGGCTGTAAATTACATCTTATTGAGCCCTTAGGATTTGTTTTAGATGACAAACGCATGTCACGTGCTGGTTTAGATTATAAAGAATGGGTGGATGTTAAAATCTATCCTGATTTAAAAGCAGCTTTAGATAATATACCTCACAAAAATATTTATGCCTTATCTACTAAAGGCACGCACCTTTACCATGAAGTAAATTACCAACCAGATGATATCTTGTTATTTGGCCCAGAAACACGTGGTCTACCCAAAGATATCTTAGAGCATCTAAACACTAGCAATGATGGCGAAGTTATCAGAATCCCTATGCAGGCTAACAGTCGTAGCTTAAACTTATCTAATTCTGTGGCGATAGTAATGTATGAAGCATTACGACAAAATAACTTTACTCATTCTTCTGCGGACGTGCAGTTAGGTTAGCAATTGCGGCTTTGACTGGTAAATTATTATATAAAACATTATACGCTTGCTCAGTAATCGGCAAATCTAAATTATAACTTTGTGCCAAATTATAAATTAATTTTGTCGTCTCTATACTTTCTACATTTTGGGCAATTTTTTTAAGAGCTTGAGACTGACTCAATCCTTGGCCAATATAATTACCAAAACGCTTATTACGCGATTGGTTATCTGTAGCTGATAAAATAAGATCACCTAATCCAGATAAGCCTATTAAAGTTGCATCATTAGCACCTAATGCTTTACCCAAATGTAGCATCTCGTTTAAGCCACGTGTAATCAACGCTGCACGAGCATTACTCCCAAAACCTACACCTTCACTACAACCAACTGCAAATGCTAATATGTTTTTTAATGCGCCACCTAATTGCACGCCTAAAATATCTTGATTAGAGTAAACTCGAAACCAATGATTATGAAAAAGCTGCGCAGCTTTATTAGCTATTTCTAAATTGGCAGATGCTATCACAACAGCTGTCGGTAGCTTTAAGACAACTTCCTGTGCAAATGACGGACCTGATAAAAGACAATATGGATACTCGCTACCCAAGATATCAAATGTAATTTGATCTAACCACTGCGGACTTGAACCACTTTGAGCAGCTAGACCTTTGGTAGCACCAATAATAATTATATTTCTTAACTTTTTTTGTTGGAAAATTTTCTGTAATGAGATAATTACGTTGTAAAAAACACTGCTGGGTACCGCAATCAAAATATATTTAGTATCAGAAGTTATTGCTTCATCAAGATTATCTTTGACAGTAATTTTTTCTAAGTTATCAAATAACCGCTGTTTAGAATTAAGATTGGGGAAATATTTCTTATTTGAATTATTGGTTAATAAATCATTAAGAACTTGAACGTCTCTTCCTTGAAGACAAACTTGATGACCGTTATTGGCAAGCACTGCCGCTAGTGCAGTGCCCCAAGAACCGGCGCCAATAACAGTTATCATTTATACCCTTCGCATTTCAATCTGCAGCGTTGTTGCGCGCTTGTCTCGCTGCTCATGTACTCATACGTACATTCCGCTGCTCGACTTCGCGCGCGCCTAGCTGCAAATTGAACTGCTTTGGCTATCATTAGCTATTTGCAGCTTTCTTTTTGCTTTCTTCAAATAAAGCATCAAAATTAATTGGTGCTAATAGTAATTGCGGGAAACCACCTCTTACAACAACATCAGACACCACTTCACGCGCGTAAGGGAAGATGATATTTGGACAATAGCTACCAAGTAAATGTTCTAATTGAGCCGGTTGTGCGCCTTCAATAATAAAAACACCAGCTTGTTGTACTTCATTGATAAATACAGTGTTCTTATCATGAGATAGAGTAATAGTAAGGACTAATACAACTTCATAAACATTGTCTTCAATTTTTTCATTTTTAACTGACAACTCAATATTAACATCCGGCTTCCACTCTTGCTTAGTAAAAACTTGAGGAGTTTGTGGAGACTCAAAAGATAAATCTTTAAGATAGACCCGTTGAATTGTAAAACTTACATCACCCGGTTTAGTGTTGGTTTGATCATCAGCCATACCTGCCCCATTTCCATTGCTCAAAGGTTTACTGTCTTTATCTTTTTTATTAAACATATTTAATCCTTATATAACTAAAATAAATAAATCTACAACTTAAACTTGTATCATCGGGAGCCCTTCTGACTGCCAGGTCACAACACCCCCATTTAGATAGCCTATTTCTTTATTATGGCTGGTATTCTTCAATTTAAAAGCTTCCTGGCTTGATTTTATACCATCATTACAAACAATAATTATAGGTTTATCCTGTATAGAACTTGCAATTTTGAAAAAATCTTCTTGCTTTGTGCTAACTGATTGACTTATGTGACCTTTATCGAAATCGGTGCGCGGACGGATGTCATAAAGCACAGCGTTTTGATTATTTACCCATTGCACAAGCTCGGCTGTACTTAATTTCTTTGGGCCATAAATTCTAATTTTAACTTCGAGCCCAACTAGCATTAATAAAACGAGTATCCATGATACTGATAGAAGTAAATTATGATTAAAAAAATATATTAAATCTTGCATAAAACTTACTGCATTTAGCGTGGCTATATTTATTCTTAAGGTCTTGATTATAACTAATTTATCGTTAATAAACTAGGCATATCCAATTTAGTATGCAGTTTTATATTTTTCTGCTGAGCAAAACCACTATTAGTCTCTAAAGCATATTTATACTTAACTGGTGAATGATATAACTTTGAAGTATTAAGTGGTTGAGTATTGTTATGAATAGCCACAACTTGACCGTCTTCATCAATAAAAATAATATCAAGGCTAATGAAAGTGTTTCTCATCCAGAATGCATCAGTTGATAATTGATCATAGACAAACAACATGGCGCACTCCTGGCATAATGATTTACGATTCATTAGACCGTAAGCTTTTTGTTCAGCTGTTTTAGCAAACTCAATTTTGGTTAAACCTAATTGAGTCTTAGTGATAGCTTTAGTGATAGCTGTTGAATTATTGATTGAATGATTAACCCCTTGTGACCAGACATTTTGAATTATTAATACATAACAAATCAACAACAGCAGTTTTATAAATTTAGTTTTTTGTTTTGTTTTTATCATTTTAATTGCTCTACACATGTTATTATTGACTAATTATATTAATCTTTGCTGAACTAATCAAAAATGAATAAATCTCCCTTTGTTTTAATTATTCTCGATGGTTTTGGCCACGAACCAGCTTCACCGCATAATGCTATTACTTTAGCACAAACACCGACATGGGATGACTTATGGCATAATCATCCTCACTATTTGTTAAACTGCAGTGGCAAATCTGTCGGCCTACCAGATAACCAAATGGGTAATTCAGAAGTCGGTCATATGAATATTAGTGCTGGTCGTATTATCTATCAGGATTTAACCCGAATCGATTTGGCCATAGAATCAAAAGAATTTTATCACAATCCGGTTTTATTAGACTTAATTCGAAACTCAAAACAACATAGATCTCTACATATTTGTGGCTTAGTATCAGATGGCGGTATCCATAGTCATATACAACACTTTATTAGCTTAATTGAATTAGCAAAACAACATGAACTCAAAAATGTCTATGTGCATGCATTCTTAGATGGCCGCGATACGCCACCTAAATCAGCATTAGAGTTCTTAATCACTATTGATGACTTATTAAAAAGCCATAACCTAGGTAAAATTGCCTCTATCGTCGGTCGTTACTACGCTATGGATCGTGATAAGAATTGGGATAGAACTCTGCAGGCTTATAATCTTTTGACCCATAATTTCAATGATAGTGAAACTAATAAAGAATATTTTATTTATCCTGATCTAACTACTGCTGTTACTGCTGCTTATAGTCGCGGTGAAACAGATGAATTTATTAAACCAACTATCATTGCTGATAGTATTGAACAATATAAATCTTATCAAGTTAAAGACGATGATAATTTAATCTTTATGAACTTTCGCGCCGACCGTGCTCGCCAACTAAGTCAGCTATTTATTAATCATAATCATACTTCACACCAAGTTAAACTTAATAAGATTAAACTTAATAAATTTGTTACCCTGACTCAATACCAGAAAAATTTTATTGATGACAATTGTGTCGCCTATAAACCTCAAAGCTATAACAATATGCTAGGCGAGTTTTTAAGCCATAAAGGTTTAACACAATTAAGAATTGCGGAAACTGAAAAATACGCTCACGTTACCTTCTTTTTTAATGGCGGTCGAGAACAGCCTTTTGAAAACGAAGACCGCGTACTTATACCTTCTCCTAAAGTAAGCACATTTAATCTCAAGCCTGAAATGAGCGCTTACGAGTTAACTCGTGAACTGACAACGGCCATCGAAAGCCAAAAATATGATGTAATTATTTGCAACTATGCTAATCCTGATATGGTTGGGCATACAGGGGATCTTAATGCTACTATTAAAGCTATAGAGGCTATAGATGAATGTCTAACGATGATTGTTAGTTCTGTAAATAAATCTCATGGGCAATTATTTATTACCGCTGATCATGGTAATGCCGAGTGTATGTTCGATGAAGGGACTAAACAAGCTCATACGGCTCATACTCATTCGAAAGTACCACTAGTATATTACAATGCTATGAACTATGAAGTAATCGCAACCAAAGAAGTTGGCAGTTTAGTAGATATAGCTCCATCACTACTGTATTTGATGGGGATAGAACCACCAGCAGAAATGACTGGTACCATATTATTTAGGCTATTAGGTTAATAGTAAATTAAATGAAAAATTTTATTAATTTTAACCCTGTTCAAATATTAAGTACTACGAGATCGATTAGTTATACTTTTATTCTGTCGTTATTTTTCTTAGCCAATAATACCGCTATGGCAGATCAATTTGCAAACAGCAAGATTGTCGAGCTACGAGAAAAAATATTTGAAGATAATACGAAATTATCAAAAGTAGACCAAGAAATAAAAAATTTAGACACTAAAATCTCTAACCAGGCTGAACGAATCAATAAACTTAATGCCACGATTCAAAAAATTGTGATGACTAAAGTTGAGCTCCAATCCAAAAAAACTAAACAATATGAAACCTTAAATTTACAGCAGCAACAATTATTAAAGCAACTGGAAACTACTTACATATTACATCGCAATAATAACATTCAGAAGTTTGCTAATGTCAACAATATACAGCAGCTCAATAGATTATTAAATTATATTGATAGCTTTAACAAAACAAGTAATATACAAATTACGGAAATCAAACAGTCACTCATCCAGATAGAAGAACTTGATAAAAACTTAGACTCTCTGGCGAACGAACAAAAACAATTAAGACAAAAAGTTAATGTTGAATATGCAGAATTACAAGTATTGAAGAATGATAATGTTAAGTTCAAGCAACAACTTGTTGCTTCTTTAAATAAAAACAAATCTAGCTTACAATTTTATGAAAGCACGCAACGGAAAATTACTAATAAATTATCTCGTCGTGATAACGACCCTCCCGTAAACCCTAATACACCTTTTGCCCGTGTCAAAGGCAAACTGCCGTTACCAGTTGAAGGCCAAATAGATAGTGACTTTAAAAATACAGACAACCGTCAAGCTATTTTTATTAAAACTGCCGAAGGACAACAAGTTAAATCAATTTTTGATGGTAAGGTAGTTTTCTCTAATTGGATGCGTGGCTTTGGGTTTCTAACCATAGTTAATCATGGCAATGGCTACATGAGTTTATATGGTCACAATCAATCTCTGCTTAAAAAGCCAGGTGATAAAATCAAAGCTGGCGAGGTATTAGCAGTGAGTGGCGCTAGTGGTAACACATTGGAACCAGGGGTTTATTTTGAAATTCGTCATAACGGAAATACGTTAAACCCACTTGCGTGGCTAGGAACAGACTCAAGTTTGGCATAAGCGTCAGTTCTGCGGTCCAAATAATACCACACCATAAATTTTATTTATCGAAATACTCAATAAATAAGCTAACAAAGATACTTAAAACTGTGAATCTACAATTTTACGACTATAATTAAAACTACAATAAGAAATTTAACATTTTAATTTTAAAACAATTAATTATAGTTAATTAAAAAAAATAATAATAATAATAAAAATTATAAATACTCCTGGGGTCCGGCATGATTCAACTACGCAACGCAGTTAATTCCAGCTTTCGCCTAAATCTGATAGCTTTAAGCTTATGGACATGTTTTATTACTCAAGCGATGACGGCACATGCCGAACCAGCTAAACAATCAGATATATCTGCAGCGGCAGAGCAATCAAGTAGTGCTGATGAAATCCCACTAGAACAATTACAAAATTTTGCGAACGTAATAAACACTATCAAGCATTATTATGTCAAACCTGTAAAAGACCAAGAATTATTCGACAATGCTATCCGTGGTATGTTATCTGGCCTGGATCCACACTCAGGCTACCTTGATAAAGCAGAATTTGAAGATCTTAAAACTAGCACTACAGGTAAATTTGGTGGCCTTGGTATAGAAGTTACTATGGAAGATGGTTTTGTTAAAGTAATTTCCCCTATTGATGATACACCTGCATTTAAAGCTGGCGTTAAATCAGGCGATTTAATCGTCAAAATAGACAAGACTCCTGTAAAAGGCTTAGCATTAAAAGATGCAGTTGAACTCATGCGTGGCACACCAGGTTCTGAAATAGCCTTATTGGTTATCAGACAAAACAAACCTGCGCCTTTAGAATTTAAAATGCAAAGGGATATTATTAAAATTAAAAGTGTGAAGAGCGAAGTGATTCATGATAACTTTGGTTATATTCGTATCTCTCAATTCCAAGCAGATACAGATGAAAATGTTGCAAATGCCATTAAAAATATTAAAAGTAAAGTAAAAGATAATAAATTATATGGTATCGTTCTTGATCTTAGAAATAACCCTGGCGGTATCTTAAATGGAGCAATTAAAGTTTCTGAACTATTTTTAGATAGCAGCAAATCAAAACAAAATATGGTCATAGTTTCTACTAAAGGCCGAATGGAAGATGTGGACTCTAATGCTTATTCTAAAGGTACAGATGTAACAGGCGGTATACCTTTAGTAGTATTAGTCAATAAGGGATCCGCTTCTGCTTCTGAAATTGTCGCCGGTGCTTTGCAAGATCATAAACGTGCTATCATTATGGGCACTACAAGTTTCGGTAAAGGTTCTGTACAAACAGTGATACCATTAAAAGGTGATACTGGATTAAAATTAACTACTGCTCTTTATTACACGCCAGGGGGCAGATCAATACAAGCTACTGGAATAGTGCCTGACATTATTGTTGATGATTTACAAATCAAACAACGTGATGATCAAAAGAAATTTGGAGAGATTTCTGAGGCAGATTTAAAAGATCATTTATTAAACGGAAACACTAGTGATAAAGATAAAGCTAACGAAAAGAAAGATAACGTATTTCAAGAGCTTTTGAATAAATATAAAAAATCTGATGATAAAAGTACTAATCAGCAGGAATCTAAATCTTCTGAATCACCTACTTTAGATTCTACAAACAAAAATATTGACACTACTAAAAATAAAGACTCTAAAGAAGATGATAAAAAAGTTACTTTAGCAGAAGAAGACTATCAATTAAATGAAGCCATTAATGTACTCAAGGGCTTGAATATGATGGTCAAAAATTAAGACTCTTGACGACAATGACGGGAGCTCTAATCTCCCGTCTATTATATCTTAAGCCCCAACCCTTTCAGATTGTTATAATTTTCATATCTGGATATACTGAAATAATCTGTTATTATTAACCACCTTATTCGAATGACTAGTTTTGATCTATTGCATCTTGAGGCTGATCTCAATGTTTTTCCCACTAAGCTCTACACATACCAAAATCCAGATGAATTTACTTGTTTTGTCTTTCCTGACTTACATGGCAACACAGTTAAATTACTCTGGTACCTGCTTTTTGCTGGTATTATTTTATTAGATGAACAAGATTATTACAAATTTAAACAAGCTTATGATGCCTATGACCCTGCTGATCGCCAAACAGCGCCAGCGATAACTATCACAATTGAAAATATTATCAATAACATAGAAATACTCCATGCTAATACCGGATTTCTTCTATTAGGTGATGACGTCGCTGAACGAGGTAAAAATGATCATTTCACTATTTTACTGTATGTTAAGATACACAAACTAAATATACATTACCATGTTCTTTACTCTAATCACAATCATTGGTTTATCCAAGCCATGGAAAGCTTACTCAAGCATAAAGGGGATTTTTCTAAAGTCTCTATAAATATTAATCCTCTTGTGTACACCAAACAGCAGGGACAATCTTTAGTAAATATGTTTACTTCTATACATCTTGGCATCACTTCCTACGGCGAGCTTCTTGAATTTTACAATATTTATCGAACTCATTTGAAACTAATTTCTGTAGAACAACTCACTGATGGTCGACCATTGATCTATACTCATGCAGTTATCGAAGATATTACTTTAAATAAGATGGCTGATGTTTTTCATCTTCCTAAGCCTTTCGTTAACCATCGTTGTAATTTTGATGATCTCCTGCGATTAACAAAAGCTTACAATAGGCATTTTAGCGATTTAGCAAGCCAAGGAAAAATTACTGAAACTTTTAGAGCTGAAGATGCGCTTTTTCAAAAATATATTAACCCATCGATTGGACCATCTATTTTCGATATATCACACCCACTAACGAGGCTTTCTTGGTCACGTGCGACTTTATTAACAATAGAACTTCAGCCAGGTGATAAAATCAATAGCGGGCAATTAAAAGAATACCGAGTAAAATGTAATCCTCGAGCTGCGCTTTATATCCATGGTCATAATGGAGGTGAACATATAGATAATGCGCATCTAGATCTAGACAGTTGTTTTGGTCGACCTGGACATGATAAATCCAAACTAAAAGTTTGCATCACGACAAGAAAGCTCCGGACACTAAGTCCAAAACCAAGGCTATTAACACCCCAAACAAATGTCGAACCTGCAGCTATCGCTATGATCCCTCTAGTACCGGCAATTATACCGAGAGCTGCTTCACCGATTAGCTTTTGTGATCAATCAGAATGTCCTGCTTCACCAAATGTTATCGAGAAGTTAAGTGAAACTATGCAATCAGGAGTCAAAGAAATATTAAATATTGGTTTTGGCATATTTAAAATGATTAAAACCAAGGTAATACCAGATGATGAGGATACTCCCAACCCATCATTCGAATCACGCCGACCACACTAGATTCAAAGGCCAGCTCAACTCCCTAAATTGCTCGCCAATCGCACTTCATTTTCTTTTTTAATTTGTAGTGCTGCCAACTCGCTAGGTAAACATTCTTTAATAGACCACTGGAATATTATCAAAGTAAAAATAAATAGTACTAATAAATCATAACCAAATGGAATATACCCTTGCCCACCAAAAGTCACATCTCCTGAATAAGAAATTAAAGCAAGGCCTGCAAGATAGACCCAAAGCCATAAAGATTTATTGAAATTCAACAGCGGTTTATCATTACCACCTTGAATAATACGATGCACTAATAAATAAAAAAGTCCTGCTAACAACGCTAAAAACATCGTTGATAGCGTGTGCCAGCCAGTCCAGTAAGCAATAAAATTCAAGAAAAGAAAAACAACTCTACAAATCAAACCATAACACGGCAACATAAATGGTCTAGGTTGTTTCGGTACCTGGTGTCTTAAAGTATACAGCGAAATAGGGGCAATAGCATGAGAAACTACTAAAGCAGCAATGATCAAGCTCACCATCTCTTGCCAACCTGGGAAAGGAATCAACATAAATAAGCCAAAGAATAAATTAACTGCGATAGCCAAATAAGGCGCATCTTTACTGTTTAATTTTAAGAAAAATTTAGGAAAATAACCATTAACGCTCATAGCATAATTTATTCTCGCATTAGTAGTAACAACCATTAATGCACTTCCAAATGGTGAAAACAAGGCATCTAAGAATATAATTTTTACTAATAATCCTAAGCCTAAAATACTAGCAATAGCCACAAATGGTCCACTATCATTAACTTGAATGCCTGTATAATTACTAAATGAAAAATTTTCCCAGCCATTTATTAGTAATTCCGGTGGCATACTAGCTACAAACGCGGTCTGTACTAAAGTATAGATAACCATACAAATAGTGATCGATCCTAATAAAGCTAACGGTAAGGCTACCTGAGGGTTTTTAGCTTCCCCACCTAATTCCACTGAATGCCTGAAGCCAAAATAAGAAAATATAATCCCCGCCAGTGGTAATGCTTTTAAAATATTTTTTATATTATCGGTTAAATTTACATCAGAAATTTGTTGTAAATTCTCCAAGTGGAAATTAGTATTCATCAATACCACTGCTACTAATAAAGGCACAGCAAGTTTAAAATAAACTAAATACTTGTTAAATTCTGTCGCAAAACGAATACCCAAGATGTTGATATAACTCATTAAGATCAACAATATTATGGCTGCAATAATACCTATACTAGATAAATGCGTAGTGACTTGTGCTGCGGTCTTGGTAGTAGTTACTAATACAGGATAATAATTAGCACTATATTGCAGCAAAGCCTGCACTTCAGCTGGCGGAATCAATATATAGGCAACCCACGTTACCCAGGTCATAACAAAACTAACAAAACCACCATGGCTGAATTGTGTATAGCGGGCAATCCCACCAGTGACGGGTAACATAGCAGAAAGCTCGGCGAAGACTAAAGCGATAATCATCACGATGAAACCACCAACTACCCACGAAAATATAGACGCAGCTCCAGCTATCTTAGCTGCATGCAGCGGCCCCAGCATCCAGCCTGATCCAATCATCGCGCCAACAGAAACAAACAATAGACTCAACCAATTTACGACACGTTTCATTGAATAATACAACCCTGTTATTTTTTAAAGTCTAGATGTGAAAATATACACCTTATCATTAATTATCACGTCCGACAATCTTAGCAGTGAGATCAGATAAGCATTGAGTATAGCTGTTTTGGGGCAACTTAGATAAATAAAACAATGCTTGATTTTGGTGCTTAATGGTTGCCTCATAACAGTCAGCTATAACACCTGTATCTTTAAGTCTTTGCTTAAGCTGCATAAAATCATTTTCATTAAAAGCATTTGTTTTTAATTTCTTGATAACCGTATCGAACTCTGCTTTATTATGCTGCTTATAATAAATCATCGGTAAGGTTAATTTTCCCTCGAGCAAATCATCACCTATATTCTTACCTATTAATTCAGCGTCACCTAAGTAATCTAAGATATCATCCATTATTTGAAAAGCAATACCATAATGCAGACCAAATAATCGGGCATGCTTAATCATTGTTACTGACTGTTCCGTTAAGCTCGCAGCTATCTCAGTCGCACCGGAAAATAATAAGCCAGTTTTTGCTTCAATAATTCTATAGTAAGTCTGTTCATCAATTGTCAGTTTATTTTTAAAAAATAATTGTTCAAACTCACCATCAACAATTTTTTTACCTATATTGGCTATAACTTGAGCCGCTTTAGTATTCTGCGTAGTACAGGCAAGATTATAAGCAAGAGCAAATAACCAATTGCCAGCGATGATACTATTACGTATACCCCATTTGATATGAGCACTGACTTTTTTTCTACGCATAGCTGAGTTATCAATGACATCATCATGTAATAATGTAGCAGTATGGATTATTTCAAGCACAGCGGCGAATTTGATATGATTATCGCCCTGATACTTAAATAATTTAGCCATAAGTATAAGCATTAACGGACGTAAACGCTTACCACCTGAACTAAAGATGTGTCTAGAAATTTCTGTTAATAATTGACAATCAGTAGCTAAAATATCAGTTATTAAATTATCTAACTGTGTGATTTCAAGATCTAACAAGCTCTGTAATTTTGTGTTTTCTACCATTAAATCTAACAACCAAAACAATTACCGCGCGCGGAAGTTTAAGTATATAATACCACTTTATATCCACTAAATTATAAGCAATCTTAAACAAATAATATGGCTAAGGCAAAGAAATTATTAATAATAAGTCTCTCAACAATTATTATTCTACCTCTCATTATTTTATTTATCGCCATGCTAGTGGTTAACCCCAATCGCTATAAATATAAAATTGAAGCTATAGCCAGCGACAGTATCAAACGTGAAGTCAAAATAGATGGCGATTTAAACTGGAGTCTTATGCCTTTAGGGATTACTTTAAATAATTTTAGAGTAGCCAATGACCCTAAATTTAGCGCCAAAAACCTAGTTGAAGCTAAATCAGCGACATTGAGTCTGCAACTACTGCCGTTGCTATTACATAAAACTTATCAAATCAACACCTTCGTAATTAACGATGGGATCATTAATCTTGAAAAAAACAAAAGTGAATATACTAATTGGCAATCAATCGTTGATGAAAAACAAAAAGCGACTATTATTTCGCCCAATAAAGACGAATCAACTAAATCAGTTTTAAGTAACTTATTTGTTATTATGTTAATTAAAAACATTAAAATTACTGATACCAATATCAACTGGAAAGACCCTGAGAAAAGCGTTCAAATTAAAAATATTAACTTTTCAGGGAAAAACATTAACTTTAATAAACCGTTCGACCTAAAGGGTGACTTTGCTACTTCGATTAATGCTAATCAAACAAGTGTTGCAACAAAATTTGATTTGACCATGGATATCGCCAACCTACTATCATCTGACAATATATCTGCTAATAAAATCAAAGCAGACATCAACGAATTAACTTTCAAATTAGGGGGGAAATCATATCCAAATCACCCTAAGATATCTTTAGAGGGTAAATCAACGATTGATGTTAAAAATAATTTATTTGAAATTACTAAACTCGATGCTGACATAAACAATCTTTTATTAAATATTAACTTAACAGGCAGTTTAGATTTTGACAATCCAAAAATAGATGGTCATATTGTTATCAAAAAGAGCAATCTTTATAATTCTTTATCCGCTTTTGAGATAAACTTACCTAAGCAATTTTACAAAAAAATTCAAGGTAATTTAAAACTAAGCTCTAAAAACAAGATCCTCAACATTGACCCAATAAAACTAACTCTAGATGAAGATCTGTTTTCCGGTTCCGTCAACATAGATTTATCAAAATCTCCGTACGCAATAACCTCTAATGTAAGCACAGGAAAACTAAATTTAGCAAGATTCAATGATACAAAAACTACTGATACTATCCTAAGTAATTTTAGTACTTTCCTAAAGTACGACAACCATAGACTTACCACTAACTCTAAATTTAATGCTTACAATGGTAATGCACAGTTAAATAACACGGTCACTTTAGGCTCAGCTCTGCCAAGGTTCCAAGGTGATTTTTTCATTAATAATTTTGAGGCCGCTGACCTTTTAAAAGACAAATTAGACTCTAAAAGATTCAGTGGTGCTACAGATGTGAGATTAAACTACAGTACTATTGGCAAAGATGCTAATACTTTAATCAATAATCTCAATGGCCATCTCAAAATAAATATTACCAATGGTTATATCAATGGTGCTGATTTAAACAAAATTGTTAATGAAGTCAATGATAAAGTAGAGCTCAATCCATTAGGCATCGTTAACTTGGCGACTTCCATTTTGACCAATTTAATCAAACCAGCGCATCATAACTCTGAACTTCAAGAACGCACTAAAATTGTTGATCTAAATGCAACTGCAACGATAACTAATGGGTTACTAAACAACAATGATTTGTTAATTAATGCTCCGCTCACTAAAGCCACCGGTACTGGAGAAATTAACTTAGTTTCAAAAAAAATTAATTATCGCTTTGTTCTTGCCGATAAAAATGATAAAACTAATTTCAATATCCCTATTCTTATAAAAGGTCATTTAGATAATCCGCATTTCAGCCTTGATGCTGTTGCACTTCTGAATAGTGATTTATTTAAATCCATCATCAAGAAAAACGTTAATATTAAAACTATTAATAAAAATTTAAAATTAGATAAAGTCCCCGTATTAAAAGACTTATTAGAGAAGTTGTAATTATGTCACGAGTTGTTTACTGTCAAAAACTTAAAAAAGATTTAGAAGGCCTATCCAGACAACCTTATCCAGGCGAACTTGGCGCTAAGATTTATGACCAGATATCAAAGCAAGCCTGGCAACAGTGGCTCTCTCATCAAACTATGCTTATCAATGAATACAGACTAAGCTTGATAGAACCTAAGGCTCGCCAATTTCTAGAAAAAGAAATGGAATCGTTTTTATTTGGTGAAGGCTCTGATAAACCAAGTGGTTATACTCCGAAATAACTATGTCTGGTTACTCTAAGACTTATAAAACTCCGTTTGGTCATTGTGTTATTACCTTCAATAACAATACAGTATGCGGTTTAAAATTTGCTGATTCTGATTCTAATGATACAGTAGTCGAAGATCCCGAATTCATTGCCAAAATTTTTAGCCAAGACAATTCTAAAATACCCATACAATTCGAAGGCACAGATTTCCAAATCAAAGTCTGGAATGCCATTAAGAAAATACCTTTTGGCCAAACTGCTACCTACAGTGACATTGCTAAGGTGATTAATCACCCAAAAGCGGTCCGAGCAGTGGGCACAGCTACAGGTAGCAATAAAATAGCTTTTATTATCCCCTGCCATAGAGTTGTCAGCAAAAACTCTAAAACATACAAGTATCGATGGGGTGGATACATAAAAAAAGCTTTATTAGAGTGGGAACAAAATATTCTTGACACTGAGTCCAATTTAATTTAAATTCGTAAAGTCTTCAATGGCCTGATAGCTCAGTCGGTAGAGCAAAGGACTGAAAATCCTTGTGTCGCTGGTTCGATTCCAGCTCAGGCCACCATTTCTAATCTTCAATTGCTGATTTTGTTGTTATTCTTTTCTGTGGTCGATGTAAATAATTGCTGTCAGTAATAACCTGCTTGCCTGTGCGTCGCTCTAAATCTTTTCTAGCCTTACCAGCAACATTGCCACCAACTTTAGCTGCTGATTTATTTTCACTAAAACCCTGTGCATCTTTACTACGAGCAATCTCTGTAGTTGATGCTTCACCAAGCATAGTAAAGATTAATTCAAGATCAGTCATATGATCACGTAAATTTTCATGAGCTAAACTTTTATGTTCTTTATATTCTGATGGTGTCATGCCGAAAGTAGCCTTGGATATCTCAGCTGTCAAAATAGCAAATTCTTTATTGCTACCTACGTTGCGCTTATCCCATTCATCAGTTAACTCGGCTCTGATTTGAATGCCACGCATGCGTTTTTCAATCCAGGCATCATCATAGCCTTTAGCTTTATATAGTTCACGTGCTCGCTCTGATGCTAATTCTGGATCTTCAATTTCTTGAATACGCTCATAGCCTACTTTGGCCAACCAACGTTTAAATGGCTCTGCTTTAGGGGATGGAATTGATTGGATTATTCTAAATATTGTCTCAGTATCTGCACAATCAGTTTTATAGTTTTTTCCATCTAACGCTTGTAGTTTCAGTTGTACGGTTTTTTCGTACAACTGGATAAATCCCTCTGTTTCAATAAGTTGTCGCTTTAAGTCAGACCAATAACGTCTTGGATTAGAACTTTCAGATAACACCCCAACAACATCAATAATTGAAAACCACCATGCACCTTCATGAAATATTCTACGTATATTATTGTCATTAAACACAACAATATAATTATCTTTGTCCAATTGCTTACTCATAATACCCTACTCCTTCAATGTGCCAACCAGGGTACACTTTGTACCCCACTTAAAAATCTATTCAGTTATCAAGGATTCCTTGACTTCTGGTTATTCAACTTATACCGCAGCATTACTAACAGATTTAATTTGTTTATCCAATATAAAAAAGATGTCAAACACCTTTTCTTTCACGATTGCTTTAATAATATATAATAGAACAGGTAAATCTTAAAGTATTAATTAGATTCTTGAATATAAACGTTAGTCTCCATTATTAATGACGTATAGAGCTTTAATCTAACCATGGCTGAAAAATTAATTCCATCAGATAGCTCTAAAAATAAAACGCATCCTTGGCGTCATTGTCCAGTTGGCAAACATTATGTACGCGAACATTCTATGCATATACCACCAAACAAAGAACATCCAAAAGGCCAAATTGTAATTAGACATGCGCATTGTCGCAAGATTACCAATAGTTCAAAGTTAATTGATTCATTATCTTTTGATGAAATCATATATTTTTCTAACACTTATTTTACTGATCTCAAAAGCTCTCCAACTCCTAATTCTTTGAAAGATTTTAAGAATGGTGATAAATATGATGTTTTAATTAGTGGTTGGGTACGATATTGGAATGATGTGTTAAAATATACATTACATAACCTGGTTAAGATTATTTTACCCACTAAAAACATTATAATCCCAGATTATTCATGCTATATTCATTAACAGGACTTCCGCGCGCCATAGGCGTCAACGCATACAATCATATACTTAGTTTTACCTACTGAATAATTATACACCTGCTTCTAACGTGCTCTTTTTACTGCATTTTTTTTTTTCATTTATCTGTATTTTTATATTAAATCAGTCTAGCTTAATAGTGTCGGGTATAAGTTTAAATTATAACTTCCATAGCTAATAAGTATATGGCTAACCCTTTGATTAGTCAGATATACGTTTACGTGGTTACGTAGATAAATAAAGTTGTGGTTTTTATAGTAGCCACCATTGACAATAATGTTGTAAATCAGGGGTATATAATTATGTTAAAGAGTATATTACAAGTATTATCATGTACTTTATTACTAATCAGTAGCACGGTAATTGCAACAACACCTGATACAAAAACACCATCACAAGAGAGCGTATGTGATGTATTAAAATCACCGGATGTTACTAAAGGGTTGTATGGGCTTTGTGTTGCGTATTGTGAAGCACATGATGCGCATTTAGAGTCATTAACCGGAGAGGCAGTACAGCTCTCGAATCAAAATGAACGAATCCTAAAAAATTATCGCAACAAAATGAAAGCAAGCGATCCAGATATGCCTTGTGTGAGTAAAGGACCAGCGTGTCCTTGTTGGGAAAATAATGCCAATTATGTATTGAATGCTTATAACAATCATGAAATGAATTTAGGAGTAACGTTACCCTATAGAAATACAGTACATAGAATATCTCCTCCTTCTTCATTATTTACATACGATCTCTATTTTAGATTACTTCCATCCTTCAGTAATGCTAGTCCACAGTTGGCTATTGATTTTATATCTAGGTATTTTCCCTCAAATAATCAATTTGTTTGCGCTACTAATCATGTAGCCAATGGAACATTCACAACTGTCGAAGTAAATGTTGTCAACGGAGTAAATGCGTTTAGTACTTATCAAAACTGTAATAAAATATTAAACGATGTAGGTACTATTACTGGTGCTATAGTACCATTTCCGATAGGCGCTACAGTGAATTAAAATAACAAGTTGCTATGGTTTAAACAGTTAAAAATTAAAGTCCCATTTTTATATGAGGCGATTGCAGGTCGCCTCTTCATTTGTCCCAACCTGTTGCAAGAAATGCCTAATCGCTTCAAACGCAAGATTCAATTTTACTTCATGGACCCCGCTCCTATATTCTAGATTCTATCACGAGATTGTAATTTTATATAGAACAATGAACTATTAATTACTATAATGAGCAACATAACCTGAGTTTCTCCAATATCATGACCAAAATTACAGAACCTTCTGGCAAGAAAGGTATAGATTCAACCCCCAGTAAATCTCAACGCAAACGTGACATGAAAGAGCTACAAAACCTCGGCAAAGAACTTGTAGAAGCACCACAACACCTAACCAATAGCTTAAACCTAGAAGATGACTTGAATAATGCGATTATCTTGGCTAGGCACCTGGGTAATGATAAAAGCATACGCCGCCAGTTACAGTACATTGGCAAGCTTTTAAGTCATTTAGAGACCGAAGAAATTAAAAAAGTATTGGATGCACACAAATTACAGCATCAAAAATCCAATAAAGCATTTCATGATATAGAAAAATGGCGAGATAAACTCATTAATGACGGTGACGCTGCTTTAGATGAACTTTTAAATCAACACTCAAATCTTGATCGCCAACATTTGCGACAATTAATTAGAAACGCACAGAAAGAAAAACTTCAGAACAAGCCGCCTGCAAGCAGTCGCATAATATTTACCTACCTAAAAAATAATATAGAATCTAATGATTCAGTATAAAATAAGATAAATCTTAATTACTTCGCAGAAACTTTCCCAGGCCCTTTATAACGCTCCAACCAATGGGCATATTGAACTGGCAAAAGTTTTGATGGACTTTCTTTTTGCAGGACTAAAGCCATTTGATAAGGATAATGAGGATTTGCTAAATGAGCACGACCAATCATAACTAAATCTAATTGTTTATTAACAATTGTTTGATTAGCAATCTCAGGATCATCTATACCCCAAGCTGCAGCAACTGGAATATTTGCTTCTTTACGCACAGTTGCGGCTATCGGTGCCAATAAAGCATCCGCCCAAGGAACATTAGCATTAGGCGTCGAAAAACCTATACTAACGCTTAACATATCTAATCCTTGTTGCTTAAATAATTTTATTAACTCTATAGATTCTTTTAACGTTTGCTCATCGCGACCATCATACTCTATAACACCGAATCGGGCTGTTAAAGGTAAATCTTCAGGCCATACTGAACGCACGGCGCTTAGTGTTTCAAGCAGGAAACGCCCTCTACCTAAATAATCACCACCATATTGATCTTGACGTTGATTAGCATGGATAGAAAAAAAACTTTGCGCCAAATAACCATGCGCGAAATGTAATTCTAGCCATTTAAAGCCTGCAGCTAATGCACGTTTTGCTGCAGCTACAAAATCTTTTTTTACCTGATTGATATCATCAAGCGTCATTGCTCTCGGAATTTTTTGCAGCTTAGCGCCAAAAGCTATGGCTGATGGCGCTATAATCTCCCAACCTCGAGGATCATAATCAGGAATATGATCATCTCCCTCCCAAGGTAAATTAGCGCTTGCTTTGCGGCCGGCATGCGCTATTTGAATTCCAGGCACCGCACCTGCACTCTCAATAGCTTGTACTATCGCTTGCATCCCCTCAATGTGATCATCGTGCCAAATCCCTGTACAACGCGGAGTAATTCTACCCTCTGGAGATACTCCCGTTGCTTCAACGATAACTAAGCCAGCACCACCACGCGCAAGTTCTGAGTAATGAGCCAGATGCCAATTATTAGTCAATCCATCAATAGCGCTATACTGACACATCGGTGGAACCACAATCCTATTGCGCAGGGTAACATCTTTTAATTTAAATTGACTAAATATGGCTGTCATAATTTTAGCTTAACTCTCATTTTGTAGATCAAAGCGATCTGCTTGCATAACTTTAGTCCATGCTTTGACAAAAGCATCAACAAAAGTCGGTTTAGCATCATTAAATGCATATACTTCTGCTACTGCACGTAATTCTGGATGTGCACCAAAAATTAAATCTACATCCGTTGCAGTATATTTAGCCATACCAGTTTTTCTATCGATGCCTTCGTAAATAATGTCATCTTTAGATTTTGTCCATCTGGTTGACATATCCAACAAATTAACAAAATAATCATTAGACAAAGTACCTGGCTTATCTGTTAAAATGCCATGTTTATTGTCTTCAGCATTAGCACCTATAACTCGCATACCACCTATCAGTACAGTCATTTCAGGAACAGTTAAATTTAATTGATTTGCTTTATCAACCATCATATCTAAAGCAGAAACTAGATTTTCTTTTTTATTATAATAATTGCGAAACGCATCGGCTTTTGGCTCTAACAATGCAAAAGACTCAATATCTGTTTGTTCTTGTAAAGCATCTGCTCTGCCTGGATTAAATGGCACAGTGATATCTGTTCCAGCATCTTTAGCTGCCTTCTCTATACCTGCGTTACCCGCAAGTATTATCAAATCAGCCATTGATACTTTTTTTGAGCTTGAGGCTGAATCATTAAATTCTTTTTGTATTTTCTCAAGCTTATCTAAAACTTTTTCTAGTTCTTTAGGATTATTAACTACCCAATCTTTCTGAGGTAATAAACGCAATCTTGCACCATTAGCACCTCCCCTCATATCAGATTGACGAAAGCTAGAAGCCGAAGCCCAAGCAGTACGAACTAGTTCTGGAACAGTCAAGCCTGATGCTAGAATATCTTTTTTAAGAGCCGCTGCATCGTCATCATTAATTAACGTATAATCAATCTTTGGTAACGGATCTTGCCATATCAAATCTTCTCTAGGAACTTCTGCTCCCAAGTAACGGCTACTTGGTCCCATATCACGATGTATTAATTTAAACCACGCTTTAGCAAAAGCTTGTTTGAATTCATCTGGATTATCTAAAAATCTTTTTGAAATTTTAAAATACTCCGGATCTTCTTTTAGTGCTAAATCTGTAGTTAACATTACAGGGCTATTAAATTTGTCTTTTATATGAGCATCAGGAACTGTTGTGTGTAATTTTTCATCTTTAGGTATCCATTGAAAAGCACCCCCTGGGCTTTTAGACAACTTCCACTCATTATTTAGTAAATTACTAAAATATAAACTCGTGAACCTTATCGGTTGTTGCGTCCAAGCTCCTTCAAGTCCACTTGTGATAGTATCTTCTGAATGACCCTTGCCACATTTATTTTCCCAACCTAATCCTTGACGCTCTATTGCTGCAGCTGCAGGCTCTGGCCCTAAACAATCTTTTGGTTTATGTGCTCCATGAGTTTTACCAAAAGTATGACCACCAGCTATCAAAGCTACCGTTTCTTCGTCATTCATCGCCATACGACCAAATGCTTCTCGTATGTGTTTTGCTGCGCCTTTAGGATCTGGTTTACCTAATGGTCCTTCTGGATTAACATATATTAATCCCATATGTGTAGCACCCAATGGCGATTGCAATTTATCATTTTTATCATGACGCTTACTGCCGAGCATATTTACTTCAGGACCCCAATAAACCATTTCCGGTTGCCAATCATCATTACGACCACCAGCAAAACCATAAGTTTCAAATCCCATATTCTCAAGCGCAACGTTACCAGTTAAAGCAATTAAATCACCCCAAGAAATATTACGACCATATTTTTGTTTAACTGGCCATAACAATCGACGAGCTTTATCAAGACTCGTGTTATCAGGCCAGCTATTTAAAGGATCAAAACGCATTTGCCCTCCATCACCACCACCACGACCATCAACAGCTCTATAAGTACCAGCCCCATGCCATGCCATACGAATAAAAAATGGTCCGTAATTTCCCCAATCTGCTGGCCACCAATCTTGTGATGAAGTTAATAAATTATTAATATCTTTTTTGACTGCTGTAAGATCTAATTGTTTAAATGCTTTTGCATAATTAAAATCATCGCCTAAAGGATTATTGCGCCTATCATCTTTACGTAAAGGAGACAAGTCTAATTGTTGTGGCCACCAAAATTGATTAGTTTTAATCTGCATTTGACTGCGTTCAAAATTCTTCTCGTTATCCTTATCTTTGCTGCTAATTGAAGGTTTAGCAATAATTACTGAAGGCAGTATTAAACAACTGATCAAACCTAATTTAAATAATTTAATATTATATGGTTTCAAATTCATTGAGCACGTCCCTGATGTCAAAATTATTAATCTGAGTTAATATGGTTTTATTATTGTTCTATAGTGACAATTTTCTTTTTAATTGTCACCTAGTTTTAAGTTACTATCTGCTATAATATTCATAAAACTAGATAAATCACTTATATAATGCAACAAGATTTCGATAATCTGCTTATTTGGTCAGAACAATTTAATTTTTTACCATGGCGACAAAACCGCAGTCTTTACGGAACGTTAGTTTCTGAGATTATGCTACAACAAACTACAGTAGCTACTGTATTAAATAAATTCCAAATTTTTTTAAATCATTACCCTGACATCACTACACTTGCAAAAGCAACTGAAGAAGACATTCTCGTCGCCTGGAAAGGACTTGGTTATTACCGACGCGCCAAAAACTTATTAGCTGCAGCTCGATATATTAATGCTCATCATCATCTTCGGGGGCAAATACCAACTGACTACAACCTACTTTTAACTATTCCAGGCATCGGTGATTACACAGCCAGTGCCATCCTAGCTATAGGTGCTGATCAAAAAGCTCTTGCTATTGATACTAATCTTGAGCGTGTTATCGCTCGTTATTATGGTTTAGATGTGACAAAAGGCTCTATTCTAAAAAAAACCATTTTAGATTTATTTAATAATGAAAAAATATTTAACAACAACTTATCATTTCGTGCACTTAATGAAGCCTTGATGGACCTTGGGAGAGAATTGTGTACAACCACAAAAACCCAGTGCAAATTATGCCCTTTATCTATGGGTTGTAAAAGTAAAGACAATCCTCTAATTAGACCTGTAGTTAAAAAAGAACAAAAAATAACTCATGAACTGTCTTTACTGCGAGTGCTAATTATAGAAAATAATAGTTTATTAAGTTACCAAAAAACAGATGGCGAATGGTTGGCTGGCCAATGGGAATGCCCTACTTTTATTGTAAAAAGTAGCGATAACATTAAGCAATACCCTGCTTTTGATTTTCCTCATGAACATTTAAATTCATTTAAAACCAGTATTACTAAATATAAAATATCAAATTATATTTTATCGATCACCTATAAAAAATTTCAGAAAACCTTCCCTTGGCAAAGAAATCTACAAGCACTAACTATAACTAACGATAGTAACTTTTCTACGGCTACCCAAAAAGCTCTTAAAAAATTTGCAGCCGATCTCTTATAATAATCAATGAATAATTATCAATCTAGCAGGTATATAATCAACCCTAATACTGCAATCCCGGCTATCAAAGGATGAACTAATGCCATAGCTTTTGGAATAGTTTTTTTCTTTAACTTCATTGTGAATAAGGCTATTCCACCTAATGCGGCTAAAATAAGCATGCTTAAAATAAGCCATGGATCATTTAGATTATTCTCCAGAGTGTGGCCTATAACGAATAAAATACCTAAAACTGCAAATACTCCGTGCAATAAGATAACATAAGTCGATGAAGTTTTGTTCTGGAATAGATGCATAAGCAGAATAACACCTAAAATAGCCGCTAAGACAAAAGAACTAATAGCTAGATATAACATAAGGTCCCTAAAATTTTTAATTTGAATTATAAGTATAAATATATAGTCTTTATTTTATCAAATATATTACCGCGATATAAACTCACTTTCGTGTAATGTTATAAT
Organism: uncultured Gammaproteobacteria bacterium; assembly: GCA_964387745.1. GTDB lineage: Bacteria > Pseudomonadota > Gammaproteobacteria > JAGOUU01 > JAGOUU01 > JAGOUU01. Next base: position 8,185 of record CAYLXL010000001.1, on the reverse strand, counting down.
TGCATTATAGGCCAAATATATTTAGAATATTTTATAAAAAAATTTTATATAAAATATAGTCATGAATATTAGCTCCAATACCTCTGTCGTCAATAAAAAAAGCTTTGTTAATAACTCTAAACATCAAATTGGATCAGTCATCATACAGCTAATGGAAGCACTTAAGATAGATGAGTCCACGTTAGCAGAAGCTTGCCAGATATCTTTAGCTAGCTTATCTAGAATCAAAAATAATCCAGAGTCTAATCCGACTATTAGTACCTTAAGACCGATAGCTGACTTCTTTAATGTAACTATTGATCAATTGTTAGGCTACAGCCCTTTAGATACCAATATTTCAAATATTAAAAAAGTCCCTGTTTTATCAAAAACAGATATCTTCAGCTGGCTTGATAATAAAATTATTACCAAGCCCATAGAACAATGGATTGTTTGTGATACAGAAGTTTCTGATTTTGTGTTTGCAACAGATTATAAAATTGATTCTGCTGATGCAACTAATAGCCCTATTTTGCAGAACTGTTTGATCATCGTTGATCCTAAACGTGAATACAAACACGATGATTTAGTCTTGATTTATAACAATAAAATTAAACAATATTTTTTAAGAATTATTTCGATTGATGATCAAAATAGATGTTATATCAAGCCTATAGAGCCAGGGTTTGCAGAATATATATTATTAAATGATTGTTTGGATAATATTAAAATTTTGGGTGTGGTAGTAGAGTCAAGATTGCAGTATTCTTAAAAAGGCGAACGCCGTTCGCCCCTACATTAGATCTGAATTGCATTATTAAGCAAACAAATGCTCAACAGCTTTGCGTTCTTCTAATAATTCTTGATAAACCGTATCAAATTTAGCTTTACCGAACGCATTAATTTCTAAGCCTTGCACGATTTCATAATCACCATTGACGCAACGACAAGGATAACCAAATACCACACCTGGCTTAACACCATAACTGCCATCACTTGGCACGCCCATGCTTACCCAGTCTTTGCTATCTGTGCCCATAACCCAGTCACGCATGTGATCAATAGCAGCATTAGCAGCACTTGCAGCGCTTGATAAACCGCGTGCTTCAATAACAGCAGCACCGCGTTTCTGTACCGTTGGGATAAAATCATTATTTAACCAAGTTTGATCTAATTGGTCTGCTATATTCTTACCTTTAATTTCTGTATAAAAAGCATCAGGATATTGTAATGCTGAGTGATTACCCCAAATAGTGACTTTAGTGACATCGCTTACGGCTGCTTTGAAGTGTTTAGCTAACTGCGCAATCGCACGATTATGATCCAAACGCATCATCGCATGAATCTGTCTTGGATTAATATCAGGTGCATTCTCTGCAGTAATTAAAGCATTTGTATTGGCTGGGTTACCAACAACTAAAACTTTAATATTTTTCTTGGCATAATTATTAATAGCCTTACCCTGTACACTGAAAATCTCAGCATTCGCAGCTAAGAGATCAGCACGCTCCATGCCTTTTGAACGAGGTCTAGCACCTACTAATAAAGCAAACTCTGCATCTTTAAATGCAACTTCTGGTTTATCTGTAGCAACTATATCCATTAATAATGGGTAAGCACAATCTTGTAACTCCATTACGGTGCCTTCTAATGCCTTTAAAGCAGGAGTAATTTCTAATAAATGCAGAATAATTGGTTGATCCATTCCTAACATTTCGCCTGAGGCGATACGGAACAATAAATTATAAGCGATCTGGCCAGCAGCACCGGTGACTACTACACGAACTGGTTGTTTCATATTTTACATCCTACTTCTTTTATCTAATTAAAATTAATTTGAATAATGGCTTGGGTAATTTTTACGAGCCACCCCTGTTGCAATGGCTGCTTTAGCTACGGCTGAGGCTACACGCATTTTTAAACGCGGATCAAATGGCTTTGGAATAATATAACCACGACCAAACTCTAAGTTTGAGACGCCTTCATATAAAGCTATAACCTCTTTTGGTACAGCTTCTTTTGCTAAGAAACGAATCGCATGTACAGCAGCAATAAGCATATCCTGATTGATACAGCTTGCATGCACATCTAAAGCCCCTCTAAATATATAGGGAAATCCAAGTACATTATTTACTTGATTAGGGTAGTCACTTCTACCCGTGGCCATAATAATATCTTCACGTGTCTTTATCGCTAATTGTGGATTAATTTCAGGATCTGGATTGGATAAAGCAAATACAATCGGATCTCTATTCATCAAATGTAAATATTCTGCTGGTAATAAATTTGCGCCTGAAACACCAATAAACACATCGGCGTTTTCTAACGCACCCCCTAATGTATTACACTTGGTATTATCATTAGCAAAAGCAAATTTATAAGAGTTAAGATCATGACGACTGGTGTTGATCACACCTTGTGAATCTATCATAAAAATATTTTCTTTTTTAGCGCCTAATGCAATCAATAACCGCATCGAAGCAATCCCAGCTGCACCTGCACCTAAACAGACAATTCTTACTGAGCTTATATCTTTCTTAACGAGCTCTAATGCATTTAATAAACCAGCTGCTACTATAACAGCCGTGCCATGTTGATCATCATGAAACACAGGGATATCTAATTTGTCAATTAACGCTTGTTCAATAACAAAGCACTCTGGTGCTTTAATATCTTCTAAATTAATTCCACCAAAAGTAGGTGCTATATTTGCAATCGTATTAATAAGATCTTCTGGTGACTTACAGTTTATTTCTAAATCAAAAACATCTATATCAGCAAATTTTTTAAATAATACTGCCTTACCTTCCATGACTGGTTTACTAGCAATCGCACCAACATTACCTAAACCTAATACTGCTGTACCATTGGAGATAACAGCGACAAGATTACCTTTATTAGTATAATCATATGCTGCAGCGCTATTGTTAGCGATAGCTCGTACCGGCTCAGCAACTCCTGGAGTATAAGCTAAAGATAAATCATTTTGGGTTTCTGTAAGCTTGGTTATACTGATTGCTGTCTTACCAGGAAAGGGTTGCGAGTGATAATCCAAAGCTCTTTGTTTATCTTCTTGTTTCATAGTAAAATTGTCTCATAGGGTTGAGAAATACGGCTGTAGACAAGTAGTATACTATGTTATCTATATATTTAAAACTTTAAGTCTACAAACTAAAATTAAACTTAAAATCATGGGTACTCACGAATACCGCTCTGCCCAGCTACAACTAATATATCAGCAAGATTCCTAGCGAAAATTCCTGCACAAACCACCCCGGGTATATGGTTTATTTTTTCTTCCATTTCAATTGGATTAGCAAGATTCAATCGTTCGACATCAAGAATAATATTACCTCCGTCAGTAACGTAATGTTCGCGGTAAACAGGATCGCCACCTAAAGCCGCTAATTGTCGGCCAGCTAAGCTTCGCGCTGAAGGTATGACTTCGACAGGAACCGGCACATTACCTAATCTTTGGGCTAGCTTACTTTCATCTATCATACAAATAAATTGTTGAGCACTTGCAGCTAAAATTTTCTCATGTAAAAGCGCGCCCCCTCGCCCTTTGACCAACTGGCCATACTTTAAGGCTTCATCTGCACCATCTATATATATAGGTAAAATAGGAACATGATTTAAATCTCTAACCGGTAAACCATGTTTTTTAAGTAGCTCTGTAGTTGCTTTGGAGCTAGAAACGGTTACCTCGATACTAGACTTAACTTTAGCTAACTCTTCAATAAAAAAATTAACCGTAGAACCAGTACCAACACCTATGATACTGTGGTCCTTAACATATTTCATAACATACTTAGCTAATTGACGCTTCAAGTCATCCTGGGAATAAGTCATACTAGCTCCTTATATATAATATATCTTAGAAATTACATTTATCAGGCTGCGCCAATAAATACTGCTCTACTATTTTACCATTAATTAGATGTTCTTGAATAATAACTTCTAACACTTCTGGCGTACAACTATGATACCAAACGCCTTCTGGATAAACGACGGCTATCGGTCCACTTGTACATATTCTAAGACAATTAGCTTTGGTACGATGGATACCATGCTCTGCTGTTAGATTTAATTCATTTAATCTATCTTTAAGATACTCCCAAGAAGCTAGGCCAGCTTCTTGCTGACAACAACGCGAGCTCGTGCTTGGTTTAGTTTGATCACAACAAATGAATATATGCTTTTGAACATTACTTAAGTTCAGTTTCTTAGACTTATCTTGTAATTGATTGTTTAACTCTGACATAATAGACGTATTCTGCTTAAATAAATATTATAATAAATCCAACCAAATACTGCTATTTTAATTTTATAACAAATTTATGACTAATTATTGGCTAATGAAATCAGAGCCTGAGACATTCAGTATCGATGATTTGAAAAATTGCCCCAATCAAACAGATTGCTGGAGCGGCGTGCGCAATTTTCAAGCAAGAAACATGATGCGCGATCAAATGCAATTAAAAGATCAAATATTTTTTTATCATTCTAATTGCAAGCCACCAGGCATAGTAGGCATAGCTGAAGTAGTGCGCACATCTTATCCTGATTACACACAATTCGATCCTAAGAGTAAATATTACGACCCTCGTGCCACTAAAGACAAACCTTATTGGTATTTAGTCGATGTGAAATTCAAAAAGAAATTTGCTGAAATAATTAGTTTAGAAGATTTGAGAAATAATAAAGACCTTAAAAATATGCCACTATTAAGACAAGGTAATAGATTGTCTATCATGCCAGTAACGCCTGAAGAATGGGAAAGTATTATGGCGATGTTGTAGAATGTAGAATGTAGAATTTAAAATGACGTGTATATAGAGAAACATCCTATTCTAATTATTTATCGCAAAGCTCTTTCTTATTTCCCACTTGTCTATGCTATGCAGTTTATCTATTAATATACGGTGATTAATGTATAATCACTGGTGGATTTATATATGTGTTTTGTTACTAAGACAATTGATTATAGCTTAGCGTAATATGAGTTATAGTTATGGGAGATTTTTATGAAAAGTAGTCATCCGCCAATAAAGCCAGGAAGTAAAATATCATCTTGTCCAGTAATGGGTTCTTTTCTACCAACAATTGCTGGAAGTACAAGAAGCGCGATAGTATCTAATCAGCCCAGTGTTCCACAAGCACTCACTAGTATTGGAGCAACACCTTCTGTTCGGACAGTAACTACATTAATTGAAGATAAAGCAAGTATCACTGACAATGATAGTTTAACTGAACCTGGAGTAATTGCATCATCCGCTTCTGCTTCTTTAGATTCACCTCCAGAAGCTGTAAAACATAAGCCTTCTCCTCCATCTTTAACGTCTGATGGCTCTACGAAACCCGTGGAAGATCCTTTGACAACGGCCTTAAAACGCATACCTGTTAAAGACACTGACGATATAAATGACCCTCCAGAAGACCATGAACTAATGCGTGCCCGCCTTGCCCTGTATGAAGAACAATTACGCTTAGACGAATCTCGCGCTAGTTTTACAGTAGATGTGACCTCAAAAAATATTGTTGCTGCTAATGATGCGGCATGTGCAATGTTTGGAATTATGCGCGAAGAATTGGGCAAAAGAAACGTTAATACTCTAATTCCAGAAGGCCCAGTTCGACAGGCACATGATATCAAAATCAATGATTATGTAAGCAAATGGCGAAGCACCTCTAGAAGGCCAGCCTCACGCTTCATTGGTGGCGAGACAAATGAACTCATCGCAGTTAGGCAAAAAGAAGATGGACGATTTGAAACTTTTCCTATCACAATGAGACTAATTTCATTAATGACTTCAGCTGATAGTTTTGGTGTACCAACACTATTTACAGCTCTTGTATTAGACATGAGTTTATTACGTCGTTACCAAGCAGATGTTTACAGTTATAAATTTATAGCACACTCTGTTGTTTATTCACCGATCATCGAGATAAACATGTTTGGTATAATTACTAAAGCAAATATAAGTGCTGTCAAATTATTTGGTTTTGCAAATTTGTTGGGTCGTAATGTTAGTATTTTAATCCATAATACGGTGCATCGTGAAAACCATGATTATTACCTTAGCTATGTAAGAGAAGCTATGACTGCGGGTATGTTTAATCCTGAAAACTCAAGGATTTTAGAAAAAAGTAGAGACTTAGTTGCTAGGCATGCTGAAGGTTATCCGATACCCGTGACGCTCACTGCGCATTTATTACATGATCCTAACTGTGGTAATGATCATCGTTACATTGGTGTCTTTGTTGACAAAAGTGAATTCATCTTACGTAGAGAGTTTGAAGAAAAATTACGCTTAAAAGTCATGCCCTCAAAAGCTTCATTTGAACCAAAGTTATTAACTAATGCCGTTGTAATCTCGTTAGATATGATTAACTCTACGATTATGTTCGCAGGCAAAACCCCTGAACAAGTTTTAGCACTAGTAAGGCCGGTGTTTGAAAAAGTAACAGAGATTGCTAAAGAATTTTGTGTAGAGCCTGTTAAATTTAACGGTGATGGGGCTATCATCATGGCTAGTGAACTCGACAATTTTGATGAATTACTACCGCATAATCGAGCCACAAGAGCTGTTTTATTTTCTATAGCGTTCTATTTATGGGCAGAAGTCGCAAAATATAATATTCGTATTGGAATCGCTGTTGGTGATGTTATGGCATATAGCATTAATCTATCTGATGATAGAGTTAACTGGGAGATTGCATCAGCTGATGAACCGATTCCAGCAGCAGATCGATATCAAAAGTCTGCATGTGCGTCTGATCTAGGTGCCTTGAGACAAATTCAAATTGCTGAGAAAATTTTCCTTCATACTGTAAGTAAACTTCGCAGCTATTTTAAAGCAGTTGAGCATAGTGCTGGAAGTTTAAAAGGTATAATGCGTGACACAGCGACAGGTGAAGCTCAACAAGTAAAATCATATGTATTAAACTTAGCTAAAATTCACCAAGAAAAATCTTCTGATCCTTCTAGCCCAATCACTGAAAAGACGCAATTACCTGAACTAATCGAAAAATACAAAGGTGATTTAGAGAATACTGTTTCGAACTTAAGAATGAGACAACAGCAAATGAGAATAGCTAGGGCAAGGCTTACGGTTGGATAATAAGCAATACTATATATTTCAAATTGATACTCATACGAGTCTATTAAGTTGATCATAAGTCTAATCTTTGATAAAACTAATTGGATAATATTTAAAGAGCAAAAATATGATTAAAAAACTTAAAACACCCTCATCTTTTATCGGCTTATCAATATTAATCAGCTCATATACTGCATTCAGTAATACTTCAGAACCAACACTAAAGGTTTTAAATCTATCAGCAATAACCAGTGATATTTATCATTTACAATCCCGGCTTGTTAGAAAAAATATAGAAACAGTCGAGTGTGTTAGCTGGGGCAAACAGTGTGATAAAACTAATGTATGCTGTAGCAACTTAGTCTGCACCGATGGTATATGCTTGGAATATGTAAATCCTCGTTAGTTTGAAGCCGCATTTGAAAATTCTTTAATTAGCAATCCCCATCCTAAAAGAAAACACACTCCACCAATAGGCGTAATTATTCCAAATAATTTTACATCAGTAATTGCCAATAACATAAGGCTACCTGAGAAAAGTATAATCCCTGTCATGAACATGTAACCTGATAGTTTTAAATATTTGGAATTATGGGTAGTTGATATGATCTCAACAAGCACTAATGCGAGGGTATGATAAAACTGGTAGCTGATGCCGGTTTGATAAACACTCTGCATTTCTGTGGATAGTTTAAATTTTAATATATGAGCGCCAAAAGCTCCTAGTAAAGTAGCATTAAACAATGGCGATAATAATAATTATGGGTATGGTTGGGGCTTGTATGATGACAACAAATTTGGTCCAATGTACAGCCATAGTGGTGCTTGGCTTGGGTTTAGAAGTAATATAAAGTATTTTCCAAAACAAAGTCTTTGGTTAATTATTTTAAGTAATACGCCAGATGATTCCGTTAGCAAAGACAAACTAATCGCACAATACGTACCAGGTTTAGAAGTATAGAACGCTACGAAACAGGTATTGGGAAACGCTTGGTACCTGGCCACAATCGTTACGTGTGTAATGGTCGTGGCCAGGTACATATGACCTATAAATATTTCTATAAATAGTAATTGTTCACGGGGTACGTCATCCTAAGAAAAAG